>JASGEB010000193.1:0-22123 GCA_047606785.1 Pseudoxanthomonas sp.
CCAACGACGAGGTGCCGGCGGCGCCGGCCGCGCGCGCGCGCTTGGCGCGCTGGGGCAGCGGCGCGCTGGCTGCCTCGGTGGCGGCGGTGGCGCTGCTCATGACCCACCCGTCGCTGCCGCAGGGGCCGGCCACGTCTGCGCCGACCGCGGCGCCGCCGGCATCGGTGCTGGCAGCCGCGCCCACCGCGCCGCCGCCGGCGGTGCCCGCAGGCGATGTGGTCACGCACGAGGGCAATGCGGTTTCGCTGGCGTCGGCGGGTGCCGCCCTGGCCACGGCGGCCAAGCCGCGCCGGGCCGACCCGGCGCCGCGCATGCGTGCACCGACTACCGACGCACCGGCGGTCGCCATGGCGCAGTCGCCGGCGCACGCCGCCACCAAGCCGGCGGAACCGCCGAGTGTCGCCGCGACGACGGGGGCCGCCGCAGCGACGACGGGCCTGGCCGCCGCCGGCAAGAGTCGCGATCCCTTCGCCGGCCAGAGCGGCCAGGTGGCGGCGCGGCCGTGGCCGCGGGCGACCCTGCCGCAGTTCGCCGGCAGCGGCAGCTACGCCACCGGCTATGCCCTGCCGAGCCTGGGCGAGGCGCACGAGCGCGATGCGTTCGCGCCGTTCCTGCCGCAGACGGCCGTGCCGGCGGCCGCGTCCGCCGACGTCGCTACCGACGCCAGCGCGCCCGTGCAGCCGTGAGCCTCCGATCCTGGCCGTGAAGCCGCGGCGGCAGGCGCGGCCCGGCCGCGTGCAACCCTATCCCCTCTATCTTCGAGCAACGGAACTCCATCGATGAACCCGAGCGTCCGCAACGGCCTGATCGGCCTGCTGTCCCTGACCCTGCCGCTGTCGGCGTGCGCGCAGCAGCCGGCCGCCGCGCCGGCGGCCACCGTCGCTTCGATCGCGCAGAGCACCGCGCCGCAGATCGTCACCGGGCTGCCGGACTTCACCACCCTGGTCGAGCAGGTCGGGCCGGGCGTGGTCACCGTGACCGCCGACATCGACGCCTCGACCCGCTCCGGCGTCCAGGTCATCGGCAACCAGGACATGCCCGACATCTTCAAGCGTTTCTTCGGCCCGGACTTCCAGTTCCCGGGCGAAGACGGCAGCGACGACGATGACGGCAGCGACAGCCCGCGTAGCGCGCAGCCGGACCAGGCCACGCCCAAGCGCCGCCGCCCCACCGAGGAGTCGATGGGCAGCGGCTTCATCATCTCGCCCGACGGCTACATCCTGACCAACAACCACGTGGTCGAGGGTGCCGCCAAGGTCCACGTCAAGCTGTCCGACGGGCGCGAACTGACCGCGAAGGTGGTCGGCACGGACAAGCTCTACGACGTGGCCCTGCTGAAGATCGAGGCCGGCGGCCTGCCGTCGCTGCGGATGGGCAATTCGGACAAGCTCAAGCCCGGCCAGTGGGTGGTTGCGATCGGCTCGCCGCTGGGGCTGGACCACTCGGTCACCGCCGGCGTGGTCAGCGCCACCGGCCGCGCCAACCCGCTCAGCCAGTACGTGCGCTTCATCCAGACCGACGTGGCGATCAATCGCGGCAACTCCGGCGGCCCGCTGCTCAACACCAGCGGCGAGGTGGTCGGGATCAACTCGCAGATCTTCTCCGATTCCGGCGGCTACATGGGCATCAGCTTCGCCATCCCGATCAATCTGGCGCTGAGCGCGGCCGACCAGTTGAAGAAGAACGGCAAGGTCAGCCGCTCGATGCTGGGCGTGGGGATGCAGGGGAACATCAGCGATGACGATGTCAAAGGCTTCAAGCTGCCGAACAAACAAGGGGCCTTGGTCGCCAGCGTTGCGCCGGACAGTGGTGCAGAGAAGGCGGGCATCCAGCCGGGCGACTTCATCACTGCCTTCAACGGCCAGAAGATCAACAGCATCGAGGACCTGCCGCCCCTGGTCGGCCCGATGCCGGCCGGCAGCAAGGTCACCCTGACCCTGGTGCGGGACGGCAAAACCCTGCAGGTGCCGGTGGTGCTGAGCGAGCTGAAGACCTCCTCGTTCGGCGGTCAGGACGACCAGGACCAGGGCCAGGACGACCAGCAGCAGGCCGCACCGAAGGCGGGCGGCAACGCCCTGGGCATCAAGGTCGAGGAGGTGCCGGCGCAGCTGCGCCAGCGCCTGGGCCTGGCCAGCGGCGAGGGCGTGGTGATCGCGTCGGTGTCGCGCCAGACCGCGATGGACAGCGGCCTGCAGCCCGGCACCGTGGTCCTGCAGGTCGGCCGCAGCAAGGTCAACAGCACCAGCGCCTTCGACAAGGCGGTGGCCGGCTACCGCAAGGGCGAGGTGGTGATGCTGCTGGTGCGGGCGGCCAACGGCGTCAATCAGTTCGTCGCAGTGACCGTGGGCGGCGCAGGCAAGGACGACGACCAGTAGGGCAAGTTCGCAAGGCGGTGCTGCTTTTGCCCCTCCCTCGGCTTGCGCAGCGGGCAAGGAGGAGGGGCTTCGAGCCCCTCTCCCATTGGGAGAGGGGTTGGGGTGAGGGTTCGGGACATTCGTGATGGTTCGGACGTCGCCATCTTCGCCATACCCTCATCCGGCGCTTCGCGCCACCTTCTCCCGAAGGGAGAAGGGAAAAGCAAAAACAGGCAGAACCGCCGCCCCGGCAGGCATGCGATAATGCCGCGTTCACCCCACGACGGCCCCTGCCGCCGCCCATGCAGCCCCCCACGCCCGCCTCGATGCGGAACATCCGCAATTTCTCCATCATCGCCCACGTCGACCACGGCAAGTCGACCCTGGCCGACCGCATCATCCAACTGTGCGGCGGCCTGGACGCGCGCGAGATGGAAGCCCAGGTGCTCGACTCCAACCCGATCGAGCGCGAGCGCGGCATCACCATCAAGGCGCAGTCGGTGTCGCTGCCGTACACCGCGCGCGACGGCCAGGTCTACCAGCTCAACTTCATCGACACCCCCGGCCATGTCGACTTCAGCTACGAGGTCAGCCGCTCGCTGGCCGCCTGCGAGGGCGCGCTGCTGGTGGTCGACGCTGCCCAGGGGGTGGAGGCGCAGTCGGTGGCCAACTGCTACACCGCAGTGGAGCAGGGCCTGGAAGTGGTGCCGGTGCTCAACAAGATCGATTTGCCCACCGCCGACACCGAGCGCGCCAAGGCCGAGATCGAGGCGGTGATCGGCATCGACGCCAGCGAGGCGATCCCGGTCAGCGCCAAGACCGGGCAGAACGTGGTGGAGGTGCTGGAGGCGATCGTCCAGCGCATCCCGGCGCCGCGGCCGCGCGATACCGACAAGCTGCAGGCGCTGATCATCGACTCCTGGTTCGACAACTACCTGGGCGTGGTCAGCCTGGTGCGGGTGATGCAGGGGCAGATCGCGCCGAAGGGCAAGATCCTGGTGATGTCCACCGGCCGCACCCACGAGGTCGACAAGGTCGGCGTGTTCACCCCCAAGCGCAAGGAGCTGGGCAAGCTCGGCGCGGGCGAGGTGGGCTGGATCACCGCCTCGATCAAGGACGTGCACGGCGCGCCGGTGGGCGACACGCTGACGCTTGCAGCCGACCCGGCGCCGAAGCCGCTGCCCGGCTTCCAGGAGATGCAGCCGCGGGTGTTCGCCGGCCTGTTCCCGGTCAACGCTGAGGACTACCCGGCCTTGCGCGAGGCGCTGGAGAAGCTGCGCCTGAACGACGCCGCGCTGCGCTTCGAGCCGGAGAGTTCCGAGGCGATGGGCTTCGGCTTCCGCTGCGGCTTCCTGGGCATGCTGCACATGGAGATCGTGCAGGAACGGCTGGAGCGCGAGTACGACCTGGACTTGATCAGCACCGCGCCGACGGTGGTCTACGAGGTGCTCAGGACCGACGGCACCACGATCGCGCTGGACAACCCGGCCAAGCTGCCGCCGGTGAACCAGGTCGAGGAGATCCGCGAGCCGATCATCCGCGCCAACATCCTCACCCCGCCGGACTACGTGGGCAACGTCATCACCCTGTGCGAGGAAAAGCGCGGCAGCCAGGTCGGCATCAGCTACCTGGGCAGCCAGGTGCAGGTGTCCTACGAACTGCCGATGGCCGAGGTGGTGCTGGACTTCTTCGACAAGCTCAAGTCGGTCAGCCGCGGCTACGCCTCGCTGGACTACCACTTCAGCCGCTTCCAGGCCGGGCCGTTCGTGCGCCTGGACACCCTGATCAACGGCGACAAGGTCGACGCGCTGAGCCTGATCGTGCACCGCCAGCACGCCGACCGGCGCGGCCGCGAACTGACCGAGAAGATGAAGGACCTGATCCCGCGGCAGATGTTCGACGTGGCCATCCAGGCCGCGGTGGGCGCGCAGATCATCGCCCGCTCCACGGTCAAGGCCATGCGCAAGAACGTATTGGCCAAATGCTATGGTGGCGACATCACCCGCAAGAAAAAACTTCTGGAAAAACAGAAGGAAGGCAAGAAGCGCATGAAGCAGGTGGGCCGGGTGGAGATACCGCAGGAGGCCTTCCTCGCCGTGCTGCAGGTGGACGGCAAATGAGGCCGGGAATGGGGAATCGGGAATGGGGAGTGGCAAGAGCGCGCAGGCGCGCGGCCGCCTTTCCCTGCCGCTCGCCCGTCCCGCACCGCTCCGGCGCCTTCCGATTCCCCATTCCCCATTCCCCGTTCCCGGTTTTCCATCCATGAGCTACTGGTTCGAGACCATCCTCGTCGTCCTGACCCTGTTCTCCGGCCTGGTCTGGCTGGCCGACAAGCTGTTCCTGGCCAAGGCCCGTGCCCGCCGCGCCGGGCTGCTGGACGAGGAGCCGGTGCTGATCGACTACTCCAAGGCGTTCTTCCCGGTGCTGGCGGTGGTGCTGATCCTGCGCAGCTTCGTGGCCGAGCCGTTCAAGATCCCCTCGGCCTCGATGATGCCCAACCTGCTGATCGGCGATTTCATCCTGGTCAACAAGTTTTCCTACGGCCTGCGCCTGCCGATCACCAACGCCAAGTTCCTGCCGATCGGCGAGCCCAGGCGCGGCGACGTGGTGGTGTTCAAGCCGCCGATGGACCCGAAGCAGGACTGGGTCAAGCGGGTGATCGGCCTGCCGGGCGACCACATCGGCTTCCACGGCAACGAGTTGACCGTCAACGGCAAGAAGCTGGCCTACCAGGACCTGGGCGTGTTCACCGGCCGCGGCCTGCCGCCCACGGCCGACGGCGTGCACCTGCTGCGCGAGGACCTGCCAGGGCGACCGCACACCGTCTACGAGGCGCTGGACCGGATCCAGGGCGAAGGCGAGTGGGTGGTGCCGCAGGGCTACTATTTCGTGATGGGCGACAATCGTGATAATAGCGAGGACGGCCGGCTGTGGCCGGAGATCGGGCCGGACGGCAAGCCCATCCCCAACCACAATTTCCTGCCGGAAGCCAACCTGCGCGGCAAGGCCTTCGTCATCTGGTTCAATTGCGAGGGCTGGTTCTGCAAGGACGGCTTCGACCCGGGCCGCATCGGTACCGGCATCCAATGACATCAGCATTCTGGTTCGAAGGGGAACAACCATGAGGCAGCGGCAGCAGGGCATGACCCTCATCGGCTTCCTGATCACCCTGGCGGTGGTCGGGTTCGCGGTGTACATCGGCATGAAGCTGTTCCCGATGTACGAGGAATACTATTCGGTGCGCACCGCGGCCAAGGGCCTGTCCGAACAGCCCGGCGTGGCCGAGATGGAGCCGGCCAAGCTGCAGGACCTGCTGTTCCGCCGCCTGGACGTGAACTATTCCGACAGCGTCACCCCCCAGGACGTCAAGTTCGACCGCCTCGACAACGGCTGGAAGATGCACATCAAGTACGAGGTGCGCAAGCCGATCATCGGCAACCTGGACGTGGTCGGCAAGTTCGACTTCAGCCAGGACCTCACCCGGGGCGGTGGTGGCGAAGGCTGAGGCCGCCCGTACCGGCGCCGGCTGGCTGGGCCACTGCTTCGCCGACCCGGCCCTGCTGGAGCAGGCGCTGACCCACCGCAGCGCCGGCGCGCCCAACAACGAACGTCTGGAATTCCTCGGCGACGGCATCGTCAACCTGCTGGTGGCCGAGGCGCTGTTCCAGCGCTGGCCGAAGGCCGACGAGGGCGCGCTGACCCGCGCCCGCGCCGAACTGGTGCGCGAATCCTCGCTGGCCGCCATCGCCCGCGCACTCGACCTCGGTCCGCGCCTGATCCTGGGCCCGGGCGAAATGAAGTCCGGCGGCCAGCGCCGCGATTCGATCCTGGCCGACGCGCTGGAGGCGCTGGTGGCGGCGATCTACCTGGACGGCGGCTTCGAGGCCGCGCGCCGCGCGGTGCTGCCCTGGTTCGAGCCGCTGCTGGACGCGCTGCCGGCGGGCAAGGTCGGCAAAGACGCCAAGACCCGCCTGCAGGAATGGCTGCAGGGCCGGCAGAAGCCGCTGCCGCTGTACGAGCTGGTGGGCGAGTCCGGCGAGGAGCACGCGCGGGTGTTCCAGGTCCGCTGCCAACTGGCCGAGCCGGCCCTGTCGGCCGAGGGCGAGGGCAGTTCGCGCCGTACTGCCGAGCAGGCGGCGGCAGCGGCGGTGCTGGCGCAGCTGGCTCATCCGTAATGCCGTCGCGCCGATGGCGCGGGCCGCGGGCGGATACAATCGGCGCATGTCGGATCTCCCGCACGCCCCGCACCGCGCCGGCCAGGTCGCCGTGCTCGGCCGCCCCAACGTCGGCAAGTCGACCCTGGTCAACGCGCTGGTCGGGGCCAAGGTCAGCATCACCTCCGACCGCCCGCAGACCACCCGCCACCGGTTGCTGGGCATCGCCAGCTTCCCGCAGGGCCAGCTCGCTCTGGTCGATACCCCCGGCCTGCACCGCGGCCAGGCCAAGTGGTCGGCCGCGGCCATGAGCCGGGTGATGAACCGCGCCGCGCGCAGCGCGCTGGAAGGGGTGGATGCCGCGCTGCTGGTGGTCGAGGCCGGGCGCTGGGACGAATCGGACGCGCTGGCCTGGAACGTGCTGCACGACACCGGCGTGCCGGTGGTGCTGGCGGTCAACAAGATCGACCGGCTCAAGGACAAGCAGGCGCTGCTGCCGTTCCTGGCGCAGGTGGCGCAGGAGCGCGATTTCGCCGCGGTGGTGCCGCTCTCGGCGTTGCACCGCAACGGCCTGCAGCCGCTGGTGGCGGCGCTGCTGGCGCAGCTGCCAGAGGCGCCGCCGATGTTCGGCCAGGACGAGATCACCGACCGCAGCGAGCGCTTCCTCGCCGGCGAGCTGGTGCGCGAGCAGCTGATGCGCCAGCTCGGCGCCGAACTGCCCTACGCGACCACGGTGGAGATCGAGCGCTTCGCCGAGGAACACACGCCCAAGGGCGAACTGCTGCGCATCGGCGCGGTGGTGTGGGTGGAGCGCGAGAGCCAGAAGGCGATCGTCATCGGCAAGGCCGGCACGCGCCTGAAGTCGATCGGCAGCAAGGCGCGCGCGCAGATGGAGCAGCTGTTCGCCCGCAAGGTATTCCTGGAGACCTGGGTGCGCGTGCGCGAAGGCTGGTCGGACGACGAGGCGGCGCTGAAGGCGTTCGGGTATGAGTGAGGCCGGGACCCGGGTCCCGGAAAAGTGTACAGCGCTTGCTTTTGCCGTCATGACAGGACATGCGTCCGTTGAAAACCCCGCGAAGGCGGGGCTTTCAACAGACGAACGTCTGGTCATCGCTTTTGCTCTTGATTACAAAAGGTAAAAACCAAGAGCGATTCCCGCCTTCGCGGGAATGACGAGCAAGAGTCGTTAGCCTTTCCCGGGTCCCGGGTCCCGGGTCCCGGGTCCCGTCTCACCCGAATCCCCGCCCGACTCCATGCACCTCACTCAACAGCCCGCCTTCGTCCTGCATGCGCGGCCCTGGCGCGAGACCAGCTTGCTGGTGGAGGTGCTGACCGCCGCGCACGGGCGGCTGGGGCTGGTGGCGCGCGGGGTGCAGGCGCCGAAGCGGCATGCGCTGCGGGCGGCGCTGCAGCCCTTGCAGCTCATCCGCCTGGATGCGCAGTTGCGCGGCGAACTGGCCACCCTGGCGGCGGCCGAGGCGATCGATACCGCGCCGCGGCTGGACGGCGAGGCGGTGCTGGCGGCGTTCTACGTCAACGAACTGGTGTTGCGGCTGGCGCCGCGGCTGGACCCGCAGCCGCAGCTGTTCGCGATCTACGCGCAGGTACGCGCGCGCCTGGGCGCCGCCGCCGCGCAGCCGCTGGCGTGGACCCTGCGCCGCTTCGAGCGCGACTTGTTGCAGGCGCTGGGCTTCGGTTTCGACTTCGGCGTGGACGGGCAGGGTGCGCCGGTCGATCCGGCCGCGCGTTACCGGCTTGATCCCGAGCACGGCCCCAGCCGTCTGCTCGGCGAACGCGGGCAGGAGCGGCGCAGCGCGCCCACCGGCGCCGCCTTGCTGGCGCTGCAGGCCGACCGCATGCCCGCGGCCGCCGACCTGCCGGCGCTGCGGCGTTCGCTGCGCGGCCTGCTCGAGCACCATCTGGGCGGACGCGGGCTGAAGTCCTGGGAGATGCTGGCGGCGCTGCCGCGGCCGGCCTTCGGCGGCGGTTGACACCAGCATTTCTTCGTGCGTGCAGGCGCGGCGCCGGTATGGCGCGCCGCTAGCGTGGCTGCCGGCTTGCCTGCCATGCCTGTTCGAACGCCGCCCGCGCCGCCGCTTCCGCCGGCGTGGCCGCGAGCGCGTCGATAGCCGCGCGCAGCCGGGCGGCGCCGACCAGGCCGGTGCTGGCCTTGAGCCGGTGCAGCGGTTCGTGCGCGCCGGCCGCATCGCCGGCGGCCAATGCAGCCAGCACGCCGCGGGCCTGGCCGTCGAGTTCCTGCAGGAACAGGCCGCGCAGGGCGGCCAGGTCGTCGGCGTTGCCGCCGAGCGCGGCCAGTGCGTCGTCGTCGTCCCACACCGGCGTCGCCGCCCGCGGGCATTCCGCGGCGGCGGCAGGCGTCGCTGCCGTCCCGGCCAGCAGGGCGCGCACGGCTGCGCGCAAGCGGGCGGCGGCGATCGGCTTGGCCACCACGCCGGCGAATCCGGCCGCCAGCAGGTGGGTACGGGCGGTCGCGCCGGCCTCGGCGGTGTGCGCCAATGCCGGCAGGCCGGGCGTGACGGCGCGCAGCTCGGCCAGCAGGCCGGCGCCGTCGCCGTCGGGCAGGTGGGCATCGAGCAGGCAGGCGTCGAAGTGGCCGCCGGCCCGCAGCGCCTGGCGGCGGCTGCCGGCCAGCACCACCTCGGCGGGCAGGGCCTGCAGTGCGCTGTGCAGGAAGGCGGCGGACACCGGGTCGTCCTCGACCAGCAGAATGCGCGCGGACATGGCCTGACTCCTGTCGTGGCGAATGGCGGTCCGATCCTGCCTGCGGGAGACGGGATTGCCAAGGGCCGGCGGCCGCGGCGGCGGGGTCTGCGACAATGCGCGCCCCCGCCCGCAGCCGAAATCCGCCACGTGGCCCGTTCCCCGCGCATCGACCGCACGCCCTTCGAAATCGCCATCGACGACCTCAGCCACGACGGTCGCGGGGTCGGCCGGCGGCCGGCGGCGGGCGAAGGCGAGGGCGGCAAGGCGGTGTTCGTGGCCGGCGCGCTGCCGGGCGAGCGGGTGCTGGCCGAGCAGACCGCGAAGAACCGCCACTTCGACGAGGCGCGCACGCTGGAGGTGCTGCAAGCCTCGCCGGAGCGGGTGGTGCCGCGCTGCCCGCACTTCGGCACCTGCGGCGGCTGCGTGCTGCAGCACCTGGCCGAGGACCGGCAGATCGCGGCCAAGCAGCGCACCCTGCTGGAGAACCTGCAGCGCATCGGCCACGTCCAGCCCGCGCGCGTGCTGGCGCCGCTGTGCGCCGACAGCTGGGGCTACCGCCGCAAGGGCCGCTTCTCGGTGCGGCGGGTGGAGAAGAAGGGCAGGACCCTGGTCGGCTTCCGCGAGCAGGACCCCCGCTTCGTCGCCGAACTGCGCGAGTGCCACACGGTGATCCCGCAGATCGGCTTCGAGGTCGAAGCGCTGGCAAGGCTGGTCGACGGCCTGCAGGCGCGCGCGGACATCCCGCAGATCGAGTTCATCGCCGGCGACGAAACCGTGGCGCTGGTGTTCCGCCACCTCAAGCCCTTGCCGCAGGCCGACCTGGACGCGCTGGCGGCGTTCGCGCAGGCGCAAGGCTTCGCCGTGTTCCTGCAGCCGGGCGGGGTGGACAGTGTGCGGCCGCTGTGGCCGGCCGAGCCGCCGCTGTCGTTCCGGCTGGCGCCGTGGGACGTGGAGCTGGGATTCCGGCCGCTGGATTTCATCCAGGTCAACGCGAAGTTGAACGATAAGATGATCGCCCACGCCTTCGAACTGCTCGATCCGCGGCCGGGCGAGCGCGTGCTCGACCTGTTCTGCGGGCTGGGCAATTTCACCCTGCCGCTGGCGCGCCGGGTCGGCGAGGTGGTCGGGGTGGAAGGCGACGCCGGCCTGGTGGCGCGGGCGCAGGAGAACGCCCGGCGCAACGGCCTGGGCAACGCCCGGTTCTTCGCCGCCGACCTCACCACCGACCAGCGCGGCACGGCGTGGATGCGCCAGGGCTTCGACAAGCTGCTGCTCGACCCGCCGCGCTCGGGCGCGATCGAGGTGCTGCGGCAGCTGCCGCTGGAGCGCTTCGGCCGGATCGTCTACGTCAGCTGCCACCCCGGCTCGCTGGCGCGCGACGCCGGCTATTTGGTCAACGAGCGTGGTTTCAGGCTGGAGGCGGCCGGGGTGATGGACATGTTCCCGCACACCGCGCACGTGGAGAGCGTGGCGGTGTTCGAAAGATGAGGGGCCGGGACCCGGGACCCGGAAAGGCTACCTGCTTTTGCTCGTCATTCCCGCGAAGGCGGGGCTTTCAACAGACGAACGTCTGGTCATCGCTCTTGCTTTTTGCCCTTTGTAATCAAGAGCAAAAGCGATGACCAGACGTTCGCCTGTCGAAAACCCCGCCTTCGCGGGGTTTTTAACGGACGCATGTCCGGTCATGACGGCAACAGCAAGTGCTGTACGCTGTTTTCCCGGGTCCCGGCTTCACTGAGTCCCATTCCCGTGCCCCTCGAAATCGAACGCAAATTCCTGCTCAGCAACGACGCCTGGCGCGCGCAGGCGCACGCCGTCGTCCCGATGGCGCAGGGCTACATCAACGACCTCGGCGCGATGGATCGCGGCGGGCAGAAGGCATCGGTGCGGGTGCGCATCCAGGGCGATGAGGCCTATCTCAACCTCAAGTCGCGCGAGCCGGGCAGCACGCGCCAGGAGTTCGACTACCCGATCCCGCTGGCGGACGCGCGCGTGCTGCTGGAACTGTGCGTCGGCGGGCGGGTGGTCAAGCGCCGCCACCTGGTCGAGCACGCCGGCCACCTGTGGGAGATCGACGAGTTCGAGGGCGACAACGCCGGGCTGGTGGTGGCCGAGATCGAGCTGGACCGCGCCGACGAGCCATTCGAGCGTCCCGCCTGGCTGGGCGCGGAGGTCACCGAACAGGTGCGCTACTACAACCTGGCGCTGGCCAGCCGGCCGTATTCGCAGTGGAGCGCGGCCGAGCGCGGCTGACGCGGGCGCGGCCTGGACCTTGCACCGGCATCTGCGACAATGCCCGGCCCGCGCCCGGCGGGGTCGCAGAGGTTGAACGCATGCTCGTGATCGGCATCGCCGGCACCGAACTGTCCGCGCAGGAGCACGACTGGCTGCAGCACGACGCGGTGGCGGGAGTGATCCTGTTCGCCCGCAACTACGCTGCGCCCGCGCAGCTGGCCGAGCTGTGCGCGCAGATCCGCGCTTCCACCGCGCGCCCGCAGCTGGTGTGCGTGGACCAGGAGGGCGGGCGGGTGCAGCGCTTCCGCGACGGCTACGCCGTGCTGCCGCCGCTGGAGCGCTTCGGCGCGCGCTATGCGCGCGACCCGGGCGGCGCGCTGGAGGCGGCGCGCGAGCACGCCTGGCTGATGGCCAGCGAGGTGCGCGCCAGCGGCGTGGACCTGAGCTTCGCGCCGGTGGTGGACCTGGCGCGCGGCAACCGCGCCATCGGCGACCGCGCCTTCCACGCCGATCCGCAGGTGGTGGCGCAGTTCGCCCGCGCCTACGTGCAGGGCATGCACGAGGCCGGCATGGCCGCCACCCTCAAGCACTTCCCCGGCCACGGCACGGTCGCCGAGGACACCCATTTCGACGAGGCGGTCGACCCGCGCCCGCTGGCGGCGCTGGAGGCCGAGGACCTGCTGCCGTTCGCCGCCGGCATCGACGCCGGCGCCGACGCGGTGATGCTGGCGCACGTGGTCTACCCGGCGGTGGCGCCCGAGCCGGCCGGCTACTCGCCGGTGTGGATCAACGACATCCTGCGCAGGCGCATGGGTTTCCGCGGGGTGGTGTTCTCCGACGACATCGGCATGGCCGCGGCGTTCTCCGCCGGCGGGGTGAAGGCGCGCGTCGACGCCCACCTGGACGCCGGCTGCGACGTGGTGCTGGTGTGCGCGCCGAAACTGGTCGAAGACTCCCTGCGCGCGGTCGAGGGCCGCGCCCTCAACACCGCCGCGGTCGCCTCGCTGCTCGGCCGCGGCCCGCTGGGCTGGGCCGGGCTGCTGGCCGACGCGCGCCACGCGCAGGCCCGTTCAACCCTTGGAGACACCGCCTGATGGCCGCCAATCCCCCGCCCACCATCAAGCAGGCCCTGGCCGGCGCCGACCTGCTGGTGGACCGCCCGAGCATCGACGCGGCCATTGCCCGCATCGCCGACGCCATCGCCGCCGACTACGCCGGCGAGGTACCGATGTACCTGACCATCATGCACGGCGCGCTGCCGTTCTCCGGCCAGCTGGCGCTGGAACTGGGCGCGCGCGGCCAGGACCTGCAGTTCGACTACCTGCACGCCACCCGCTACCGCGGCGCGCTGGAGGGCGGCGAGCTGGTGTGGAAGCACAAGCCGGCCACCGCGCTGTACGGCCGCCGCGTACTGCTGGTGGACGACATCCTCGACGAGGGCCAGACCCTGCACGAAGTGCGCCGCTGGTGCCTGCAGCAGGGCGCCACCGACGTGCGCATCGCCGTGCTGGCGGTCAAGCGCCACGACCGCTGCGTGGACGGAGTGTGCGCCGACTACGCCGGGGTGGAGGTGGCCGACCGCTTCGTGTTCGGCTTCGGCATGGACGTGGACGAACGCCTGCGCAACCTGCCGGCGATCTACGCGGCCAAGGCCGGCGCATGAGCCACATCGCACTGGCCGTCATCGGCGGCACCGGCGTGTACCGGATGGCGGCGTTGGAGAACGTCGAGAGCCACTGCTTCGACACGCCCTGGGGCGAGCCCTCCGGGCCGGTGCGGGTGGGCACCCTGCTGGGCCAGAGGGTGGCCTTCCTGGCCCGCCACGGCGAAGGCCACGCGTTGCCGCCGCACCGGGTCAACTACCGCGCCAACCTGGCCGCGCTCAAGCAGGCCGGCGCCGGCCGCGTGCTGGCGCTCAATACCGTCGGCGGCATCAGCGCGGGCTACGGCCCACGCGTACTGGCCTGCCCGGACCAGCTGATCGACTACACCTGGGGCCGCGCCTCCAGCCTGTGGGACGGCGAGGGCGAGGCCCTGCACGTGGACTTCGGCGAGCCCTACACCCCGTTGCTGCGGCACAAGCTGCTGGCGGCGGCCAAGGTGACCGGCGCGCCGGTGGTCGACGGCGGCTGCTACGGCTGCACCCAGGGCCCGCGCCTGGAGACCAGGGCCGAGATCGCGCGTATGCGCCGCGACGGCTGCGACCTGGTGGGCATGACCGGCATGCCCGAGGCCGGGCTGGCGCGCGAACTGGGGCTGGACTACGCCTGCCTGGCGATCGTGGCCAACTGGGCCGCCGGCTGCGGCGACGGCGAGGAGATCACCCTGGCCGAGGTGGTCGCCAACGTGCAGGCGGCCTCGGCCAATCTGCCGGAGCTGGTCGCGGAACTGGCGCGCGGGTGATTGCAGGGGACCGTGCGGGCTGTTCATACTCGCCGCGCGGTCGCCGTCCGGCCGCCGCCTTCATCGATCAACGGGGATACGAAACAATCATGCCGTACGGTACCGTCAAGTGGTTCAACGACGCCAAGGGCTTCGGCTTCATCACGCCGGAGGATGGCAGCGCCGACGTGTTCGCGCACTTCAGCGCCATCAACGCCAAGGGCTTCCGCAGCCTGCAGGAAGGCCAGCGGGTCAGCTACGACCTCACCCAGGGCCCGAAGGGCGCGCAGGCGTCCAACATCGTCCCGGTCGCCTGACCGCTCCGCGCCGTCAGGCGCACGACCCCGCCGCGAGGCGGGGTTTTTGGCTGCCTCTGCTGCTCGCTCAGGCCATCGCCCGCAGCCATTCCAGCAAGTCCGCCTGCGGGCCATCGGGCGGCAGGGGCTGGGGCGACAGCAGGCAGTAGCGCGAACCGTCCTCGATGAAGCCGAGCGGCGCGGCCAGCACGCCGCTGTCCAGATCGTCGCGCACCAGGTGCCAAGGGCCGATCGCCACGCCCAGGCCGGCCACGGCCGCCTGCAAGCTGAAATAGAAGTGCTCGAAGGTCTGTCCCGGCGCGTCCGGTACGGGCTGGCCTGCGGCCGTCGCCCATTCTGGCCATGCGCCCGGCCGCGTGCGCGTGTGCAGGCGCGGTGCGCCGGCCTTGAGCGCGGCGCCGGCCTTGTTCGTGGAGAACCAGGTCGCCACCTTGTCGGGGCGGCAGACCGGGCCGACTTTTTCGGCGAACAGGGGTTCGGCGTGGTAGCCCTCGGGCCAGGGGAAGTCGTCGCGGCGGATGGCCAGGTCGATGCCGCTGGCGAAGGAGAACGGGCCACCGCCGGCCACCAGATGCACGTCGATCCCCGGATGCAGGGCCTGGAAGCGCGGCCAGCGCGGGATCAGCCAGCGCATCAGCAAGGTCGGCTCGCACGACAGTACCCAGCGCCGCCCTTGACGGGCAGTGGTGCGCAGCTCGCCGACGGCCTGCCGCATCAGATCCAGGCCATTGCCCACGGCCCGCGCCAGGGTGCGCCCGGCATCGGTCAGGAACACGCGCCGACTGCGGCGCTCGAACAGGGTTACGCCCAGCTCGTCTTCGAGCAGGCGCACGGCGCGGCTGACCGCGCCGTGGGTCAGGTGCAGTTCTTCGGCGGCCCGGCTGAAATTCTCCAGCCGGGCCGCCGCCTCGAAGCAGCGCAGGGCCAGCAGCGAAGGCAGACGCGAATCGGTTAATGGTGATTTCAACTCACCTTTCTTGTCAGAAAGCATCGTTATTCATCGGGATTTTTCGTCGGTACCATCTCGAAAAATCGTTGTCTTTTGACAGGATACGCCATGACCGAACTAATAGCTGTCATCACAATCACCTTGCTGGCTGTCATCAGCCCTGGGCCGGACTTTGCGATGGTCACGCGCAACAGCCTGATGCTGTCGCGCCGCGCGGGCGTGCTGACGGCCCTGGGCATCGGCCTGGGCGTGCTGGTGCATGTCACCTATACGCTGGTCGGCGTGGGCCTGCTGATCCAGCAATCGCTCTGGCTGTTCAACGCCATCAAGCTGGTCGGTGCCGTCTATCTGGTCTATCTCGGCGTGAAGATGCTGCGGGCCAAGCCTGCCGGCGCGCTGGCCGACAGCGCCGTGGCGCCGCTGTCGGATGCGGCGGCGTTGCGCACCGGCTTCCTGACCAATGCGCTGAACCCGAAGACCACGGTATTCATCGTCAGCCTGTTCATGCAGGTGGTGCGGCCCGATACACCGCTGGCGGTGCAGATCGGCTACGGCGCTTTCATCTCGGTGGCGCACATGGCCTGGTTCAGCCTGGTGGCCTTGTGCTTCTCGGCCGGCGCCGTGCGCGATCGGCTGCTGGCCGTGCGCCATCGGATCGACCGCGCCTTCGGCGGGCTGCTGGTCGGCTTCGGCGTTCTGCTGGCAGTGGCGCGCGGCTCACGCTGACCGCCACGGAAATCCGAGACAGCGTTTCGGAAATTCAGCATGCCAAGGTTTGTGCATGATGTGGGCGGTCTTGCTGTTCCCTTCATCGTGCCACGGCTTTCGCGCCGTCAAGGGCGGCACGCGCAGGGCGCACTGGCGGCCGGTTCCGCCCGGCAACGGGGTCAACCGGGTTCCTCGTGCCGACCGCACTCAACAGCCGAAAGGCTGGGTCCCGAATCTTGGAATCCGGTGTGCGGTTTTCTTCAACAGCCATTTTGGTCAGGAGAAAGACCATGCGATTCGCGTCCCCCCTTGGATCCTGCTTTGCTTCCCGTTCTCCGGCATTGCGCTGCGGCTATCTGACCGATGTCGCGTTGCTGGATCGGCTGGCGCAAGACCGGCTGGCAGGCATCGCGGCCGAGGTGAAGGTTGAAGGCTGGGCGTGGGTGGATGCGATTCCTGCCGTGGCCCATGCCGACCTGCACGACCTCGGCGCGGCGGGGAAGAAAACCAGCGAGGCGGCGCGGGCTTACCTGTCGGTGGCCAATCGACGATCCTTCGTTCCCGGCAGCGGTGTATGCCCGCCTGATCGAAGGCGAGGACGGCACGCATACCTGATTTTGTCGCGCAGCAAGCCCAAGGCGGCCTGACGGCCGCTCACCGCGCCGCGCCCATTGCGACGGGATACGTCATCCGAGCTTCTACGCCGCCAAGTCACGGGATATCCCGTTTGCGGGCGATGAATCCGTCACCCCACTTTTTCATTGCCTTCAGGACAGGCGCCAATGTCCTGCCGAATTCGGTCAGGGAATATTCCACGCGCGGTGGCACCTCGGCGAAGATCTGCCGATGGACGATGCCGTCCTGCTCAAGTTGCCGCAATTGCATCGTTAGGGAACGCTGGCTGACATCGCCGGTGATTTTTCGCAGTTCTCCAAACCGCCGGGGACCGTCGAGCAGATGGTAGATGATGATCGGCTTCCACTTTCCTCCGGCAACGTCGATCGTTGCCTCTACAGGACAGTTGTAGGTGTCTTTGGCCATGCTGGGTGTTCCAATAGGATAGTTTTTATCCCTATGCGCAATATTTCTTCCTGCTTGCGTATGTTGCCGCAATAGGCATCATGATGTCCATATTTCTTATGGAGGCATGGCCATGAAAGCCGCTTACTACGACCAGCAGGGAGCGGCCGATGAGGTGCTGCATGTCGGTGAGTTGCCTGATTCACAACCGGGATTTGGCGAGGTGCGGGTTCAAGTCGCAATGTCTGGCCTCAATCCAACCGACATCAAGACCCGAACCGGATTTGCAGGGGCACCGATGCCTTTTGCACGGATTGTGCCCCACCAGGATGGTGCTGGAATCATCGACAAGGCCGGGCCGGGTGTCCCTCAAAGCCGCGTCGGTGAACGTGTCTGGGTTTACAAGGCACAGACCGGACAACCCTTCGGCACCGCTGCGCAGTACGTGACACTGCCAGCCTCACAGGCAGTACCACTCGGCAGCGAGGCTTCGTTCGAGGTGGGAGCCTCGTTGGGCATCGCGGCGATCACCGCCCACCGATGCCTGTTCGCTGATGGTGATCTGCGCGGGCGGCGTGTGCTCATCCAGGGTGGCGCTGGAGCGGTGGGCAGTGCCGCTATCCTGCTGGCAAAGTGGGCGGGCGCATGGGTGGCGACGACCGTCAGCCGTGACGAGCAGGCACAGGTTGCGCGCGAAGTGGGTGCCGATCTGGTGATCAATCGCCGGCAGGAGGATGTTGCCGCTCGGATTAAGGAGGCGACGGCCGATGCTGGTGTCGACCGCATCGTCGATGTCGATCTCGCATCCAACGCACGTATCGACGTTGCCTGCCTTGCTCCCAGCGGCGTGGTCGCCGCCTATGCGACGGAAGACCCTCAGGCCACGTTGTCCCTGCCGTTCCTGCCCACCATGTTCGGCGGTTACGTGTTCCGGTTCGTGTTCTTTTATTCCATTCCCGACGATGCGTTGCAGAGCGCCGTGCGCGAAATATCGGCTTGTGTGGCATCGGGCGCCTATCGTCCGAAAATCGGCCTGGTTCTTCCCTTGGAACGGATCGCACAGGCCCACTGGGCCCAGGAAAGCGGCAATATCGTCGGGAAAATATTGCTGTCCATTTGACAGCAAGGCGAGCAAGTCTATTGCTCACACGCACGCGCCTACGGCGCGTCGCACTCCCTCAAGACAGCCTCAACTCCTGGTACACCCGCGCCAGCCGCTCGTGGGCCTTGCGCGGGTTGTCGCCAGCGTAGGCCGGCGTCAGCGACGTCAGCGGATGCATTTCCATGACCTCGCACAGCTCGGTCAGCTTGTGCCCGGGAACTTGCCCAGGAGCGTTCGAGCGTAGTGCGCGCGGACGGCAGGTTGCGCGGATTGTCGCGTCGCTGTCGCGACAATCCGCGATGGTGCAGATGTCGCGGGGTTCGCCTCCATTTCCAGGGCTGTGCGTACTTCGTTGAGCCGGTTGCCACTTGTGGTTCTTCTCCCAACCGAGGAGGCCGCCATTGCGGCGCTGGCTTCGGTGAGGCGCCGTGCCCTGCCGCCGGGGCCGCTTTCCCCTCGGCAGGGCCTCCTGCACTGACTCGGGCGCGCGCCATCCTTGGCGCGCTTGACGCAGCTCCGGCGGCAGGGCACAGACTTGCCGCTTTGGCCGCAGGCAGCGGCAATGACAGCCGGGGGGCTGCGCCGCTTTCCGAAGCCGGTACGCCGCAACGGCCTGCAACTGCCATTTCCCGCAATCGGAGGAAGAACCTTTTCTGTTTGACGATGACTCCAGCTCGTTCCCGCGCTCCGCTGCGCGCCATTGCTGGAACGGACGGTTGCGCCGGCAGCCGCTGGCGGGCAGGGCCGGCGCAATCATCCTGGTGGCGGACCCGAAGGAAAATCCCCGCGATGAACCCGACCCGCCAGACCCAAGACTCCGCCCGCATCCTGCGCAGCGTGCGCGGCCGCCCGACCTCGGACGGCGCCGGCGTGCGCCTGACCCGCGTCATCGGCGGCCCCGAGCTGCCCGACCTGGACCCGTTCCTGCTGCTGGACGAGTTCGGCGCCGACCGCGCCGAGGACTACATCGCCGGCTTCCCGGACCATCCGCATCGCGGTTTCGAGACCGTCACCTACATGCTCGACGGGCGCATGCGCCACAAGGACAACCACGGCAACGAGGGCCTGCTCACCCCCGGCAGCGTGCAGTGGATGACCGCCGGGCGCGGGCTGGTGCACTCGGAGATGCCCGAGCAGGAGTCCGGACGCATGCGCGGCTTCCAGCTGTGGGTGAACCTGCCCGCGCACGCCAAGATGGGCGCGCCGGCCTACCAGGAGTTCGCGCCCGCGCGCATCCCGCGGGTGCATCCGGCCCCCGGGGTGGAGGCGAAGGTGATCGCCGGCAGGATCGGCGAGGTCGCCGGGCCGATCGCGCAGCCGGCCACCGAGCCGGTGTACCTGGACATCGCCCTGCAGCCGGGCGCGGCCTGGGACTACCGGCTGCCGGAAGGCCACAACGCCTTCGCCTATGCCTTCGAGGGTGCGTTGACCGTGGGCGAGGGCGAGGCGGCGCGGCCGCTGCAGGCACAGGAACTGGCGGTGCTGGGCGGCGGCGCGCATCTGCAGCTGCGCGCCGGCGGCGCGGGCGCACGCCTGATCCTGGTCGCCGGCCGGCCGTTGCGCGAGCCGGTGGCGCGGCATGGCCCGTTCGTGATGAACACCCGCCAGGAACTGCTGCAGGCCTTCGTGGACTACCAGCAGGGCCGGTTCTGAGGCCGCGCCGCGCGGGCGGTCACGGCGAAGCGGCGACCGTCGCGCTGCGCTCGAAGTCCAGCTGCGAAGCCAGCCTCACGCGCTGGGCCGCGGTGTCCGCGTCCGGCGCGTACACCCAGATCTGCGCATAGCGATCCGGCCCGAGTTCGACCATCGTCAGCCGGTCCTGCGCGCCGGGTTGGTTGGCGATCTCGGTGCGGTACCAGCGCACTTCCTGGCCGGCGATGGTGGCCTTCTCGGCACGATTGCGGCGCGGCTGGTTCAGTTCGGGTTCCTTGCCGGTGAGCATGACGCCCAGCACCCGGTTGCCGGCCGCATCGACGGCCTTGCAGATGGTCAGCCCGCTGCCGCTGCTGAGCTGCCATTGCAGGCCCGAACCGGCGGGCAGCAGCGGACAGCCCGGCTCGGCGAAGGCGGGCGCCGCGCAGCACCCCAGCAGCAGCGTCGCCAGCACGGCGCTCTTGATCGTCATCGTTGCTTCCCCGTTGCAGCGGCAGGCGCCGCCACGATGGCGGCGCGGCCGTGCAACATAGGGCACACCTGCGCGGCGAGCGTGCTACCGATCACGGATTGCCGACGATCTCCGGTTCGTCGCGGCCCAGCCAGCCGTACAGGCCGCCGCCGACCAGGGCGCCGATGATCGGCGCCACCCAGAACAGCCACAGCTGCGAAGCCGCACCGGAACCGGCGAAGAACGCCACCGCGGTCGAGCGGGCCGGATTCACCGAGGTATTGGTGACCGGGATGCTGATCAGGTGGATCAGGGTCAGGGCCAGGCCGATGGCGATCGGCGCGAAGCCCGCCGGTGCGCGGGTATGGGTCGAGCCCAGGATCACCACCAGGAACATCGCGGTCAGCACCGCTTCGATGACGAACGCCGAGGCCAGGGTGTAGCCGCCGGGCGAGAGCGTGCCGTAGCCGTTGCTGGCGAAGGCGCCGGCCGCGGCCGGGTCGATGGCGAAGCCGCCGCCGCCCTTGGCCACCACCAGCAGGATCGCGCCGGCCAGCAGGCCGCCGAGCACCTGCGCGACGATGTAGGGCAGCAGGTCGCGCGCCGGGAAGCGGCCGCCGGCCCACAGGCCGATGCTCACCGCCGGGTTGAAGTGCGCGCCGGAGATGTGGCCGAAGGCGTAGGCGCCGGTCAGCACGGTCAGGCCGAAGGCCAGCGACACGCCGACGAAGCCGATGCCGAGCGGATTGCCGTCGCCGCCGAACTTGGCCGCCAGTACCGCGCTGCCGCAGCCGCCGAGCACCAGCCAGAACGTGCCGAGGAACTCGGCGGTCAAGCGTTTCGCAAGCGTCATGTGGATGTCCCCCAGGTTGGAATGGCCGCGGCGCCCGCCGTGGCCCGGCGCAGACGGTAGCGTCTGCGCCGGCGGCAAGTGTTGGTTTTTCGTTGCCTTGGGTATTGCGCGATGCGGCCTCACGCGGGCTTGCACGCTCTCACGCTGCGATCATCCCGCGGCGGGCCTGGCGATTTGCCGACGCCGGGCGCGGCTCAGCGGGTGCTGGCGGGCAGCGGAATGAACTCGTGCTCGCCGGGGACCCGGCCGAAGCGGCCGGCCTGCCAGTCGCGCTTGGCCTGCTCGATGCGCTCTTCCGAAGAAGACACGAAGTTCCACCACAGCCGGCGCGGGCCGTCCAGCGGTTCGCCGCCCAGCAGCATCGCCTTCAGCGGGGTCAGCGCGCGCAGGCGCGGGCGGGTGCCGGGGTCGAGCACCAGCAGGTGCTGCGGCGGGAACTCCGCGCCGTCGAGCTGGGCGCGGCCCTCCAGCAGGTAGATCGCGCGCTCGGCGGCGCGCGCGTCGATCGCCAGTTCGGCGTCGGCGTCCATGTCCAGGGCGACGTTGAAGGTGTCGGCGAACACCTGCACCGGCGATTCGGCGCCGAAGCCGCGCCCGGCGATCACCCGCAGGCGCGCACCGTGCTGCTGCCAGTGCGGCAGGGTCGCGGCCGGATGATGGTGGAATTCCGGCGCGGTCTCCTCGGCGGCCTTCGGCAGCGCCACCCAGGTCTGCATGCCGTGCACGTCGCCGCCGTGGGCGCGCTCGGGCCCGGGGGTGCGCTCGGAGTGGACGATGCCGCGCCCGGCGGTCATCCAGTTGACGTCGCCGGGGCGGATCACTTGGTCCGAATCGAGCGAATCGCGGTGGCGGATCGCGCCGGCCCACAGGTAGGTGACCGTGGCCAGGCCGATGTGCGGGTGCGGGCGCACGTCCAGGCCGCGGCCGGGTTGGAACACCACCGGTCCCATGTGGTCGACGAACACGAACGGGCCGACGCTGCGCGCCTGCAGGCTGGGCACGGCGCGGCGGACCTGGAAGCCGTCGCCCAGGTCGTGGATGCGGGGCGCGACGAGGGTGGTCATGGGCGGCCTGCCTGTTGCCGGTTGCGGGCCGGAAGGATCGCACCGCCCCGCGGCCGGGGCATGCAAGCCCATGGAACGGTCCTTGCCGTGGCGCAGCCGGGGGCGCGTGCTTGCCGCGCTTGCCGCGGCCGGCCGGGCAGGGGCGCGGCCTGGGCAC
>JASGEB010000194.1:0-4874 GCA_047606785.1 Pseudoxanthomonas sp.
CCGCCGATCCGGGCCTGCGCGCGCAGGACGCCGCCGCGCCGGCCGACGACGCCATCGGCGCGCGTCGCCGCGCCGCCGCCTACCAGGCGTTGCATCGGGCGCTGATCGCCGGCCTGCCCAGCCAGATCGGCCAGCGCAGCGACAAGGGCGATTTCCTCGCCCCGCGCCAGCGTCGTTTCCAGCTGTTCCCCGGCTCGGCGCTGGCAAGAAGACCACCACCATGGGTGCTCAGCGCGACCCTGCTGGACACCCAGCGGGTGTGGGGCCTGACCAACGCGGCGATCGAGCCGGACTGGGCGATCGTCGAACTGCCGCACCTGCTGGCGCGCAAGCATTTCGACCCGCACTGGTCGCGCGCGCAGGGCAGTGTGCTGGCGGCCGAGCAGATCAGCCTGTTCGGACTGGTACTGGCGCCGCGCAGGCCGGTGCACTACGGCCGGATCGCGCCGGCCGAGGCGCACGATATCTTCGTGCGGCAGGCGCTGGTGAGCGGCGAGATCGATACCCGCGCCGGCTTCCTCGCCGCCAACCTGCACACCCTGGAACAGGCGCGCGAGGAGGAGGCCAAGCTGCGCCGCGCCGGGCTGGTGGCCGACGAGGATTGGCAGGCGCGCTGGTACCTGGACCGGGTGCCGTCGGAGATCCATTCGGCCGCCGGCCTGGACGCGTGGTGGAAGAGCCTGCCGGAGGACAAGCGCGGCGGCCTGCGCTGGTCGCTGGCCGAGCTGCTGCCGGGCGAGGGCAGCGAGCAGGACCGCTTCCCCAAGTACCTGGCGCTGGGCGATGCGCGGCTGCCGCTGCACTACCGCTTCGAGCCGGGCGCGGACGACGACGGGGTGACCCTGGAGGTGCCGCTGCACCTGCTCGGCGCGCTCGACCCGGCGCGGCTGTCGTGGCTGGCGCCGGGCCTGGTCGCCGACAAGGCGGCCGAACTGATCCGCAGCCTGCCCAAGGCGCAGCGGCGCAACTTCGTGCCGGCGCCGGATTTCGGCCGCGCCTTCGCCGAGGCCTTCCCGCAGCCCTCGGCCGACGAGCTGCGCGGCGAACTGGCGCGCTTCCTCAAGCGCGCCACCGGCGCCGAGGCGGCGGCGCTGGGCTTCGACGAAGCCGCGCTGCCCGCGCACCTGCGCATGCATCTGCGCCTGCGCGACGAGCGCGGCGCGGTGCTGGCGCAGTCGCGTGACCTGGACGAACTGCGCGCGCGCTTCGGCGAGCGCGCCGGCCGCGCCTTCACGGTGCGCGTCGGCCGCGAACTGGCGGCCGAGGACCTGCGCAGTTTCCCCGCCCGGCCGATCCCGGCGCAGGTGCCCGGCGAAGCCGGCGTGCCGGCCTATCCGGCGCTGGTGGACACCGGGCAAACGGCCGCGCTGCGGATCTTCGCCGACCGCGCCGAGGCCGAGGCCGCGCACCCGCGCGGGGTGCGTCGGCTGCTGCAGATCGCCCTGGCCGACAAGGCCCGGCAGGCGCGCCGGCAACTGCCGGTGACGCCCAAGCTGGGCCTGCTGTACGCGGCGATCGCGCGCTTCGACGGTTCCGCCGCGGCGGCTTCGCAGGACGACCGCGAGCAGCTGCGCGCCGACCTGGTCGACGCCGCACTCGACGCGGTGCTGGCCGAAGGCCTGGGCGAAATACGCGACGCCGCCGCTTTCGAGGCGCGCCGCGAGGACGCCGGCCGGCGCCTGTTCGCCGAGGCCATGCAGCACCTGCAACTGGCCGAGCAGATCCTGGCCGCGGTGGCCGAACTGCGCCCGCAATTGCAGGCGCCATTGATGGGCTGGGCGCGCGCCAATCTGGACGACCTGCAGGCCCAGCTCGACGCGCTGCTGCCGCCGCGCTTCCTGCGCGACATCCCCGCCGCGGCGCTGGCCGACTACCCGCGCTGGCTCAAGGCGATGAGCGTGCGCGCCGAGCGCGCCAAGCGCGACCCGGCGCGCGACCAGCAGCGCATGCTGGAGCTCAAGCCCTTCCTCGACGCGCTGGCCGCCGCCGCCGCGCAGGGCCGCGCCGAGCGCGACGAATGGCAGGCCCTGCGCTGGGACCTGGAGGAACTGCGGGTGTCGCTGTTCGCGCAGGAACTCGGCGCCAAGGGCGGGATCTCGCCGAAGAAGCTGGCCCAGCGGCTGGCGGCGCTGGGCTGAGGGACCGACGTTCCTTCAGTCGTGGTCGCCGCCGGGGTGGGGTGCGGGCGATGGGCCGAACCCGCGCCGCCGTGGGCGAGGGCAAGCCGGGGCCCCGGAGCTTCGCCGGCGCGGGGATGAGGAATCCAGTCCGGGCGGTCCGATCGAGCGGGCGGTGCGCTTGCGCGTCACCGTGTCTGCAGCTCCCGTCGGCCCGGCTTGTCCCGTGCGATGGCAGGCGGCTAGTGTAGTCGCCGATCCCTGCGCAGGACGCGGTACGTCAGACCATGCCCGCTTCGCCGTTGCCGCTCTCAGCAGGCCTGCAGCCTTTCCTGCAGGCGATGCCGGCCGGGCTGCATGCACCGCTGCAGGCGGCGCTGGCCGATCCGGCGGCACAGATCGGCATGACCGATCCCTGGCCGGTGCTGCTCGATACCCTGGCCACCCTGGCCGGCCTGTCCGCCGACGCCGAGGTGATGGCCGCCGCGCTGCTGTCCGGCCTGCCGGGCCTGCAGGCGACGGTGCTGCCGGCGCTGGCCAAGGGCCATCCGCGCGTGGCCGCGCTGGTCGAGGGCGAGGCCGCCGCCGCGCAGGTGTGGGCGCTGCACGCCGAGCCGGGCGCGGCGCGCAACACCGAGGGCCTGCGCCGGCTGCTGCTGGCGATCGTCCACGACCTGCGGGTGGTGCCGCTGCTGCTGGCGCGGCAGCTGGCGCGCATGCGCGCGGCGGCCGCGTTGCCCGAGGACCGGCGCCGCGCGCTGGCCCAGCTCACCCGCGACATCCACGCGCCGCTGGCCAACCGGCTGGGCATCTGGCAGCTGAAGTGGGAACTGGAGGACCTGGCCTTCCGCTACCTGCAGCCGCAGACCTACCGCGAGATCGCCGCCCAGCTGGACGGCAAGCGCGGCGGCCGCGAGCGCTACATCGAGCAGGTCAAGGCGCAGCTGCGCCGCGCGCTGGCCGAGCAGGGCATCGACGCCGAACTGAGCGGCCGACCCAAGCACATCTACAGCATCTGGCGGAAGATGCAGCGCAAGCAGGTGCCGCTGGAAGAGCTCTACGACCTGCGCGCGGTGCGCATCGCGGTGGACGACGTGGCCGCCTGCTACGCCGCGCTGGGCGTGGTGCACGCGCTGTGGACGCCGATCCCGTCCGAGTTTGACGACTACATCGCCCGCCCCAAGCCCAACGGCTACCGCTCGCTGCACACCGCGGTGATCGGCCCGCAGGGGCGCGCGCTGGAGGTGCAGATCCGCACCCGCGAAATGCACGCCCAGGCCGAACTGGGCGTGGCCGCGCACTGGCGCTACAAGGAAGGCAGCGGCGCCGACCAGGGCTTCGACCGCAAGATCGCCTGGATGCGCAAGCTGCTGGAGAGCAGCGCCGAAGGCGAGGCGCTGGGCGAGGAGCTGGACGCCGAGCTGGCCGAGGACCGCATCTACACCCTCACTCCCAAGGGCGAGGTGATCGACCTGCCGCGCGGCGGCACCGTGCTGGACTTCGCCTACCACGTGCACACCATGGTCGGCCACCGCACTCGCGGGGCCAAGGTCAACGGCCGCATCGTGCCGCTGGACCACGTGCTGCGCAGCGGCGACCGGGTCGAGATCCTGACCGGCAAGGAGCCGCAGCCGCGCCGCGACTGGCTGCTGCCGGGCAGCGGCTTCCTGGTCGCGCCGCGTTCGCGCGACAAGGTGCGCGCCTGGTTCCACAGGCTGGACCGCGCCAACAACGTCGCCGCCGGCAAGGAACTGCTGGAACGCGAACTCAAGCGCCTGGGCCTGCACCAGTTCGACCTGGCACCGGCGCTGGCGCGTTTCCGCGCCGCCGACGCCGAGGCACTGTACATCCAGGTCGCGCTCGGCGACACCGGCCCCCACCAGGTCGCGCGCGTGCTGCAGGAGGAACAGCGCGCGCAGGAAGCGCCCGCGCCCGCGCCGGCGGCGCACAACCTGGCGCGCAAGCCGCCGCGCGGTGCGCCCGGCGCGGACAAGTCGCGCTTCACCGTGCAGGGGGTGGGCAACCTGCTGGTGCAGCTGGCGCGCTGCTGTCATCCGGTGGCCGGCGAACCGATCGCCGGCTACCTCACCCAGGGCCGCGGGGTGACCGTGCACCGCGCCGCCTGCGCCTCGTTCCGGCGCATGGCCGCGGCCCACCCGCAGCGGGTGCTGCCGGTCGAATGGGGCCAGGCCGGCGGCGGCTACGAAGTGGACGTGCAGATCACCGCCGCCGACCGCAAGTGGCTGCTGAAGGACGTCACCAACCTGATCGCCCAGGCCGACGCGCACGTGCTGGACATCCACGGCGACACCCTGCGCGACAGCGGTCGCGCCCGCTTCCGCCTGCGCCTGCGGGTGGCCGACTACGGCCAGCTGTCGACCCTGCTCGGCAAGCTCGACGCCCTGCCCGGCGTAGAACAGGCGCGGAGATTGGGGTGAGGCAAGGCCGCTTGCGCGGCACTGCCGCGCGGCCTTGCCGAACGCCCGGCGCGCTGCGCCGGGCCGGGGAAGACGAGGTGCCTGCGAGCCACTGGCTCACATCCGCCCGAACGCCCGCGCCGCTGGCGCGGGCCGGGGGAGCCTTAGGCGCGGCACTGCCGCGCGGCCTTGCCGAACGCCCGGCGCGCTGCGCCGGGCCGGGGAATCGCAGAGGCAAAAATCCCAAGGTCGTCATCCCGGCCTGCGCCCACTACTGTCCGGGGAAAATTTGGCAGATGCCCGGAGAAGCGTTGCGGTGCTTGGGATTAAGGGTTAAACC
>JASGEB010000195.1:0-3865 GCA_047606785.1 Pseudoxanthomonas sp.
CGGCCGCGGCCGGCCGCCGGCATGGCCCGGCGCGACGAGGAAGCCGCCGCCAGCGAGTTCCAGCGCGGCCTGCAGGCGATGCCGGTCGGCGCCGGCGACGTGCTCGCGCACCGCGCCGAGCGGCTGCCGCCGGCGCTGTTCGCGCGCCTCAGGCGCGGCCAGTTCGCGGTCCAGGACGAACTGGACCTGCACGGCGCCAGCGCCTTCCAGGCCGAGGCGCTGCTGCGCAGCTTCCTGCAGCGGGCCCGCCGCGAAGGCAGCGCCTGCGTGCGGGTGATCCACGGCAAGGGCCGCGGTTCGGAAGCGGACATCCCGGTGCTGAAGAACGTGGTCGACCGCGTGCTGCGCCAGCGCGCCGAGGTGCTGGCCTTCCACTCGGCGCCGCAGGCGCAGGGCGGCACCGGCGCGGTGCTGGTCTTGCTGGCGCGCTAGCAGCGGGCCCTGGCCGCGAGAGGATCCGGTTCCGGTCCGCATTTTTCGTAGGAGCGCACCGCAGGGGCGCGATTACCCTTGAATCCGCAGAGAAAGCCTATCCCGCCCCTGCGGTGCGCTCCTACGAAACGCGGGGAGGGAGGATCAATAGGCGGGCGATGTGCAATCGCCCAGTTCGTGCAGCAGCGCGGTGGCGTAGCTGCCCGGCGCCAGGGCGAAGGACAGTTCCAGCGCGTCGTCCTGCAACCAGCGCCAGGCCAGGCCTTCGGCGCGCTGGCGCAGGGCACGGCGCTCCTGCTTCAGGCCGGCCCGTTCCAGGCCCGCGCACAGGGCCGGGCCGTCGCCCTGCGCCAGCAGCTCGCGCTCCAGCGCGGCGCAGGCGCCGGCACTGCGCAGTTCGCCCGCGCCCCACAGCGGCCCGCTGGGGTGGATGTCGAAGTCCGCCAGCCGCTGCGCCAGCGCCGGGCTCCACGGTTCCGGCCCGAACACGCTGCGGCTGCCGGCCAGCATCCACACCTCGCCGTCCAGGCCGTGCTCCCAGCTGCCGTCGGCGATGCGCGCGGCCAGCACGCGGTTGAACAGTTCCGAGCGCGCCGCCGATAGCAGCAAAGAGCGCTCCTCGCGCTTGACCCGCTTTTTTGCAAAGTCCGCACCTGGACGTGCGGACTCTTGCGAGGGACCCTCATGGCCGAACATGGCCAGCGCCTTGGCCAGGTTGCCGCCCGCGCGGCCGAAGCGCTGCTCGCCGAACCCGTTCGGAATCCCGCGCGCGGCGATCTGCGCCAGCCGCGCCTCGATCGCCGCGTGCTCGCCGCGCACCGCACGCAGCACCAGCACGAAGCGGTTGCCGGCCAGCGCGCCGCGCGGCAGCTTGCGCCGGTGCCAGTGCGATTCCAGCACGCGCAGGCCCTCGACCTGCAGGGCGGCCGGGTCCGGCGCAACCTTCTTCGGCAGGTGCACGCTGAAGCGCTGGCGGGTGACGGCGTGACGGTCCTTCAGGCCGGCCCAGGACACGCCCATCTCGGCGATGCCGGCCCAGCGCGCCAGTTCCCGCGCCACCGAGGCGGTGTTGAGGCCGCGCTTCTCGACGGTCAGCAGCAGGTGCTCGCCCTCGCCGTCCGCCGCGAAGCCGGGCAGTTCCTCGACGAAGAAGTCCTCGGGCACGGCGCGCATGGTCGCGGTGAGCACGGCCGGGCCGAAGGCGCGCGGGTGATCCATCATGCTTGTGCACCACCGGTGCGCATGATGGCGAACGCTTGGCCATGGACGGCCAAACCGGTGCTCGGCACCCTGCGATGCCTCGCCATGGATGGCAACAACATCACGCCCGCACCAGCAGCGCCACTGCCTGCGCGGCGATGCCCTCGCCGCGCCCTGTGAAGCCGAGCCGCTCGCTGGTGGTGGCCTTGACGCTGACCGCATCGGCGTCGATGCCCAGCACCGCGGCGATGTGCGCGCGCATCGCCGCTGCGTGCGGGCCGACCTTGGGCCGCTCGCAGATCACGGTCACGTCCAGGTTGCCCACCCGCCAGCCCGCGTCGCCGATGAGCAGGTGGCAGTGGCGCAGGAAGCCGCTGCTGTCCGCGCCCTTCCAGCGCGGGTCCGAAGGCGGGAAGTGCCGGCCGATGTCGCCCAGCGCCAGCGCCCCGAGCAGGGCGTCGCACAGCGCGTGCAGGACCACGTCGCCGTCGCTGTGGGCGAGCACGCCGCGCTCGTGCGGCACGCGCACGCCGCCGAGCATGAGGTGGTCGCCCTCGCCGAAGGCGTGCACGTCGAAGCCGTGGCCGATGCGGAAATCTGGGGGCATGGGGGATCAGGGCTCCTCGGGACCCGGGACCCGGGACCCGGGACCCGGAGTGGACAGGACGGGACGGTCAGGGCTTTGCTCCTGCTTTCCCGGGTCCCGGGTCCCGGGTCCCGGTCCCCGCCTCATCAATTCGAACTCGAACCGCGCCAGGTCCGCCGGCGTGGTCACCTTGAAGTTGTCCTCGCTGCCTTCCACCAGCAGCGGGCGCAGGCCGGCGCGCTCCAGCGCCATCGCCTCGTCGGTCACCTCCACGCCGGCGCCGGCGGCCTCGTCCAGCGCGCGGGTCAGCTGCAGGCGGCGGAACATCTGCGGAGTCAGCGCGCGCCACAGCCGTTCGCGTGGCTCGGTGGCGTCCACGCCGCCGTCGTCGCCGGCGCGCTTGAGGGTGTCGCGCACCGGCGCGGCCAGCAGCGCGCCGACCGGATCCTCGCGGCCGCGGCCGATCAGCGCGGACAGGTCCGCGTGCGAAAGGTTGGGACGGGCGGCGTCGTGCACCAGCACGAAGTCGTCGTCGCGCACGCTGTCCGGCAGCACCTGCAGCGCCGCCAGCACCGAGGCCGCGCGGGTATCGCCGCCGGTGCAGGTCAGCACCGGCTTGCCTTCCAGTTCGCTCCAGCCCGGCCAATCTGCATCATCGGCGGCCAGCGCCACCACCGCACCGGCGATCTGTGGGTGCGAGAGCAGCGTCGACAGCGTCCATTCCAGCAGCGGCCGGCCGCCGGCCCGCACGTACTGTTTGGGCAGCCCGCCGCCGAAGCGGCGGCCGTGCCCGGCCGCCGGCACCACCACCCAGAACACGGCCATCACTTGCCTTCCTGCGCCGGCGGCGGCGCCTCGGCCTGCGCGCCGGCGCCGTCGACCACCCGGTAGAACTTCTCGCCCGGCTTGATCATGCCCAGCTCGCTGCGCGCGCGCTCCTCCACCGCCGCCTCGCCCGACTTCAGGTCCTCGACCTCGGCGGCGAGCGCGGCGTTGCGCTGGCGCAGCCGCTCGTTCTCCTGCTTCTGGTGTTCGACCTGGTTGCGCAGCGCGAGCACCTCGCCGGAATTGCCGCGGCCGAACCACAGGTGGTACTGCAGCAGCGCCAGCAGCACGAGCAGGACCAGCAGCGACCAGCGCGCGCCGTTCATCGCCGTGCGCCCGCGCCGCTCAGCGCTTGAGCGAGACGAAGGCGCCGCGGCCGGCGTAGCGCGCGCGCCCGCCCAGCGCTTCCTCGATGCGCAGCAGCTGGTTGTACTTGGCCACGCGGTCGGAGCGGCACAGCGAGCCGGTCTTGATCTGGGTGGCGGTGGTGGCCACGGCGATGTCGGCGATGGTGGTGTCCTCGGTCTCGCCGGAGCGGTGCGAGACCACCGCCGCGTAGCCGGCATGGTGGGCCATGGCGATCGCCTCCAGGGTCTCGGTCAGGGTGCCGATCTGGTTGACCTTGATCAGGATGGCGTTGGCCACGCCGTCCTCGATGCCCTGCTTGAAGATCTTCGGGTTGGTGACGAACAGGTCGTCGCCGACCAGCTGCACCCGCTTGCCCAGGCGCCCGGTCAGCAGCTTCCAGCCGGCCCAGTCGTCCTCGGCCAGGCCGTCCTCGATGCTGACGATCGGGTACTGCGCGGCCCAGTCGGCCAGGAA
>JASGEB010000196.1:0-15797 GCA_047606785.1 Pseudoxanthomonas sp.
AACTGCGAAAGAATAACGTTCAAAGCCAGCGATATCGAAGGACTACGCCGAGCGCGCCGATGCGCTGCAGCCGTTCGCGGCCGGCGAGGCCGCGCTGCCTGCCGGTGGCGACGAAGGCAACGCGCGCCTGGACGCGGTGTTCGCCGCGCTCGGCCAGGCGCGCGCGCTGCACGGCCCGGACGCGCTCGGCGCCTACATCATCTCGATGGCGCACAGCCGCGCCGACGTGCTGGCGGTGCTGGCGCTGGCCCGGCGCGGCGGCCTGGTCGACGGCGACGGCCGGGTGCCACTGGACATCGCACCGCTGTTCGAGACCATCGAGGACCTGCAGCACGGCCCGGCGGTGCTGCGCGACCTGGCCGCCGACCCGGTCTACCGCGCCCACCTGGCCGCGTGCGGCGACACCCAGATGGTGATGCTCGGCTACTCGGACAGCGGCAAGGACGGCGGCACCGCCGCCTCGCGCTGGGGCCTGCAGCGCGGCCAGGTCGAGCTGCTGGAGGCGGCCAGGGAACTGGGCATCAAGCTGACCTTCTTCCACGGCCGCGGCGGTTCGATCAGCCGCGGCGGCACCAAGACCACCCGCGCCATCGACGCCTCGCCGCGCGGCAGCGTGGACGGGCGCATGCGGGTGACCGAGCAGGGCGAGGTGATCCACCGCAAGTACGGCATCCGCGCGCTGGCGCTGCGCTCGCTGGAGCAGACCCTGGGCGCGGTGCTGGTGTCGAGCATCCGCCCGCGCCCGCCCGAGCCGCGCGAGGCGCGCTGGCGCGAGGTGATGGACACGGTGGCGCAGGCCAGTTCGCAGGTGTACCGCGAGTTCGTCGGCGCGCCGGGCTTCATGGACTACTTCCGCAGCGCCACCCCGATCGACGTGATCGAGCGCATGACCCTGGGCTCGCGGCCGTCGCGCCGGCTCGGCCAGGACGCGGCGCTGTCCAACCTGCGCGCGATCCCGTGGGTGTTCGCCTGGAGCCAGGCGCGCGCGGCCATCACCGGCTGGTACGGCGTCGGCAGCGGCCTGCGCGCGGCGGCCGAGCACCACGGCGAGCAGGTGCTGGCCGAGATGGACCGCGACTGGCCGTTCTTCCGCAGCTTCCTGGACGACATCGCCATGGTCCTGGCCAAGGCCGACCTGGGCATCGCCGAGCAGTATTCGCTGCTGGCCGGGCCGGAACTGCACGCGCGCTTCTTCCCGCGCGTGCAGGCCGAGCACGCGCTGACCCGCGAGTGGATCCTGCGCCTCAACGGCACCGGCTCCCTGCTCGAGCACGACCCGCGCCTGGCTCTGTCGATCCGCCTGCGCAATCCCTACATCGACCCGATGAGCCTGCTGCAGTTGGACCTGCTGCGCCGCTGGCGCGCCACCGGCGGCGAGGACGACGCCCTCCTGCACGCCCTGGTCGCCGCCGTCAACGGCGTCTCGCAGGGGCTGCAGAACACGGGGTGAGGGTGGCGGTTCTGCTCCTTCCCCCTGCTCGCTGAGCGAGCAAGGGGTGGGGCAACACGTGCATCAGCCGTTGAACGTCGCCGGGTCCGGCCCGCGTCGCTGGCCGGCGTCGAGCGCGGCGATGGCGGCCATCTGCTCCAGGCTGAGCTGGAAGTCGAACACGTCGATGTTCTCGCGCATGCGCGCGGGCCTGACCGACTTGGGGAACACCACCAACCCCAGCTGCACGTGCCAGCGCAGCACCACCTGGGCGGGGGTCCTGCCGTGCGTCTGGGCGATCTCCACCAGCAGCGGATCGCCGAGCACCTCGCCCTGGGCGATCGGGCTCCACGATTCGGTCAGGATGCCGTGGTCGGCGTGGTAGTCGCGCAGCGCCTGCTGCTGCAGCAACGGGTGCAGCTCGATCTGGTTGACCACCGGCAGCACGCCGGTCTCGGCGACCAGGTGCTCGATGTCCTCGATGCGGAAGTTGGACACGCCGATCGAGCGCACCTTGCCGGCCTCGCGCGCCTCGATCATCGCCTTCCAGCTGTCCACGTACAGGCCCTTGGCCGGGCACGGCCAGTGGATCAGGTACAGGTCCACGTAGTCCAGGCCGAGCCGGCGCAGGCTGGCGTCCAGCGCCTGGTGCGCGCTGGCGCGGCCCTGGTCGGCGTTCCACAGCTTGGTGGTGACGAACAGCTCCTCGCGCGCCAGGCCGGCGCCGGCGATCGCCTGGCCCACGCCCTGCTCGTTGCGGTAGATCGCGGCGGTGTCGATGTGGCGGTAGCCGATCTCGAAGGCGGCAGCCACCGCCGCGGCGGTCTGGTCCGGCGGGGCCTGGAACACGCCCAGCCCGAACTGCGGGATGGTGTAGCCGTCGAGCATTTCCAGCGAGGGGACGGAAGGCATGGTCGGTTTCCTGTCGTGGTGCGAAGACACGCAGTCTAGGCACGCAGATGTGGCGGCGATGACAACACAGTGTCGCGCGCGGTGACGGCGCGCCCCCGTCCCCGCAAGCGGGAGCGGGGATCAGCCATCCAGCTCGGCCCAGCGCGCGTAGGCGTCGTCCAGTTCGGCCAGCACGGTGGCCCCGGTGCGGCTGCCGGGGAAGTGCACTCCGACCCCGGTTTTTTCCCGCTCATGTCAGGCGATGCTGCGGTGCCATCGTCTGCTCCGGCTGCGGCAGCAATGGCTGGCGTGCAGGCTCTTCCATCGACTGCAAGCGCTGCAGCGACTGCCCGGCCGGCACGGCCAGTGCCTGCTCGGTCTTCATCCACGCGCTCAAACGCGCCGGATCGTCCAGTCCCCCCTGTACCACGAACACGTTCTCCCCCGCCTTCACTTGGCCCGAGGCTCGGCTGAGCACGATGTGGTCGATGCGGGTCAGGCCGTTCTCCTTGGCCAGGCACGCCATGCTGGCGGCCAGACAGGCGCTGTTGGCGTCGTAGTCCTGCCCGCGGCCCTGTTCGAGCCGGCGCACTGCGGCCTCGGCTTGGGAGTGGAGGAGGTCTTGTTGCCTTCCGCCGTCGGCAAGGGTGGATACCGCCTGGTCCCGGCCGGGCGCTTGGTCGGGCTGTTCGGTAGTACTGATCAGCCATTGCCCCAAGGTCCGCTTGGGCATCGGGTTCTGCCGCTCGGTGTTCAGGTCGCTATCGGGAAACGGGGCGGGAATGCTCTTGATGGCATTCACGTTGTCCAATGGCTTGAGCTCTCCCTCGAAACTCTTGTCACCGATGCCGAAAGGAGTCTCGCGATGCAGGTCGGCATGATCGAGCGCTTTCCAGGTGAAATCGATGCAGCTGTTGATGGCGCCGTGGTATTCCATGTCGAATCCGTGCTTGTCCGGATGATTGCCAAATTCCCGGAGCTTGTCGTACTGGTCCTTGCTGATCTCCATGGTGCGGGAGTAGAAAGGGTCCTTGTAATCATTGACATCCGTACGGACGACTTTGCCCGGGCCATGAGATGCGCTGTGCCCCTGCGGGGCAAATCCGTAGCTGTCGATGTTCGTTCCATCGGAAACGGCGTAGTACACGTGGCCGGCCGCGGAGGTTTCGCCATCCTGTTGCCATGGCGTTCCTGGAGCTGCGACGTAAACCGTCACCGTATGACGAGGGTCGATTCCGTCCATGGTCATTTCCCTTATTTCGGGCGTCTGGAGAACGCAATCAGAAATTCGGCGTTCTCTCCGACCAAGGCATCGAGATCGCCGTTGAAGTGCACCGTCGCCCGGTAGCGGCCGGGGGATGCAGGGCTCAGGAAAGCCAGCATGAGTTCCTTGTAATCGACGCTCGGATCGATCAATCCAGCCGCCTGCATGGTCATGAAGTCGGCGTCCGCCACGTCCAGCTTCGGCACCTGGCCATCGGGTCCAACGGTGACGACTTCCGATTCGCTGCGGCCCACCCGCTGGAAACGCTTCAGAATTGCCGGTTTGGTATCGGTGCCGTGCAATCGGTACAGATGCATTTCGGCGGCAATGGTCGCCCTGCGTAGTCTGTCGGCAGCTTCCGCAGAATCGGCAGATGCCACGCGCAGGCCGATGAAGATGGGCCAGTCGGGAAGGTCCGCCTGTGCCGGCACGTCGAATTCCACCTCGATGGGGGCCGCCAGCATCTGCCGGTCCAGCTTGCGGACCAGCGGCACCACCGTTCTCATATTGGGCGCTTCGCGTGAGAGGACGGCATCGACAGAGGATGGGGGCCCTGCAGGTTGCTTATGGCAGGCGGTCGCCAAGGCCACGGCTGCGGCCAGGAATGTCGTTCGAAAAAGGATCGAGCCGACTTTCCCAGTGCTCCATCCGCTGCAGCCAGTCCCCGAATCCGGCTGCACGCAGGGCGTCGAATGCCTGCCTGCATACCTTGTCGCATCCTGCTGAATACCAACGCTGTCCATGACCCGATCTTTCCATCCTGTATCGGCGGCGTCAATCTGGCGGTTTCAACCGTCCAGCTCCGCCCAGCGCGCGTAGGCGGCGTCCAGTTCGGTCTGCAGCGCTGCCAGGGCTTCGTTGGCGGCGACGATGGCCGCGCCGGGTTGCTGGAAGAAGGCCGGTTCGGCCATCGCCGCGGTGCGTGCGGCGAGGTCGGCTTCCAATTGTTCGATGCGTGCGGGCAGTTGTTCCAGTTCGCGCGCTTCCTTGTAGCCAAGCCTGCGCCGCGGCGCGGGTGCGGCGCTGGGCGGGGCCGGCGCTGCGGCGGCCGCGGGTGCAGGCGTGCCCTCGGCGGCTACGGAAGCGGCACGCGCCTGGGCCGGTTTCTTCTGCGCCGGCGCCGGCTGCGCCCAGGCGGCGGCGTCGCCGGCCTGGCGCAGCCAGTCGCCGAAGCCGCCGACGTATTCGCCCACGCGGCCGTCGCCTTCCAGCACCAGGGTGCCGGTGACCACGTTGTCGATGAAGTCGCGGTCGTGGCTGACCAGCAGCAGGGTGCCGGGGTAGTCGGCCAGCAGTTCCTCCAGCAGCTCCAGCGTCTCCACGTCCAGGTCGTTGGTCGGCTCGTCCATCACCAGCAGGTTGGAGGGCTGGGCGAACAGCCGCGCCAGCAGCAGGCGGTTGCGCTCGCCGCCGGACAGGCGGGTGATCGGTGCGCGCGCACGCTCGGGGGTGAACAGGAAGTCCTGCAGGTAGCCGACGATGTGCTTGCGGCTGCCGTTGATCTCCACGAAATCGCGCCCGCCGGCCACGTTCTCCAGCGCGTTGCGGCTTTCGTCCAGGGCGCTGCGGTGCTGGTCGAAGTAGGCCACCTGCAGGCCGGTGCCCAGCTCGACCGTGCCAGCGTCCGGCGCCAGTTCGCCCAGCAGGATCTTGATCAGGGTCGACTTGCCGGCGCCGTTGGGACCGATGATGCCGATGCGGTCGCCGCGCATCACCGTCAGCGACACCTCGCGCAGCAGCGCGCGCCCGCCGAAGGCCTGGCTCACCCCGCGCGCCTCGATCACCTTCCGGCCCGACGCCTGCGCGCCTGCCGCGGCCATCTTCACGTTGCCCTTGAGATCGCGGCGCTGGGCGCGCTCGCGGCGCATGGCCTGCAGCGCGCGTACGCGGCCCTCGTTGCGGGTGCGCCGGGCCTTGATGCCCTGGCGGATCCACACTTCCTCCTGCGCCAGCCGCTTGTCGAAGCGGGCCTGCTCCTGCGCCTGCGCGTGCAGGCGCTCCTCGCGCCGGCGCAGGTAGTTGGGGTAGTCGCCGGGCCAGCTGCTGAGCTGGCCGCGGTCGATCTCGACGATGCGGGTGGCCAGCGCGCGCAGGAAGCCGCGGTCGTGGGTGACGAACACCACGCTGCCCTCGTAGGCCTTGAGGAAGCCTTCCAGCCAGCCGATCGCGGCGATGTCCAGGTGATTGGTCGGCTCGTCCAGCAGCAGGATGTGCGGCGCGCGCACCAGCGCCTGCGCCAGCAGCACGCGCCGCTTCATGCCGCCGGACAGGGCGGCGAAGTCGGCTGTGCCGTCCAGTTCCAGCCGGTCCAGGGTGGCCTGCACGCGCCGGTCCAGGTCCCAGCCGTCGGCCGCCTCGATGCGCGCCTGCGCGGCGGCCAGCGCGTCCATGTCGGCGCGCGCCAGCGCGTGGTGGTAGTCGCCGAGCAGCGCGCCGAGCGCGCCCAGGCCGGCGGCGACCACCTCGAACACGCTGCCGCCGGCGTCCTGCGGCACTTCCTGGGCCATGCGCGCGACCACCAGCCCGTCCTGGCGGCGCACCTCGCCGTCGTCGGGGACGATGTCGCCGGCGATCAGCCGCAGCAGGGTGGACTTGCCTTCGCCGTTGCGGCCGACCACGCACACGCGCTCGCCCGCGTCGATGGACAGGTTGGCATGGTCGAGCAGGGGCGGGCCGCCGACCGCGAAGTCGACGTCGATCAGTTGCAGCAGGGGCATGTCGGCATTGTAGCGGCGGGGCGCTGACCGCTCCGCGCCGGCTGTGTGAAGATGGCCGGCGCTTTCCCCTCGCCCGCGAGCCCGATGTCCGACGCTTCCACTCCTGCGGCCTTGCAGCGCTGGGCCGGCGGGCTGCTCCTGCTGGTCGCGCTGGGCCTGGCCGCCTTCTACGTGCTGGCCTTCGTGGGCGACAACCGCGCGCCGCTGGTGGACCTGGGCGGCTACCGCGCCGGCGGCGACCGTTTCGCGGTGCGGGTCGAGCGCTGCGTGCTGGCGCCGGAGATGGTGCTGGTGCGCGGCTGGGCGGTGCGGCGCGGCCAGGACGCGCCGCGCATGCGCGCGCGGGTGGTGATGGTCGATGCCGCCGGCCGCGCGCGCGAACTGGACACCGTGTCGCTGCCGCGCGAGGACCTGCAGCGGACGCTGCAGGCCGCGCTCGGCGACGACCGCCAGTACCGCGTGCCCGGCTTCGCCGCCTCGCTGGACCTGCATCGGATCGCGCGGCCGGTGTCGCCGGTGCGGCTGCTGCTGGCCTGGCAACAGGGTGAGGAACGCTTCGTCCTGCCGCTGGCCTGCAAGGGGAAATTGCCGTGAACGCGGCGCGCATGCGCTGGGCCGGCTGGGGCGTGGCGTGGATGCTGGTCGCCATCGCCGTCCTGCACGTGCTGGGCATCGGCTGGAAACCGGTGGCCGACGACAGCTACTTCGCCGCGGCGCTGGACCGGCAGGGCTGGTGGCAGTTCCTGCACTGGCGCTGGCTGCACTGGACCGGGCGCCTGCCGATCGAGGGCCTGCTGGTGTTGATCGTGCACCAGCCGGCGCTGTGGCGGATCGGCAACGCGCTGATGCTGCTGCTGTGCTGCCATGCGCTGGGCCGGCTGGCGCGGATCGGCACGACGCTGACCCAGGCGCAGGCCACGGTGCTGGCGTTCGGCCTGTACCTGCTGCTGACCCCGCAGGTGGCCTACGAGGTCACCTTCTGGCTGACCGGCTCGATGAACTACCTGTGGCCGGCGGCGCTGGCGCTGTGGAGCCTGGTGGCGCTGGCCGAAGGCGGCGGCGGGCGCCTGCTGCGCGGCGCGTGCATCGCCGCCGGCGTGCTCGCCTGCAGCAGCGACCAGGTCGCCATCGTCCTGCTGCCGGCGCTGCTGGCGCTGGCCTGGCGCGCGCGTCGGCAGGACGGGCGGCCGCCGCCGTGGGCGATCGTGCAGTTGCTGCTGACCGTGCTGGCCGCGGCGCTGGTGCTGAGTGCGCCCGGTTCGCGCGAGCGCTACCTGCAGGAGCAGGGCATGCGCTTTCCCGACTGGGCCTGGCAGGACGGCTTCGACCGCCTGCGCATCGGTCTGGGGCTGATCGAGCGGGCGATGCTCGATCCGCGCAATTACCTGATCGCCTTCCTCGCCGCCTGCGCGCTGCCGGCGGTGTGGAAGCTGCCAGCGGCGCGTTGGCTGAAGGGGCTGCTGCTGGCGATGCTGGCGGTGTCGGCGGTGCAACCGCTGCTGCTGGTGCGGGCGGTGCCGGTGATGCCGCTGCAGTGGATGGTGCCGCTGCGGCTGTGGGGCGAGGCCGCCTGGCAGCCGCGCCACTACGCCATGGCGGCGCTGTCGGCCTGGTTGGCGGCCGGGCTGGTGTGCGCCTGCACGCTGGCGTTCTGGCGGCGCCCACGCGAGGCGCTGGCGATGCTGGCCGTGCAGCTGCTGGGGCTGGCCTCGCTGGGCGTGCTCGGCTTCTCGCCGACCGCCTACGTGTCCAGCGCGCGCATCCAGTTCCTGTGCCTGCTGGCCTTCGCCCTGGTCGGCCTGCGCCTGCTGTGGCGGCTGGGCGAGGACGGCGCCGTGCGCGTGCGCGCCTTCGCCATCGTCGTGCTGGTGCTGGCGGCGAGCGTGCGGGTGGCCGAGGTGTGCTGGCAGGTCCACTCGCGGTAGCGCGGCGCGGCCCGGTCAGCCGTCCGCGTCCGCCGCCGGCGCCTGCCCGGCCCGCAGCGCGCGCTGGCGCTGTTCCATCTCCTGGCGCAGCTGGCGGCGGAACTGCGCGGCGGCCTGCCGGCGCCGCTCGTCGGGCGTGCGCGGCTGCAGCGGCGGCACCGGCGTGGGCTTGCCCTGGTCGTCGACCGCGACCATGGTCAGGAAGCAGCTGTTGGCGTGGCGCACGCTCTGGCTGTGGATGTCCTCGGCCACCACCTTGACGCCCACTTCCATCGACGAGGTGCCGGTGTAGTTCACCGAGGCCAGGAAGGTGACCAGCTCGCCGACGTTGATCGGCTCGCGGAACGTCACCTGGTCCACCGACAGGGTGACCACGTAGCGGCCGGCGTAGCGGCTGGCGCAGGCGTAGGCGACCTGGTCGAGCAGGCGCAGCACCGCGCCGCCGTGGACCTTGCCGGAGAAGTTGGCCATGTCCGGGGTCATCAGCACGGTCATGGACAGCTGGTGGAGGCTGAAGCCGGACATGGCGCTCTCGTGGCGGACGGGACCTGGCAAGGCTAACCGAGCGCGGCCATGGGGCGCTCAATGCCGTAGAGCGCACCCCGATCTTGCGTCGCCTGCCTTGCGGTCGCGCGCCTTGACCAGCGCGTGCAGCACCCGGTTGACCGGCACCGGCACGCCCAGGCGCTCGCCCTCGCGCACGATCCGGCCGTTGATGTGGTCGATCTCGCTGGGCCGGCCGCGCGCCAGATCCTGGGCGGTGGACGAACGCTGCCCGGCCATGCTGCGGGAAATCGCCAGGACCTCGTCCCACAGCCTGTCAGGCAATTCGATTGCGAGCGCCTGCGCCACGGCCGCGCATTCTTTCACCACCTCGTGCATCGAGGCGACGATGCCGGCGTCGCGCGCCAGCTCGCCATAGGTCGACTGGGTCAGCGCCGACAGCGCATTCCACGCGCAATTGATCGTCAGCTTAAGCCACAAGGCTTCGGCCACCCGGGCCGAAACCGTGGTCGGCACGTTGGCCGCGGAAAGGGCCTGCGCCAGCGCCGCGCTGGAGGGCGAGGGGCCGATCTGCAGCTCGCCGCGGCCGTGGTGCACGACGTGGCCGGCATCCTCGATCCCCACCGCCACGTATACCGCCGCCGGGATCGCCTCGCGGCCGAGCACCCGCGACAGGCGCTCGGCATTGTCCACGCCGTTCTGCAGGCTCACCACGCTGGCGTTCGGTGCGAGATGCGGCTTGATCGCTGCGCCGGCGCTTTCGGTATCGGCGGATTTCACGCAGAACAGCACCAGTTCGGCCCCGGCCACCGCGGCCGGATCGGTATCCGCCCGCATCGGCAACAGCGCATCGGCGCTGTCCATGCTCAGGCGCAGGCCGTGCGCGCGCACCGCCTCCACCAGTGCCGGCCGGCCGATCAGCACCACCTCGTGGCCGGCCTGGAACAGGCGCGCGCCGTAGTAGCAGCCGACCGCGCCGGCGCCCATTACCGCGATTCTCATGGCGACGGCAGCGTGCGCAGCGCCTTGCGCAGCCAGGGCAGGGTGCCTTCGTGGCGTTGCCAGGCGGGTAGCCAGGTTTCGCGATGCTGCCAGGCCTGGTCCTCGCCGCCCCAGGTGACCCAGGCCGAGGACATCTTCGGCTTGCGCGGCTTGGCGGCGGCCAGCATCGGCGCGATGCGGGGCAGGACAGCATGCGCCTGGCCGAGCGCCTCCAACGCCTGCTCCTGGCGGCCGAGTGCGTACAGGGCCAGGACCTTGGCGAAGGCCAATTCGGCGTCGTCGGGATAACGTTCGATCAAAGCCAGCGCCTTGGCGGTATCGTCGCCGGCCAGCCAGGCGGCGGCCAGTTCGTTGCGGTAGCCGTGGTTGTCGCCGTAATTGAGCGCCAGCATCCACTGCATGCGCGCCTGGGTGTCCGCATCCGGCGGCTGCGGGGCCAGGGCGATGCGCTGGGCGAGCAGACGCAGCGCCGGCCGGTTCTCCATGCAGCCCCATTCCAATTCCGGAGGTGCGCCGTCGTGTTCGGCCAACTGCAACCGCAGCAGGGCTTCGCCGCGTTCGGTCATGGCCTCCACCAGCGGGGCCATGCCCATTTCGTAGATGCCCGACAGCGCCAGCACCAGGTCGTCGAGCACGTCGAAGCTCTGCCACAGCAGCGGTTGCCCGCGCAGGCAGTCCAGCCAGCGCTGCGGGTCTTCCCAGGCCGGGTGATCCTCCACCACCAGCGAGGTGAGCGCGGGGCCGACCTGCGGGAAGGCCTGGCCCCAGGCCTTGAGCGCCTTGGCCAGTTCGCGGTCGGGGGCGAGCATGTCCTTGTGCAGCTGGTGATGGATCGCCGGCGCCGGTGCGGCGGCCAGCAGTTCGCGCAGTTCCGCCAGTTCCGGCCAGCGCTCGGCCTGCACGTCCAGCAGCGCCTGTTCGCCGTGGTCGACCACGTTGCGCAGGAAGTCGATGATGTCGGCATGGCCGACCGCGTCGGCGCGCAGCAGGCGGGCGATCCAGAAGCGCGCTCGCTCGCGCGCCTCGTCGCCGCGGTGCTGGGCGATGAGCAGGACGATTTCCAGGTGCGCCAGCGAGGCGGCGTCGGCATTCTCGCGCTGGGCGTCGCGGAAATGCTTCCAGGCGGCCTCGAAGTCGCCGTCGTCGGCGGTCATCGTCGCCAGCCGCTGGTGGACGCTGGAACGGATGGCGTGGTCGCCGTGGGCCAGCGCATGCTGCAGCAGTCGTTGTTTCTTGCGTTCCTGGCCGAGCGCGCTGTAGGCGTCCAGCAGCGCATCGAGCAGGTCTTCGCGCGTACCGTCGATGCGCGCCTGGTCCTTGAACCAGGGTTCGAGCAGCGCCACGGCATCGCCGGCCTTGTCCTCTTCCAGGAAGCCGACCGCGGTAGCCACCACCGCCTGCGGGTCGACGGCGCTGCCGACCAGCTCGGCCCAGCGCTTGCGCGGCAGCGCGTCGAGCACGTAGGGCAACAGGTTCATCGGTTCGTTCGGCAACTGCCCTTCCAGGCGCAGGCAGCAGTGCTTGTACTTGCGCCCCGAACCGCAGTCGCACAGGGCGTTGCGCTCTGGGCGCTGGCGCCGGCGCAGGGCGAAACGCTGCTCGGGCAGCGGCGTCTGGTCGAGGATCTGCCGGGCCAACTGGCGGGCCAGCGCGTGCTGGGCCTGCTCGTCTTCCGGCGCGTCCGGGAGGGTCTGGGTCAGGTCCGAGCCGAGCACTTCGGCCAGTCCATACAGGTTGGCCAGGGACATCCCGCGCACGGCCGCGGTGACGATGCTGGCGATGAAGGCGTCGAATTCGGCGAAGGCCTCGTCGTCAGGCAGGTCGGAATCGTCGAAAGGTTCGTTCATGCACAGGTGCTCGATGAAATCGCGCTCATGGTACTGCGCACGGCCAGCGCGGAAGCGAGAACGGGCCGCTTGCGCGGCCCGTCCCGGGATTGCAGCGAAGCCAATGGCTTGCGCTTTACAGCTTGGCCGCCTTGCGCAGCGCCTCGGCCTTGTCGGTCTTCTCCCACGAGAACGCGGTGGCGGTGTGCTTCTTGCCGACGCCGTCGGTGTAGGTGATCTGCCTCGGCTTGCGGCCGAAGTGGCCGTAGCTGGCGGTCGGCTGGTAGATCGGGTGTTCCAGGTCGAGCATGCGGGTGATGCCGTAGGGGCGCAGGTCGAAGTGGGCGCGGATCAGCTTCTCGATGGTGTCGTCGCTGACCTTGCCGGTGCCGAAGGTGGTGACCGAGATCGAGGTCGGCTCGGCCACGCCGATGGCGTAGGACACCTGCACCTCGCACTTGTCGGCCAGGCCGGCGGCGACGATGTTCTTGGCCACGTAGCGGGCGGCATAGGCGGCGCTGCGGTCCACCTTGGAGGGGTCCTTGCCGGAGAACGCGCCGCCGCCGTGGCGGGCCATGCCGCCGTAGCTGTCGACGATGATCTTGCGTCCGGTCAGGCCGCAGTCGCCGACCGGGCCGCCGATCACGAACTTGCCGGTCGGGTTGATGTGGACCTTGTTCTTCGGCAGCGCCTCCAGCCATTTCTTCGGCAGCACCGGCTTGAGGATGTGCTCGCGCACCGCCTCGACCAGCTCCTTCTGCTTGACGTCCGGGTCGTGCTGGGTGGACAGCACCACCGCGTCCAGGCCGAGGATGTCGTGGCCGTCGTAGCGCAGGGTCACCTGCGACTTGGCGTCCGGGCGCAGCCACTTGAGCTTGCCGTTCTTGCGCACCTTGGCCTGCTGTTCGACTAGCCGGTGGCTGTAGTACAGCGGCGCCGGCATGTGCTCGGGCGCCTCGTTGCAGGCGTAGCCGAACATCAGGCCCTGGTCGCCGGCGCCCTGTTCCTCGGGCTTCTTGCGGTCCACGCCCTGGTTGATGTCCGGCGACTGCTTGCCGAGCATGTTGATGATCGCGCAGGTGTGGCCGTCGAAGCCGACGTCGGAGTTGTCGTAGCCGATGTCGTTGATCACCTTGCGCGCCAGCGCTTCGATGTCGACCCAGGCGGAGGTGGTGACCTCGCCGGCGACGATCGCCGCGCCGGTCTTGACCAGCGTCTCGCAGGCCACCCGGGCGCGCTTGTCCTGGGCCAGGATCGCGTCCAGCACGGCGTCGGAGACCTGGTCGGCGATCTTGTCCGGATGGCCTTCCGAAACCGATTCGGAGGTGAACAGGTAGCTGGACATCGGCTTATATCCTTCGATGCGGATGAAAAGATGGCCGCGCATGATACACGGCCCGGGACGGCGCTGCATGGTGCCTGCGCAGGCGTTGCGCTTGCGTTAGGCGCGCGCGGGCGGTTCCAGCCTGCGTGCCGGAGCGCTGTCACGCGGCCGTCGTCTGCCGGCAACGTGGCTGTCGCCGGCCGACGCGAGTCTGTGTTTCCAGAGTGTGACCGGCCAGCGACGTCCATGCCTCCTCTGGAAGACCAGATCATCGCCCGTTTCCCGCAGTGGTTCGGCGGCCGCCGCGCGCGCCTGCTGCGGCCGCTGCTGCGCGGCTGGGGTCGCTGGTCCGGGGTCGAGCGGGCGATCCAGTTCCTGCAGGCCTATCCGCAGTTGCGCGACTGGGACTTCGTCGATGCCGCCCGTTCCTGGCTGCGCCTGGACTATGCGGTCGAGCAGGGCGCGGCGGCGCGCATCCCGGCGCGCGGCGGACTGCTGATCGTCGCCAACCATCCCTGCGGCGCGCGCGACGCGCTGGCGCTGCTGGACCTGGTCGGCCAGGTGCGGCGCGACGTGCGGGTGGTAGCCAACGAATGGCTGGTCCTGCTGCAGCCGCTGCGCGGCCTGCTGCTGCCGGTGCGGGTGTTCGGCGGCGGCACCGGCGCGGCCAGCCTGCGCGCGGTGCGCGACGCCCTGCGCGGCGGCGCCTGCGTGATCGTGTTCCCGGCCGGCGAAGTGTCGCGGCTGGGCCCGCGCGGGGTGAGCGACCGGCGCTGGAACGCCGGCTTCCTGCATTTCGCGCGCACCGCCAAGGTGCCGGTGCTGCCGGTGCGGGTGAAGGCGCGCAACTCGGCGCTGTTCTACGGCGCCTCTGCGCTGTTCGCGCCGCTGGGCACCGCGCTGCTGCCGCGCGAGGCGCTGGCCGCGCGCCGGCGCCGGGTCAGCCTGCACGTGGGGCAGCCGCTGCAGCCGGAACTGCACGATCAGCGCATCAGCCTGGCCCAGGTGCGGCGCGCGGTGTACGCGCTGGGGCGCGGGCGCACACCGCTGCAGCGCGCGCCGCAGCCGCTGGCGCTGCCGGCCGACCCGCACGCGCTGGCAGCGGCGATCGCCGCGCTGCAACCGCTGGGCAGCACCCACGACGGCAAGCGCATCGTCAGCGGCCGGCTCGATCCGGACGGCGTGCTGATGGGCGAAGTCGGGCGCCTGCGCGAGCTGACCTTCCGCCGCGTCGGCGAGGGCAGCGGGCGCAGCGTGGACATCGACCGCTACGACGCCTGGTACGAGCACATCCTGCTGTGGGACGCGCCGGCGCGGCGGATCGTCGGCGCCTACCGCGTCGCCGAGGCCGGCGCGGTGCTGGCCGCGCGCGGTCTGGACGGCCTGTACACCGCCAGCCAGTACGACTACGCGCCGGCGGCGCTCGCGCGCCTGCGTCAGGGCGCCGAACTGGGCCGCAGCTTCGTGGTGCCCGACTACTGGGGCAGCCGCAGCATCGACATGCTCTGGCAGGGCATCGGCGCGTGGCTGGCGCGGCGCCCGCAGGTACGCTGGCTGTACGGCGCGGCGTCGATGAGCCAGGCCCTGCCGCTGGCCGCGCGCGAGCGCATCGTCGCCTACTACCGTCGCTACTTCGCCGCGCCGGCCGTGTTGGCCACGGCCAGGACGCCGTTCCGCTTCGCCGCCGCCGCGCCGGATTTCGGCGCGCTGCAGGCCGAGGCCGCCTTCGCCCTGCTGCGCGCCGAACTGCAGGCGCTGGGCGTGGCCGTGCCGACCCTGATGCGCCAGTACGCCGAACTGTGCGAGCCGGGCGGCACCTGCTTCCTGGCCTTCGGCGTGGACGCGGACTTCGGCTCGGTGGACGGGCTGATCGAGCTGGACCTGGCGCGCATGCTGCCGTCCCGGCGCAAGCGCTATCTCGGACGGGCGACCACGGGAGAGACGGCATGAAGCGTGCGGTATTCATTTCCGACGTGCACCTGGGCTCGGCGCATTGCCACGCCGAGGAACTGGCCGCCTTCCTGGCCGGCCTGCGCTGCCGGCGCCTGTACCTGGTGGGCGACATCGTCGACCTGTGGTGGATGGCGCAGAAGCGCGCGCGCTGGAACGCCGCCCACGACCGGGTGATCGAACAGTTGCACGCCATGGCCCGCGCCGGCACCGAGATCGTCTACGTGCCCGGCAACCACGATCGCCCGGTGCGCCGCTTCTGCGGACTGGTGCTGCCGACGATGAAGGTGCGCCGGCGCGCGGTGCACGTCACCGCCGACGGCCGCCGCCTGCTGGTCACCCACGGCGACGACTACGACGGCATCACCCACTTCGGCGGCCTGCAGGAGAAGTTCGGCGACTGGCTGTACTACCGCATCCTCACCGGCAACCGCATCACCAACCGCCTGCGCCGCGCCTTCGGCCTGCGCTACTGGTCGCTGGCCGAATACCTCAAGCGCCGCAGCGGCGCGGCCGAGCGCTACATCGGTAGGTTCGTGCAGGCCGGCCTGGACGACGCCCGCCGGCGCGGCCTGGACGGCATCCTGTGCGGCCATATCCACCGCGCCGCGCTGATCGAGCGCGACGGCCTGGTCTACGCCAACGACGGCGACTGGGTGGAAAGCCTGACCGCGTTGTGCGAGGAGCACGACGGTACCTTGTGCCTGCTTTCGCATATCGGCGAAACCCTGGCCGAGATCGCGCCGCGCGAAGCGACGCAGCATCCAGGATTGCGCTTGGTGGCGTGAGGGCGTCCCCCAAAATAGGTTCTTCTCCCAACTGAGGGAACGCCGCTGCGGCGCTGGCTTCGGCCGGACGCCGTGTCCTGCCGCCGGGGGCCGCTTTCCCTCGGCAGGGCATCCTGCCCTGACTCGGGCGCGCGCCCTCCAGGGCGCGCTTGACGCGGCCCCCGGCGGCAGGGCACG
>JASGEB010000197.1:0-9409 GCA_047606785.1 Pseudoxanthomonas sp.
CCGCGGCGCCCGCGGCCGCCGCGGATCCGGCGCCGCCGCCGGATCCGGCGCGGCGCGCGCTGCGCATCCTGCTGGTGGAGGACGACGCCACCGTGGCCGAGGTCATCGCCGGCTTGCTGCGCGCGCGCGGCCACGCGGTCCGGCTTGCGCCGCACGGGCTGGCGGCGCTGGCCGAGCTGGCCGCCGGCGCGGACTTCGACATCGCCCTGCTCGACCTCGACCTGCCCGGCCTGGATGGCCTGGCGCTGGCGCGGCAACTGCGCGCGCAGGGCTTCGCCGCGCCGCTGCTGGCGGTCACCGCCCGCGCCGACGCCCAGGCCGAAGCGCTGGCCCTGCAGGCCGGTTGCGACGGCTTCCTGCGCAAGCCGGTGACCGGGCAGATGCTGGCCGCGGCGCTGCGCCGGCTGGTGGAGGACGGGTGAACGCCGGCAAGGCTGCCGGCTGCGTCAGCGCCGGCTGCAGGCGTGCACCGCTTCGACCAGCGCCGCCGCGTGCTCGGGGTCCATGTCCGGCGCCATGCCGTGGCCGAGGTTGAACACGTGGCCCTCGCGCGCGCCGCCGTTGCCGGCGGCGTAGCCGTCCAGCACGGCGCGCACCTGCGCCTGGATCGCCGCCGGCGAGCCGTACAGCACGGCCGGATCGAGATTGCCCTGCAGCGCGACCTTGCCGGCCACGCGGCGCGCGGCCTCCTCGATGTCCACCAGCCAGTCCACGCCGAGCGCGTCGGCGCCGCTGGCGGCCAGCGCTTCCAGGTGGGCGGCGTTGCCCTTGCCGAACAGGATCAGCGGCGTGCGCTGCTCGCCCTGGCCGCGTTCCAGCTGCGCGGCGATGCGCACCAGGTAGGGCAGCGAGAACTGCCGGTACATCGCCGGCGACAGCACCCCGCCCCAGGTGTCGAACACCTGCAGCGCCTGCGCGCCGGCCGCGCGCTGGGCGGCCAGGTAGGCGATCACCGCCTCGGTGTTGCGCTCCAGCAGCGCGTGCAGGGTCGCCGGGTCGTTCAGCGCCATCGCCTTGATGCGGGCGAAGTCCTTGCTGCCGCCGCCCTCGACCATGTAGCAGGCCAGCGTCCACGGGCTGCCGGCGAAGCCGATCAGCGGCACTGCGCCGTCCAGCTCGCGACGGATCAGGCGCACCGCGTCCATCACGTAGCGCAGCTCGGTCTCCATGTCCGGCGTGGCCAGCGCGGCTACGTCGGCGGCACTGCGCACGCGGCGCTGGAACTTCGGACCCTCGCCCTCGACGAAATGCAGGCCCAGGCCCATCGCGTCGGGCACGGTGAGGATGTCGGAGAACAGGATCGCCGCGTCCAGCGGGAAGCGGCGCAGCGGCTGCAGGGTGACCTCGCAGGCGATCTGCGGGTTCTTGGCCATCGCCAGGAAGCTGCCGGCCTTGGCGCGGGTGGCGCGGTACTCGGGCAGGTAGCGGCCGGCCTGGCGCATCAGCCACACCGGCGTGCGATCGCAGGGCTGGCGGCGCAGCGCGCGCAGCAGGCGGTCGTTGCGGAGCGGGGCGTGGGTCACGGCAGGCGTTTCATCGGTCGGTCATCGCGGTGGTGCTGACCGTGGATTCTAGCGGTCCGCCCCCGGATCGCCGGCGCCGGGCGTGGATGCAGACGACGGGGTGAAACACAATTGGCGGCGTGCATCGTCGAAAGTGACACGCGAATCGATCCAGAAGGGCACGCCCAGCGATCCGGCCTGGCCAGGAATGGAGAACGCCTTCACCGCGCTGGTCACGGCCACCGGGACGTCGCGCAAAGTGCGCCTGCCCGCGCGCAGTTCGGCGACCACCGCGCGGATTCCCGGGACGGCGCCGCCGGTCCCGGTTCCCACCTGTACCTGCTTGCCGGTCGCGATCAATGCCTGTCCGGCGGCGGTCCGCGCAAACGTGCCGCCAAGCGCGGCCGCGTAACGGCGGGTTCCCAGGTCCACGATCAGCGGGACCTGCATGGGCGCTTGACCGGTGACCGTCATCGAGACGGTGATGATCGGCACTCCGTTCAACAAGATATAGGGGATGGGAGCCGCACAGGCCGGCGCCGCCTGCGGTGGTTCGATGAGCAGCCTGCGGGCGGGATAGTCGATCGTGACTGTGCGACCGGCGAAGACATCGCGCCCGAATAGCGCCTGCACGGGGAACCCAGCGGAATCGCTCAGCGAATGCAGGTCCAGCAGAACGGCGGGATGGTCGTGCAGCGCGACCGGTCCGAAGGCCAGGGAGGACAATGTGGAAAGGGACAGCGTCTGCGCGCCGTTGCCTCCGCCGGCGGCCTGGCCCGCGTCCTGGCCGGCGCTGATGTCGTGGCTGTCGGCGTAGGCGCGGTCTATCACGATCATGCTCGAGCCGCTGTCGAGTACGGCTTCGATCGGCTGTCCGTTCACCAGCGCGTGGACATGGATCAGGTTGTCGTCGAGTTCGAATCGCAGTGGAGAGGTCGCCGTCGAGGCGGACGCACCACCGAGGAGGATCGACGCGCACAACACCAGGCCGACCCGTGGCGACAGGTGCCTGATCCGGCGGCCATGGACGGCGGTCTCGACGGGAGGAGGGGAGGACTTCATGGCGTCTTCGGCCGCTCGCTGCCGTGCACGAACATCACCTGGAAGCCGCGCTTGAGGTGGCCGTCGCGGGCCTTCTCGAAGGCGGCGGTGGCCTGGTCCTGCAGCAGGTACTGCTCGCGCCGCAGCTGCGACTTGCCGCCGACCTGGCCGCTCTCGCGCAGCAGCTCCCAGCCGCCGAACAGGTCCGGCTGCAGGGTGAGCTGGAGATAGCGCGGCGCCTCGTGGGCCGCGGGCCGCTGCTGCAGGAAGACGCGCATGCTGCGATTGTAGAGTGCGGCCGGGTCGTGCGGCGGCGGGCCGGCGATCGCCCGGGCGAACCTCAGCCCAGCACCGCCAGCACCTCGGCCTCGTCCACGCCCGGCACCACCACCGCCTTGCCGATGCCCTCCCACAGTACCAGCCGCAGCCGCCCGCCGAGGTTCTTCTTGTCCAGGCGCATGCGCGCCAGCAGGTCGGCCGGGGCCAGTCCGGCCGGCACCGTGGTGGGCAGGCCGAGCGCGCGCAGCAGCGCTTGCAAGCGTTCGCCGTCGGCGGCCGGGGCCATGCCCAGCCGCGCCGACAGCCGTGCGGCCAGGACCATGCCCACCGCCACCGCTTCGCCGTGGTTGAGGTTGTCGTTGCCGGCGCCGCCGTAGCCCTGCTGGGCCTCGATGGCGTGGCCGAAGGTGTGGCCGAGGTTGAGCAGGGCGCGCTCGCCCCGTTCCAGCGGGTCGCGCTCGACGATGGCGGCCTTGTGCTCGCAGCTGCGCGCGATCGCCGTGGCCAGCGCGTCCGGCTGGCCGGCCAGCAGGGCGGCGTGCTCGGCTTCCAGCCAGTCCATGAACGGCGCGTCGCCCAGCGCGGCGTACTTGACCACCTCGGCCAGGCCGGCGCGCAGCTCGCGCACGGGCAGGCTGCGCAGGGTGGCGGTATCGGCCAGCACCGCGCGCGGCGGGTGGAAGGCGCCGACCAGGTTCTTGCCCTGGGCGATGTCCACCGCGGTCTTGCCGCCGACCGAGGAATCGACCATCGCCAGCAGAGTGGTGGGCAGCTGCACGCAGTCCACTCCGCGCATCCAGCAGGCCGCGGCGAACCCGGCCAGATCGCCGACCACCCCGCCGCCGAGGGCGAACACGCAGGCGTCGCGGCTGGCGCCGAGCGCGGCCAGCGCCTCGATCGCGCGGCCGAAGTGCTGCAGGGTCTTGGACTGCTCGCCGGCCGGCAGCACGAAGCGGGCCAGCTGCAGCTCCGGCCGCGCCTGCCGCAGCGTCGCTTCCAGCGCGTCGGCGTAGAGCGGGGCGACCTGGCTGTCGCTGGCGATCAGCGCGTGGCGGCCGCGCACCTGCGCGGCCAGCGCCGCGCCGTCGGCCAGCAGGCCGTGGCCGATGCGGATGTCGTAGGGGGCGTGGCCGCCGACGTGGACGATGGTGGTCATGACGGAACGGCTTCCTCGCGTTGCCAGTGGTGGGCCAGGTGCAGCACCAGCGCGCCGGTGGCCTGGCCGGGGCTCAGGCCGTCCACGCACAGGACGTGGTCGGCCACTTCGCGGTACAGCGGCTGGCGGATCCCGGCCAGGCGTTCGAGCACCAGCCGGCGGTCGCCCTGCAGCAGCAGCGGCCGGTTGCGGTCGCCGGCCACCCGCTGCAGCTGGGTGGCCACGCCCGCGTCCAGGTGCACCACGTAGCCGCGCGCGCGCATCAGCGCGCGGTTGTCCGGATCGAGCACCGCGCCGCCGCCGGTGGCCACCAGCTGGCCGCCGCCGGCCAGCACCCGCGCCAGTACCGCGCGCTCGTGCTGGCGGAAGCCAGCCTCGCCGAGGTTCTCGAAGATCGCCGGCACGCTGGCGCCGCAGTGTTCGACGATGGCGCGGTCGACATCGACGAAGGTCAGCCCGAAGCGCTCGGCCAGGCGCCGGCCGATCGAGGTCTTGCCGGCCCCCATCGGGCCGACCAGCACGAGGTTGGGGGCGGGATTCATCGTGCGCGAATGCTAGCAAACGCGCCGTCCGGCCTTGCCGCGGCCGCGCCTGGCCTGAACCCGTTGACAGGCCCTGAACCCGCCGCCGCCCATGGTGGGCGTCCCCGGGCGCCAGCCCATCCTCAGCGGAGCAACCACCATGGCCGTGGCCAAAGTCATCGAAGTGTTCGCCTCTTCCCCGACCGGCGTCGAGGACGCCGTGCGCAGCGGCCTGAAGAAGACCGCCGAGACGGTCAAGAACATCAAGGGCGCCTGGATCAACGAGACCAAGGTCGTCACCGACCCGGATGGCAACATCAGCGAGTGGCGGGTCAACCTGAGGATCACCTTCGTGGTGGAGTGACCGGCCGATCCGTGCGCGGCGACGGCGGGCGTTCAGACCGCCCCGGGCCGCCGCCGCGCGTCCAGCGGCACCACCACGTCGGCCAGCGCCGGCAGAGTGCGCAGCGCCTGCCGGCTGACCCGTTCGTAGTGCTGGACGAAGCGCGCCAGCTGCGCCGGCGACATCCCGGCGCGGCGCGGCTGCGTCGCCTGCAGCGTCCGTTCCTGCTGGCCGCGCCAGCGCAGCACCACCTCGAAGCCGGGCGGCTGCAGGAACCACAGCCGGTCCGCGCGCGCCCACAGCGGCGGGTAGTCGCGCGCCAGCGCGTCGTTGCAGAAGCGCCGCCAGCTGCCGTGCGGGTCCTCGTCGCGCTCCAGCGCGTTGAGCGGCAAGGCCAGTTCGACCGGCGCCTGCGCCGGGGTGCCGAGGAACCAGCCCTCGAACACCACCAGCCGGGTACCGGCGGCGACGCGTTGCCACTGCGCGCGCGGCAGGCGCTCGTCGCCGAGCTTGTCGAAACGCGGCACCTGCACCGCGCGGCCGGCGCGCAGCGCGTCGATCACCTCCAGCGCCAGCTGCACCTGGTGGGTGCCGGGCGGCCCGCGCGTGGCCAGCAGCGGATGCACCCGCCGCGCCAGCGCCCGGCGCTGCGCGCGCGGCAGGTAGAAGTCGTCGATCGACAGCACCGTACAGGCCAGGCCGCGCGCGCCGGCCAGCGCCTGCAGCTGCGCGGCCAGGGTCGACTTGCCGCTGCCCTGCAGGCCGCTGATCGCCAGCACCGGCACCTCGGCGTCCGCCGCCAGCGCGTCGTCGAGCGCGCGCGCGAGCAGCGGTGCGGGAAAGCCGGACGGAAGCGGGTGCGTGGGGTCGGCCATCGCGCGACAATAACGCGTCCCCCTCGCCCCGCATGCCCGTGACCGATCTGTACGCCGAAGCGCTGGCCACCTTCGCCATTCTGTTCGAGGAAGCCCAGGCCAGCCCTAGGGAACTGGAACCCAGCGCCATGGTGCTGGCCACCGCCACCCCCGGCGGTCTGCCGTCGGCGCGGGCGGTGCTGCTGAAGGCCTTCGACGCGCGCGGCTTCGTGTTCTACAGCCACCTGCACAGCCGCAAGGGCGAGGAACTGGCCGCCAACCCGCACGCGGCGCTGCTGCTGCTGTGGCGCAGCCTGGGCGAGGCCGGCATCCAGGTGCGCATCGAGGGCGCGGTGGAGCGGGTGTCCGATGCCGAGGCCGACGCCTACTTCGCCAGCCGCCCGCGCGCCAGCCAGATCGGCGCCTGGGCCTCGGCGCAGTCGCGCACCCTGGCCGCGCGTGCCGATTTCGACCACCGCTACGCGCAGGTGGAGGCCGGCTTCGGCGACGGCCCGGTGCCGCGCCCGCCGGGCTGGATCGGCACCCGGGTGGTACCGGCGCGGATCGAGTTCTGGCACGGCGCCGCCTTCCGCCTGCACGAGCGCTGGCTGTACGAGCGCGACCGCGATGGGCAGTGGTCCAAGCGGATGCTGTATCCGTAAGGCGGTCGCGCTCGGCCCGGGCCTGATGCGCCGCGCGGGCTCAGTCGTTGGCTGCAGACAGCTCGGCGCCGCGGCGGGCGGCGGCGGCGATCGCGGTTTCCACCAGCGCTTCGAAGCCGCCGGCGCGGAAGGCCTCGATCGCCGCCTGGGTGGTGCCGTTGGGCGAGGTGACCCGCCGCCGCAGTTCGGCCGGCGGCTCGCCCGATTCGGTCAGCATGCGCGCCGCGCCGAGGAGGGTGTGCAGGGTCAGCGTGCGCGCCGCCGGCGCCGGCAGGCCCTGGCCGATGGCGGCCGCTTCCATCGCCTCGGCCAGCAGGAACACGTAGGCCGGGCCGCTGCCGGAGACCGCGGTGACCGCGTCCATCAGCGCCTCCTCGTCGATGCGCACGGTGGCGCCGGCGGCGGCCAGCAGCGCTTCGGCGCGCGCGTAGCCGGCCGCGTCCACGCCGGCGGCGGGATACAGCCCGGTGACGCCGGCGCCGAGCAGGGCCGGCGTGTTCGGCATGGCCCGCACCACCGCCACCCCGCCGCCCAGCCAGCCGGCCAGCTGCGCGGCGGTGATGCCGGCGGCGATCGACACCACCAGCGGCCGCTGCGCCTGCGCCTGCGCCGCCAGCGCGGCGGCGACCTCGCGCAGCACCTGCGGCTTGACCGCGAACAGCCAGGTCGCCGCGCCCTGCGCCGCTTCGGTGGCGTGCTCGAACACCGGCACGCCGAAGTCGGCGGCCAGCGATTCGCGCAGCGCCGCCACCGGCTCGGCCACCCGGATCGCCGCGGCCGGCGTACCGCGCGCGACCAGCCCGCCGATCAGGCTGCGCGCCATGTTGCCGCCGCCGATGAAGGCGATGGTGGAGCCGGGACTCGGGGTAGTCATGATGGTCCGGTGTCAGCGAATGACAGGAGGAATGATATTGATCCGGCCCGCATCCTGTCTGCAGGAGCGCCCATGGGGCGCTCGAAATGCGGCGCGGTCCCAGGGCCTGTCCCCGAACGATCCACCCAGCCGGCTTTGCCGGGTCCCGAGTCCCGGGTCCCGGGTCCCGGCTCTATTCACCCCCGGCTTCCGAACAACGCCGTCCCCACCCGCACCATGCTCGCGCCTTCGGCTGCCGCCAGTTCGAAGTCGCCGCTCATGCCCATCGACAGCGTGTCGATGCCGGGGTGGCGCGCCTGCAGCGCTTCGAACAGGGCGCGCATGCGGGCGAAGGCGGCGCGGCGCAGGGCCGGGTCCGGGTGCGGGGCGGGGATGGCCATCAGCCCGTGCAGGCGCAGCGCCGGTTCGGCGGCGATGGCGGCGGCCAGCGCCTCGACCTGCTCGGGCCTGCAGCCGTGCTTGCTGGCCTCGTCGTCGATGTTGACCTGGATCAGCACGTTCAGCGGCCCGCGCCCGGCCGGCCGGTGACGGGCCAGCGCGGCCACCAGCTTGGGCCGGTCGACGGTCTGCACCCAGTCGAACAGGCGCGCGGCCAACTCGGCCTTGTTGGACTGCAGATGGCCGATCAGGTGCCATTGCAGCGCCGGATCGGTCAGCTCGGCGATCTTGGCCTGCGCTTCCTGCACGTAGTTCTCGCCGAACGCGCGCTGGCCGGCGCGCGCCAGTTCGGCCAGCTCGGCGGCCGGCCGGGTCTTGGACACGGCCACCAGTGCCGGCGCCGGCCGGCGGGCGCGCGCGGCCGCCCGCCGCAGGGCGGCAAGAACCTCGGCAAGGCGCGCGGACGGGCTGGACAAGGGGGCGTTGGCAGTGCGGACGGGGGCGCTATACTGCCTTTCGGGGATACAAGGTTCCAGTTCGCCGCATCACTCGAGGGGATAGGCACGATGGACATTGCGGAACTGCTGGCTTTCTCGGTCAAGAACAAGGCCTCGGACCTGCACCTGTCCGCCGGCCTGCCGCCGATGATCCGGGTCGACGGCGACGTGCGCCGGATCAACATCCCGGCCTTCGACCACAAGCAGGTGCACGCGCTGGTCTACGACATCATGTCGGACAAGCAGCGCCGCGACTACGAGGAGTTCCTCGAGGTCGACTTCTCCTTCGAGATCCCCTCGCTGGCGCGCTTCCGCGTCAACGCCTTCAACCAGAACCGCGGTGCCGGCGCGGTGTTCCGCACCATTCCCTCCGAGGTGCTGACCCTGGAGGACCTGGGTTGCCCGCCGCTGTTCCGCGAGATCATCCAGCAGCCGCAGGGCCTGATCCTGGTGACCGGGCCGACCGGCTCGGGCAAGTCGACCACCCTGGCGGCGATGATCGACTACATCAACAAGAACGAGTACGGCCACATCCTCACCGTCGAGGACCCGATCGAGTTCGTCCACACCTCGCAGAAGTGCCTGATCAACCAGCGCGAGGTGCACCGCGACACCCACGGCTTCAACGAGGCCCTGCGCAGCGCCCTGCGCGAGGACCCGGACTACATCCTGGTCGGCGAGCTGCGCGACCTGGAGACCATCCGCCTGGCGCTGACCGCCGCAGAGACCGGCCACCTGGTGTTCGGTACCCTGCACACCAGCTCGGCGGCCAAGACCATCGACCGCATCATCGACGTGTTCCCGGCCGGCGAGAAGCCGATGGTGCGCTCGATGCTGTCCGAGTCGCTGCGCGCGGTGATCTCGCAGGCGCTGCTGAAGAAGGTCGGCGGCGGCCGCACCGCCGCGTGGGAGATCATGGTCGGCACCCCGGCGATCCGCAATCTGATCCGCGAGGACAAGGTCGCGCAGATGTACTCGGCGATCCAGACCGGCCAGCAGTACGGCATGCAGACCCTGGACCAGCACCTGCAGGACCTGGTCAAGCGCAGCCTGATCACCCGCAACCAGGCGCGCGAGTACGCCAAGGACAAGCGATTGTTCGAGTGATGGCGCGGGACCGGGGACCCGCGACGGGGGCCCGGGAAAACACAGCGCGGTTCCCGAGTTTTCCACATTATCGGATCGATGCTGGGCTGGAATTCGGGAACGGAGTCGGCTGCTGTCGACCCGAGTCCCCGGTCCTTGGTCCCCGGTCCCGGAGTTGCATCATGAGCACCATCGATTTCGCCTCGTTCCTCAAGC
>JASGEB010000198.1:0-12030 GCA_047606785.1 Pseudoxanthomonas sp.
CGCGCGGCCAGGGCGGTGTCGCCGGTGGCCAGCATGGCCGCGTCCCACAGCGACAGCGCCTGCGCGCGCGCCAGCCGGCGCACCTCGTCCAGGGTGCGCTCGCCGATCCCGCGCGGCGGGGTGTTGACCGCGCGCTCGAAGGCCGCGTCGTCGCCGCGGTTGGGGATCAGCCGCAGGTAGGCCAGCGCGTCCTTGACCTCGGCGCGCTCGAAGAAGCGCATGCCGCCGTACACGCGGTACGGCACCTGCTCGGCCAGCAGCGCCTCCTCCAGCGCGCGCGACTGCGCGTTGGAGCGGTACAGCACCGCGACCTCGCCGTAGCTGCCGCCGTCGCGCACCCACTGGCGCGCGCGCTCGACGACGTAGCGCGCCTCGTCGACTTCGTTGTAGGCCGCGTACACCTCGATCGGCTCGCCGTCACCGGCCTCGGTCCACAGCTGCTTGCCGATCCGGTCCGGGTTGTGCGCGATCACCGCGTTGGCCGCGCCGAGGATGTTGGCGGTGGAGCGGTAGTTCTGCTCGAGCCGGATCACCTGCGCGCCGGGAAAATCCTTGAGGAAGCGCTGCACGTTCTCCACCTTGGCGCCGCGCCAGCCGTAGATGGCCTGGTCGTCGTCGCCGACCACGAACACCTGTCCGCCGTCGCCGGCCAGCAGCCGCACGAAGCCGTACTGGATGGCATTGGTGTCCTGGAACTCGTCCACCAGCAGCTGGCCGAAGCGGCGCCGGTAGTGCGCCAGCAGCGCCGGGCTGTCGCGCAGCAGCTCGTGCGCGCGCAGCAGCAGTTCGGCGAAATCCACCAGCCCGGCGCGGTCGCAGCGCTCCTGGTACAGCGCGTAGGCAGCGACCATGCCGCGCAGCCACTCGTCGCGCGGCTCGACCTGGATGTGGTGCGGGCGTCGGCCCTCGTCCTTCTGCGCGTTGATCCACCAGGCCACCTGCCGCGGCGGCCAGCGCGCCTCGTCCAGTTCCAGCTGCTGGACCACCCGCTTGACCAGGCGCTGCTGGTCGTCGCTGTCGAGCACCTGGAAGCCTTCCGGCAGCTTCGTCTCCTGCCAGTGCAGGCGCAGCAGGCGGTGGGCCAGGCCGTGGAAGGTGCCGATCCACAGGCCGCGGGTGCCGCCGCGCAGCTGCGCCTCGACCCGCTGGCGCATCTCGGCGGCGGCCTTGTTGGTGAAGGTGACCGCGAAGATGCCGTGCACCGGCACCCCGACCACCTCGTGCAGCCAGGCGATGCGGTGGGTCAGCACGCGGGTCTTGCCGGAGCCGGCGCCGGCCAGCACCAGGTAGTGCCCGGGGGGCGCCGACACGGCCTCGCGCTGGGCCGGGTTGAGGCCGTCGAGCAGGTGGGAGACATCCATTGCCCATGCATTCTAGGGCGTGTCATCGATCCCCGAACAGGCCGCGCGGCCCTGCGCCCTCGCGTGCAAGGCAGATCGAGCACCGCAAAACCGTGCTGCGGCGCAGCGCGAAAAACGCCGCGCAATGACGGCACGGCGCACCGCGCGCGTTTTTGCGAGGCACGGATTTGACAGCGTTGTCAGCCGCCACTACAAGACCCAGCTGCCGGCAGGCCGCGCCCGTGCGTCGAATTCGGGCCCACGACCCGGCACACTCCCTTCCCTTCCATCTGCGGCCCTACCGACATGACCCGACCCACCCGCTGGTCCCAGTTCGGCGTACTGATCACCGTGTTCTTCTTCTGGGGCTTCGTTGCGGCCAGCAACGACATCCTGATCCCGGTGTTCAAGCACGCCTTCGACCTGACCCAAGCGCAGAGCCAGATGGTGTCGGTGGCCTTCTACGTGGCCTATACCGTCGGCTCGCTGCTGTACGTGCTGGCCTCCAAGCTCGCCGGCGCCGACCTGCTGAACCGGATCGGCTACCGCCGCGGCATCTGCCTGGGCCTGGTCATCTCGGCGCTGGGCACGCTGCTGTTCTACCCGGCCGCCAACACCGGCTCGTTCACCCTGATGATCTCCGGCCTGTTCGTGGTCGGCCTGGGCTTCTCGCTGCAGCAGATCGCCGCCAACACCCTGGCCATCGTCATCGGCGACCCGGCCACCGGCTCGCAGCGGCTGACCCTGGCCGGCGGCGTCAACAACCTGGGCACCACCATCGGCCCGCTGCTGGTGAGCCTGGCGATCTTCGGCAGCGTGGCGGCGGCCAACACCGAAGCCAGCATCGAGGCGGTCAAGGCGCCCTACCTGATCCTGGGCGCGGCGTTCCTGGCGGTGGCGGCGCTGCTGTGGTTCTCCTCGGTGCCCGACTACATCGACCTGGAGGGCCTGGCCAAGGACGAGGCGGCGGACGCCTCCAAGCTGGTGCATCGCCGCTCGGCGCTGGCCTACCCGCAGCTGGTGCTGGGCATGCTGGCGATCTTCGTCTACGTCGGCGTGGAAGTGGCGACGGCGAGCAACCTGCCGGCGCTGCTGGAAACCCACCACGGCGTGGCGACCTCGCAGGTCGCCCCCTACGTCTCGCTGTACTGGGCCAGCCTGATGATCGGCCGCTGGACCGGCGCGGCCGGCGCCTTCGACGTCGCCGCCGGCACCAAAAAGCTGCTGACCTTCGTCCTGCCCTACGTGGCCTTCGGCGTGTTCCTGGCGGTCAACGCCATCGCCCGCCACGACGTCAGTCAGTTCTACGGCTACGCCGGGGTGATCGTGGTGATGATCGCCGCCACCCTGCTGGCCGGCGGCAACCCGGCGCGCACCCTGCTGATCTTCGCCGTATGCGGCATCGTCGCGCTGCTGCTGGGCATGGGCACCGAAGGCACGACCAGCACGGTGGCCTTCATCAGCGTCGGCCTGTTCTGCAGCATCATGTGGCCGTGCATCTTCACCCTGGCCATCACCGGCCTGGGCCGCAGCACCAACCAGGGCAGCAGCCTGCTGATCATGATGATCATGGGCGGTGGCCTGGTGAGCTGGTTCCAGGGCTGGGTGGCCGACCACCACGGCATCCAGACCAGCTACGTGGTCGGGGTGGCCTGCTTCGCCTATCTGGCCTTCTACGCCTGGCAGTGCAGCCGCGTGCTGCGCAAGCAGGGCATCGACCTGGACCGCCTGGCCGCGGAAGGCTCGCACTGACGACCCGGTCCCCATCGCCATCGCCATGGCCCATCCCTTCACGACAACGGAAGTCTTCCTGCTGGCGATGGTGATGATCTTCGCCGTCCCCTACCTGGTCTGGCGGCTGGGGCGCACCGACTACTGGGCGCCGCTGGTGGTGGTGCAGATCATCGCCGGCATCCTGCTCGGGCCGGGCGTGATGGGCAAGGCGTTGCCGGCATTCCACGCCACCGTGTTCAACAAGGACGTGATCGCCGCGCTCAACGGCGTGGCGTGGTGGGCGGTGATGCTGTTCGTGATGATCGCCGGCATCGAACTGGACATCCGCAAGGCCTGGGCCAGGCGCTTCGACACCGGGATCACCGCCGGGTTGGCGCTGTGCGTGCCGTTGGCCGCCGGCGCGGCGGTGGCGGTGGGCATGCTCGGCTTCGACGGTTGGATCGGCGGCGGCGGCCGTCCCTGGCAGTTCGTGGCCGGCATCGGCATGGCCTGCGCGGTGACCGCGCTGCCGATCCTGATCCTGCTGATGGAGAAGCTGGACATCCTGCGCACGCCGCTGGGCCAGCGCATCCTGCGCTACGCCAGCCTGGACGACATCGCCATCTGGGGCGTGCTGGCGGTCATCCTGATGGACTGGGAGCGGATCGGCCGCCAGCTCGGCTTCCTGGCCGCGTTCGTGCTGGCCAGCCTGGCCTACCGCAAGCTGATGCGGTCCATCCCCGCGCGCGACCGCTGGTACGCGATGCTGGTGTGGCTGGCGCTGTGCGCGTTCGGCGCGGACTGGTCAGGACTGCACTTCATGGTCGGCGCGTTCCTGTCCGGGGTGGTGATGGACGCCGACTGGTTCGACCAGGAATCCATGGACCGGCTGCGCCACAACGTGCTGCTGGTGCTGATGCCGGTGTTCTTCCTCAGCACCGGCCTGCGCACCGCCTGGGACACCGGCGGCGCGGCGGTGTTCGTCGTCGCCGGCGCGCTGCTGCTGGCCTCGGTGGCCGGCAAGCTGCTCGGGCTGCGCCTGGCCGGCTGGCTGCTGAAGTGGTCGCGCGGCGAGGCCTCGATGATCGGCTGGCTGCTGCAGACCAAGGCGCTGATCATGATCATCTTCGCCAACGTGCTGCTGGACAAGCGGATCATCACCGGCGACGCCTTCACCGCGCTGCTGCTGATGGCGGTGGCCAGCACCATGCTGACCATTCCGGTGGTGGCGCCGAAGCTGCGCGCGCTGCAACGCCCCCTGTAGAAGCGGCCCATGGCCGCGATGCCGTCGCGGGGCGACCGACGCCCGAGAAGGCCAATCGCGGCCATCGGCCGCCTACGTCGCAGATATGACACAAACTGTAAGAATTCAAACGTTTTAGGAATATTCCGAAATAATTGATAATATCGTATTTTGTTGCAATGCGGTTTGACAACGCTGTCAGGCACACGTTCAATCCGCGGCCAAAGCTCGGGAGAGGGAGGAATCGGCTGGCGCACGGCCGATTCCCAAAGAGCAAGCCCGAACCTCTCTCGCGATCCCGTCACTGCAGGCCTGCGCACAGGCCGCACCGCGACAACCGCGGATCTTTGGTCCATTCGCAGTCGTTACCGGGGAGGAGAGAAGAAAACTATGAAAATGCAGCATCGGTTCTGTATGGCGCCGTTGAGCGCGGCCATCTGTGCTTCGTTGGTATCCCTGCCGTTGGCCGCGCAGGAAACCGACACGGAGCAAGCGCAATCAAAGCCCGCCACCAAGCTGGACACGGTCATCGTCACCGTCGAACGACGCGAGCAGAACCTGCAGAAATACGCCGGCACCGCCCAGGTGCTGTCCCAGGAGGACCTGAAGGGCCTGGGCATCAACAACGAGCTGCGCAACATCCAGGTCGCCGTTCCCGGCCTGAACATGTCCAACCAGGAAGGCAACCTGGAAATCTTCATCCGCGGCGTCGGCTCGGCCAACAACACCGAACTGGGCGACCCGGGCGCGGCACCGCACGTCAACGGCAACTACATCCCGCGCCCGCGCGGTCTGGGCGCGATGTTCTACGACATCGAGCGGGTGGAGATAAACAAGGGTCCGCAGGGCACCCTGCGCGGCCGCAACGCCTTGGCCGGCACCCTCAACATCGTCACCAAGAAACCCGAACTGGGCGGCCATTACGGCGGCTACTTCATGGGCGAGATGGGCAACAACAACCAGCGCACCGGCGAATTCGCCCTGAACCTGCCGCTGGGCGACTATGCGGCGCTGCGACTGGCGGGCTATCACCTGGAGAAGGACTCCACCTTCAAGAATTCGGGCGACCCGCGTCTGAAGCCCGCCGGCTACCAGGACGAAACCGCCGGCCGTCTTTCTTTCCTGTACGAGCCGGACGACAAGCTGTCGGTGTTCGCCATGCTGGACATGGGGCGCGAGCTCGGCACCGGCTATCCGGGAGCGAACATCTACACCGCGGTGAAAGCCGGCTACAAGCCCGACCAGATCGACCTGCGCGACGTGGTCTATTTCGGCACCCAGGGCAAGCTGGATTCGACCAACTGGGGCTTCCAGAGCAACATCACCTACAACTTCGGCCCGGTGAAGCTGGAGTACAACGGCAGCTACCGCGACGTCGACTACGTCCAAGTCAACGCCAACAGCTACGGCAACAACTGGCCGGGGCGGGACACCTCCACGCTCGACTTCGATTCCTTCAGCACCAATTACTGGCATACCGCCTCGCAGGCGCAGACCCAGGAATTGCGGCTCTCGTCCGCCGATGACGCGCGTTTCCGCTGGACCACGGGCGGTTTCTATTTCCACGAGAAGCAGCAGGTCGGCCTGTTCAGCCTGGTCGACAAGGGCCAATGGTATTCGGGCTCGGAATATTCGATGCCGATCGTGCGCGGCAATTCCTGGGCCGGGTTCGGCGACGGCACCTTCGACGTCACCGACCGTTTCCGCGTCAAGGGCGGCCTGCGCTACACCAAGGAGTCGAAATACCGCTACGGCATCGGCGGCAACTGGGGCATCGGCAACGTGGGCGATGTCCGGCTGGGCACGTACGGGTTCGAGCCGGCGCTGTTCGACCGACCCAACTTCGACGTCAGCGGGCTCACCACCCAGGCCGACTGGGCGCGCTTCCTGCTGCAGGGCATCCTGCACTATGGCGCCAACGACACGATCGCCCAGTTGATCGGCGGGCTGGCCAACGGGGAAGCATCCTCGGCCATCATCAACTCGATCCCCACCCAGCAGCGCGGCAGCAGCGAATTCAACTTCACCGACTGGCGCATCGGCTTCGAGTACGACCTGAACCCGGACAGCCTGCTGTACGGCACCGTCACCACCGGCCACAAGGCCGGCGGCTTCAACGACAGTTTCGACGTCAGCCTGATCCCGGAGACCTACAAGCCCGAGTCGATCGTCGCCTACGAGCTGGGCTGGAAGAACAGCTTCGACCTGTGGGGACGCCGCTCCAATTTCAACGTCAGCGGCTTCTACTACGACTATTCGGACCAGGTGTTCCAGGAATTGGTGGCCATCGGCTACGACCCCGACACGGGCGAGGCGCTTGGCTCGTCGCTGGTCAGCCGCAACGTCGCCAAGTCGGCGATCTACGGCGTGGAAATGGAGAGCGAGCTGCATTTCGGTGCCGGATTCACCCTGCAACTGGTGGGTCTGTTCATGGACAGCAAGATCAAGGAAGGCGTGGTCGCCGATGCGCGCAGCCTGGATTACGCCGCCCTGGGCGTGGACGGCGTCACCGACCTGGACCTGTCCGGCAACAAGCTGCCGCTGGTTTCCAAGTACACGTTCAACGCGCGGCTGCAGCATTCGTTCGACATCGGCAGCTGGGGCTTCTACTGGCAGGTGCTGGCATCCTACCGCTCGTCCTACTACCTGACCCAGTACAACAACCGCGACGTGGTCTACATGGACAGCAGCGGCCAGACCTACGTGGAGAGCGCGTTCCAGGCCGGCTACCCGGACGAGCAGAAGGGTTACGTGCAGTACAACGCCGGACTCGGATTCACCAGTCCGGACGGCTCGTGGCGGTTAGAGGCCTACGGATCGAACCTGACCGACGAGCAGGTTTCACTGAAGGAGATCGTGGGCTCGGCCGGCAACAACATCCGCTTCATCAACGATGCGCGAGCCTATGGCGTGCGGGTGAGGTACTCGTTCTGAAGCGGCGGCCGCTAGCGTCCGCGGCGGGTCATTTCCGCCGTCGCGGCGCCGGCCCGGTCGAATGCCGCAGCTGCAGCTGGAAGGGCAACTCGACGGTGGCGCCCTGGCCGCGGCTGCGGATCTCGCGCAGCAGCTGCAGGCCGGCGACCCGGCCCATCTCGCGGGCCGGCTGGCGCACCGTGGTCAGCGCGGGATAGACCTGGCGCGCGATCGGGGTGTCGTCGAAGCCGCATACCGACACCTCGCCGGGCACGCTCAGCCCGGCCTCGCAGATCGCCGCGATCGCGCCGGCGGCCATGTCGTCGTTGGCGGCGAAGATCGCGCTGGGGCGCTCGCCCAGCGCCAGCAGCCGCGCGGCGGCGGCATGCCCGGATTCGTGCGAGAACTCGCCCTCGGCCACCAGCTCCGGGGCGAAGGCGATGCCGGCCCGGCGCAAGCCCTCGCGGTAGCCGGCCAGGCGCCAGCCGCTGGCGCCATGGGCCGGGTGGCCGGTGATGTGGGCGATGCGGCGGTGACCCAGCGCCACCAGGTGCTCGACCATCGCGCACACCGCGCCGAACTCGTCCACCACCACGCCGATGCGGCGGTTGTCCTCCTTGGCTGACACGCTCGAATACGGCACGCGCAGTTCGTCCAGGCGCCGCAGCAGGGCGGCATCGTCGGTGATCGGCGGGGTCAGCACCAGGCCGTCGGGGCGCAGTTGCAGGACCAGCGACTCGACCGTGGCGACGATGTCCTGCGCGGTGTACACCAGCGGCGCCAGCATCAGGTGGTAGTGCTGGGCCTGGCAGGCGTCAAGCAGGCCCAGCTCGACTTCCATCAGGTAGTTGCTGGAGGGATTGTCGAACAGCATCGCCACCAGGTACGAGCGGCCGCCGGCCAGGCCGCGCGCCGACGGCAGCGGGCGGTAGTTGAGCCGGCGCACCGCCGCCTCGACCTGGGCGCGGGTGGGCTCGGCGACGTTGGGCTCGTGGTTGAGCACGCGCGAGACGGTCTTCATCGACACCCCCGCCGCCGCGGCGACGTCCTCGATGCGCACGCGCGCGGCGCGCGCGCCCGCCTGTTCCGGCCCGTGCCGCTCGCCCACCGCCATCCCGCATCTCTCCGCAAGGCCCGCCGCATGCGCCGTCATTCTAGCCATGGCCCGCGGCCGCGTTCGGATCGCGTGTAGGGCGGTCGGGCCGAACGACGCGCATCCGCGGATAACGCACTCGCAAGCGCACACGCTCTAGACTTTGCGCCTCTCAAGCACGCTCGACCGAGGACGCCCGCGATGATCGACCTGTACTACTGGCCCACGCCCAACGGCCACAAGGTGACCCTGCTCCTGGAGGAAGCCGGCCTGGCCTACGCCGTCAAGCCGGTCAACATCGGCGCCGGCGACCAGTTCAAGCCGGAGTTCCTGGCGATCTCGCCCAACAACAAGATACCGGCGATCGTCGACCAGCAACCGGCCGGCGGCGGCGCGCCGCTGGCGGTGTTCGAATCCGGCGCGATCCTGCTGTACCTGGCCGACAAGATCGGCCGCTTCGTGCCGCAGGACCTGCGCGGGCGCACCACCGCGCTGGAATGGCTGTTCTGGCAGATGGCCGGGCTGGGCCCGATGAGCGGACAGATGGGCCACTTCCACGTCTACGCACCGGACAAGATCCCCTACGCGATGGACCGCTACCGCAACGAGGTCCGGCGCCTGCACGGCGTGCTGGACAAGCGCCTGGCGCAGAGCGAGTACCTGGCCGGCGCCGACTACGGCATCGCCGACATGGCCAGCTACCCGTGGATCGAGGTCTACAACGGCCTCAAGCCCGATTACGCCGAATTCCCGCACATCAAGCGCTGGCACGACGCCATCGCCGCGCGCCCGGCCACCCAGCGCGCCTACGCGCTGAGGGAGCAGGTCAACCCCAACGCCGGCAAGCCGCTGGGCGAGGAGGAACGCCGGCACCTGTTCGGGCAGGGCAAACCTGCGTAGGGGAACAATCCTCCCCCCAAGAAACAAGGGAAAAGCTACGGCTCCTTCGGCAGCTCGAACGCCTCCGGCGGCGTCGCGCCGAGCAGGTTGCGCACGAAGTAGTCCCATCGCTTGCGGGTCATGTAGCGGGCGTCGGCGCCTGCGTAGCCGTGCCGCGCGTGCGGGAACACCACCAGGTCGAAGTCCTTGTTGGCCTTGACCAGGGCATCGACCACCAGCCAGGTCTGGTACGGCGGCACGTTGTCGTCCATCAGCCCGTGCGCCAGCAGCAGGCGGCCCTTGAGGTTGCCGGCCAGCGCCGCATTGGCCTGGTCGTCGTAGTTGCTGCTGCCGTCGGGCTTCTTCACCAGCAGGCCCTGCCACTTCTCGGCCCAGTCGTCCTCGTAGTTGCGGTTGTCGTGGTTGCCGCTCTCGGCGATGCCGACCTTGAAGAAGTCCGGATAGCGGAACATCGCCGCGACGGTGGCGTTGCCACCGCCGGAATGGCCCCAGATGCCGACCCGGCCCAGATCGACGAACGGGTAGCGCTTGCCCAGTTCCTTCAGGCCGGCGACCTGGTCGGGCAGGGTGTTGTCGCCGATGTCGGCGTAGTAGGTGTCGTGGAAGGCCTTGGAGCGGCCCGGCGTGCCCATGCCGTCGATCGCCACCACGATGAAACCCAGTTCGGCCAGCGCCTGGTTGTCGCCGTGCGCCGGCAGGAAGCTACGGCTGCGCACCGAGCCGACCTGCGGGCCAGGGTAGACGTAGTCGACGATCGGGTACTTCCTGGCCGGGTCGAAGTTGGACGGCTTGAACATCAGCCCGTACAGGTCGGTCTTGCCGTCGCGGCCCTTGACCGTGATGGTCTGCGGCGGCACCCAGCCGGCCGCCTGCAGGCGCGACAGGTCGGCGCGCGCCACCTCGCTGGCGACCTTGCCGTCGTGGGCATCGCGCAGCACCGTCACCGGCGCGGTGTCGACCGTGGAATAGGTGTCCAGCAGCCACTTGCCATCGCCGGACATGACCACGCTGTGGTCGGCGTCCTCGGGGGTGAGCAGGACCGGCTCGCCGGCGTCCAGGCTGGTGCGGTAGAAGCCGCGGTAGTAGGGGTTGCGGCCGGGCTCGCGGCCCTGGCCGGTGAACCACACCGTGCGCGAGGGCTCGTCCACCCGCACCACCTCGCCCACGTTCCAGTCGCCGCGGGTCACCGGGTACTGCAGCTTGCCGCTGTCCAGGTCGTACAGGTACAGGTTGCCCCAGTTGCTGCGCTGGCTGAACCACAGCACCCCGCGCGAGGTCGGCAGGTAGCGCCAGCTGACCGCGCTCAGGCCACTCTCGAACCAGGTCCCGATCTTCTCCCAGAACACCGTGCGCACCTGGCCGGTGGCGGCGTCGGCCTCGCGCAGCCAGACCTGCTTGTGGTCGCGCGAACTGGAGGCGAAGGCCAGCGCCCGCCCGTCCGGCGCCCACTGCACGTCCTCCCAGCCGCCGTCGCAGCTGACGTCGTCGCACAGGGTGGAACGGTGCTGGTCCGGCGACATCTGCAGGCGCACCACCTTGCGCGCGGCCACGTCGACGATCACCCGCTCGATCATGGTCACGTGCTCGTCGCCCACCAGCGGGTACTTCCAGGTCTCCACCTTGGGATGGCCGAGGCTGGTGGACACCAGGGTCATCTGCCCGGTCTGGCGCTGGTCCTGCTGGAAGGTGGCGATCCTGCTCGAATCCGGCGACCACACCAGGATGGCACGGTCGGTGTGCTTCCAGCCGGCGTTGTCGGTGGCGTAACCGTAGTCCTCGACCCCGTCGGTGGTCAGCTGCACCTCGTTGCCGCCGTCGGCGTCGCGCAGCCACAGGTTCCAGTCGCGCACGAAGGCCTCGTGCTTGCCGTCCGGCGAGCGCACGCCCGGCTCCTTGCTCCCGGCCTGCGCTTCGCACGCGCCCTGCGCCGACAGGTCGCAGCGCCAGCGCTTGCCGTCGAAGGACAGCGTCCAGCGGCCGTCGTCCTGGCGCTCGAAGGCGCTGGCCTTGAGCGCCACGGTGTCGGCGCTCAGCTCCTTGCCGGCGGCCTTGCCCAGGTGCTCGGCCAGCACGGCATGGTCGAACGCCGGCTGCGGCGCGGCGCCGGGCACCAGCTGCATGAAGCGCGCACCGGCCGCGGTGGATTCGGTGTACAGGAAGCGGTCGCCCGCCCATGCCGGCTTCTTCACCAGGTGGTCGACCAGGCGCTCGGCGTTCTGCGGCAGCAGCCGCGCGGCGCGCGCGTAGTCCTCCGTGGTCACCGTCTGCGCCATCGCCCCGCCCGCCATCGCCGCCATCAGCACCGCCCCCGCCCGTCCAGCCCAGCTTCGCATCAACCGTTCCTCGCGCCGGCGCCCGGCCGGATCCGATCGCCCATGCTAGGGCGCGCACGCACGTTTGAATACGTCCGCGCGGGTTGCACCGGGACCAAGCCACGTCGCGGGTCAGGGGACAGCCGGTGTGGCGAAGCGGCCGGCACCTTGGCCGGCGTCACTGCAGGTCCGGCGCGGCCGCACAGCTGGCGTTCTGTGCGGCCGCGATGCCCTGGCGGTCGCGCTGCGGGTCCAGGTAGCGGCTCCAGGCCAGGGAGAAGCGCTGCATCTTGCTGTCGGCCGAGATGTAGCGCCAGCGCACGCTACCGTCGCTGGCCAGCCGCAGCAGCCGGCCGCGCTCGGTCTCCTCGACCATGTAGTCGCCGCCGGCCAGCGGCGTGGCCCGCCCCTGCATCTCGGTGCTGATCTGCTCGCGCGCGAACGCGTCGGCCAGCGGCGCGCTGATCGTGCCGTCGTCGAAGTCGTAGACCAGCAGGCGGTTGTTGCCGTCCACCG
>JASGEB010000199.1:0-4089 GCA_047606785.1 Pseudoxanthomonas sp.
CCGCTGGGGCACTTGGGGGCTATCCCGGGCAACCCCCATCGTGCCCCTGCGGTGCGCTCCTACAAGGCCGTGGGTCGCATCGACCGGCCGACAACCCAAGTACGATGGGGCGCCGCCCACGCCGCCGTCTGCATGGATATCGAGTCGCCCGCTCCCTTGCGTTGTTCGCCCTCGCTTTGCCGGCCGCCTGCGCCGGTGCGTCCCCGCGCGCGGCGCCGGAGACGGCCGTGATCGCTCCGCAGCGGGTGAGCGTGCATCGTGGCGGCGACGACCTGCTCAGCGCCGGGCTGGGCCTGGGCGGCCTGCAGGCGATGCTGCCGCCGGCCTTCGCCGATCCCGTGGCGCCGACGCCGGCCGAACTGCGCCGGCGCGCGATCTGGTCGAGCTGGCGCGGCATCGCCGATCTCTCGCCGAGCGGCGGCTACGGCGGCGTGTACGGCAGCCTGGCCGAGGTGCCGGGGCGCGAATACGCCGCGCTGGCGCGCGTGCCCGGCGCCAGCCAGCCGCACCGGCTGCTGGTGCAGGTGCCCGATGCCTTCGACCTGCGCAGGCGCTGCGTAGTGGTGGCGCCTTCGTCCGGTTCGCGCGGGGTATACGGCGCGATCGCGGTCGGCGGCGCCTGGGGCCTGCCGCGCGGCTGCGCGCTGGCCTACACCGACAAGGGCACGGGCAGCGACTATTTCGACCTGGACGCCGGACGCGGCTTCGACCTGGACGGCACGGTGGCCGCGCCGGGCGAAGCGCCGCTGGCGTTCGCGCCGAAAGCGGCTGCGGGCGCGAGCGGGGTGGCGTTCAAGCACGCCCATTCGCAGGACAATCCCGAGGCCGACTGGGGCCGGCACGTGCAGCAGGCCGCGCAGTTCGCGCTGGCGGCGCTGGACGAGGCCTTCCCGCAGGCCGCGCCGTTCACCTTCGCCAATACCCGGGTGATCGCGGTGGGCATCTCCAACGGCGGCGGCGCGGTGCTGCGCGCGTCCGAGCTGGACGGCGACTGGCTGGACGCGGTGGTCGCCGGCGAGCCCAACGTCTACGCCGAAGGCGCGCCCGGCGCGCGCCCGCTGTACGACTTCGCCACCGAGGCGGCGATCCTGATGCCGTGCGCGCTGCTGGACCTGCCGATGGGCGCGCTGCCGCAGCCGCCGCTGCGCGCGCAGGCCGAGCCGCTGTGGGCGGCGCGCTGCCTGATGCTGAAGTCCTTGGGGTTGGTCGAAGGTTCGAACCCGGCCGCGCAGGCGGTCTCGGCGCATGCGCAGCTGCGGGCCAAGGGTTGGACTGACCGGGCGCTGGCTGCCGGCGCCTTGAGCGTGGGCTTCGACCTGTGGCGGGCGATCGCCGCCGCCTACGCCTCGGCCTATGGCCGCTACGCGCCGGGCGAACATCCCTGCGGCTACCGCTGGTCGGCGCAGAACGCCGATCTCTCGCCGCGCCCGGCCCTGGCCGGCGAGCGCGCGGCCTGGTGGCCGGACGCCGCCGGCATTCCACCCGGCAACGGCGTGGGCCTGATCGACAGCCGCATGGCCGCGCCGGACTTCGCCCTGCCGGGTCTGCAGTGCCTGCGCGCGCTGTGGGAGGGGCAGGGCGCCGACGCCGAGCGGGTGCGTACCGGCATCCGCGCCACCCGCGCCGGCCTGCCGCGAGCCGGCCTGCCGGTGCTGGTGGTGCACGGCCTGGACGACGGCCTGGTGCCGCCGGCGTTCACCAGCGCGCCGTGGGTGGCCGCCGCGCAGGCGGTCGGGCGCGAGCAGGTGCGCTACTGGCAGGTCGAGCACGGCGAGCACTTCGACGCCTTCCTGGCCCTGCCGGACTACGGCGCGCGCTACGCGCCGCTGCTGCCCTACGTGTACGCCGCGCTCGACCGGGTCGAGGTCTTCCTGGACGGCACGGCCGCGCTGCCGGCCGACGCGGTGATCGCCGCCAGGGGCCGCGGCCTCGGCGCGGTGGACGCCGTGCAGCTGGCGCTGCCGGCGCAGCCGTAGGAGCGCACCGCAGGGGCGCGATTGGCCTTTCCGGGAAAGCTTCATCGCGCCCCTGCGGTGCGGCGGTGCGCTCCTACGCGGGCTTGGATTCGTTGCACCATAGGGACCCCGCGCTGCCGCGCGCCGCTTGCGATGCCATGTCCCGCCCACGCCACTTCTCGATGCTGCGCGATTTCCAGTTGGCCGACTGGTTCACCCTGGGCAACGCTTTCTGCGGCACCAGCGCGATCTTCGCCGCGCTGGACTTCATGGAATCGGGCAGCGTGCGCACGCTGCTGGCGGGGATGGCGCTGGTGCCGCTGGCCTTCGTCTTCGACGCCCTGGACGGGCGGGTGGCACGCTGGCGCCAGCGTGCTTCCACCCTCGGCCGCGAGCTGGACTCGCTGGCCGACGTGATCTCCTTCGGGGTGGCGCCGGCGGCGCTGGCCTGGGCCTGCGGCCTGCGCGGCGGCTGGGACTGGCTGGTGCTAAGCGGCTTCGTCGGCTGCGGGGTCAGCCGGCTGGCACGCTACAACGTCACCGCCGAGCAGCTGGCCGGCGACGCGGGCAAGGTCAAGTATTTCGAGGGCACGCCGATCCCGACCAGCCTGGCGCTGGTGATCGTGCTGGCGGCGATGGCCTGGCAGGGGCGGCTGGGCGCGGCGGTGTGGTGGGGCCACTGGCGGCTGGGACCCTGGCAGCTGCATCCGCTGGTGCTGATGTTCGCCGTGTCCGGCGCCTTGATGATCAGCAAGACCATCCGCATTCCCAAGCCCTGAACTGCGCCGATCGCGCCGCGCGCCGCCGTTGCTATGATCGGGTCGTTAGCCCGGAGGACGCTGCGATGCATGATTCGGACCAAGATCTAGCGGCGCTGTTGCGGCAGGCATGGGGCGGCTGGGGCGATGCCTTCAGGCAGATGACCGCCGCGCCGAGCGCCGCATCCTGGTTGCCGGGTTCGCCCTGGCCGTCGCCGGTGCCGGCAGCGTGGGCTGTGGGCGGCTGGCCGGGCGCGGCGATGCCCGGCTTCGTCGGCACGCCAGGCTTCACCGGCCTGCCTGGGCTGGCGCCGGCCGATCCGCTGGCCGGGCTGGAGCGGATGGCGCGCGAATGGCTGGAGCGGATGCAGGAGACCGCCGCCGGTCTGGTCGGCGGCGAGAGTTCGCCGGCGCAGATCGCCGAGGCGTGGCGCAAGGCGCTGGGCGCCACCCCCGAGCGGCCGGACCCGGACCTGTTCGGCCATTTCTTCGCCCACGGCCTGGCCGGGATCGAGCAGGCCTCGGCGCAGTTGCAGGCCTGGCTGCAAGCGGTGCAGGCGCCGTGGCAGCGCTGGGCGCACCTGCCGGCCTTCGGCCCCGCCCGCGAGCACCAGGAGCGCTGGCAGGCGCTGCTGGCCGCGCAGGGCGAACTGCAGGAAAGCCTGGCCGGTTTCCAGCAGCTGCTGGAACAGGCCGGGCGCGAGGCCTTCGAGCTGTTCGAGGGCAAGCTGACCGAACTGGCCGAGAGCGATCGCCAGATCGACAGTGCGCGCGGCCTGTTCGATCTGTGGATCGATGCCGCCGAGGAGGCGTGGTCGACGCTGGCGCTGTCGCCGCAGTTCCAGCAGGCCTACGGCGCGCTGGCCAACGCCCAGCTCAAGGTGCGCGCGGGGCTGCAGCGCGAAATCGAACAGACCTGCGTGGCGATGGGCATCCCTGGCCGCACCGAGGTCGAGGAGTCCAGCCGCAAGATCGCCGAACTCGAGCGCGCCCTGCGGCGCCTGCGCGCGGCGATGGCGAGGGCGGGCAAGGAGGAAGAGACCGTGGCGCGCGCCGCCGCGCCGGTCGCGCCTGCAGCGGAGGTCTTCCCGCCGACCAAGCCACCCCCGCGCAAGGCCGGCGCCAGCAAGACCGGCGCGCGCAAAGCGGCCAAGGCTGCCAAGGCAGCCACTGCCAAGGCCTCCCCTTCGCGCCAGACCTCTGCCGCGACCGCACCGCGCAAGACCGCCGCCGTGCCGGCCGCACCGCCGTCCAGCCGCAAGGCCGCTGCGGAAAACAAGAAGCCCGCGGCGAACAAGCCCAAGCCCAAGCCGGCGCCCGCGCGCAGCGTGCGCGCCGAGGCGCCCCCGGCTGCGACTCTGGCCGCCGCGCCGGCC
>JASGEB010000200.1:0-2662 GCA_047606785.1 Pseudoxanthomonas sp.
CCGCGGCCAGGTCGGTGGTGGCGCGCAAGCCGTCCGGCAGGGCGATGCCGGGCAGGTAGCGCGGGTTCTCGTGGTCGGCGTCGATCGCGCCGACCACCGCCGCATCGCGCCCCCACAGCACCGGCCGGTGGCCGTGGCGGGCGATCAGCGCAGCCAGCGCCGTGCCCCAGGAGCCGGCGCCGAGGACGGCGACCTTGAGGCCGATCATCGCCGGCCTCCTGCCCGGGCCGGAGCGGGACGGGGCGTCCTCATCCGGATCACGCGGGCGCCCCGCGTCAGGCGTTGCCGGCTGGCGGGTCGGTCTCCAGCGACGTGCCCGCGGCGGCCTGGCTGGCGCGCTGGCGCAGGGTCTCGGCGTACAGGCCGTCGAAGTTGATCGGCTGCAGGTAGAACGGCGGGAAGCCGCCGGCCTGGATCAGGTCGGACACCAGCTGGCGCACGTACGGGAACAGGATGCTCGGGCACTGGGTGCCCAGCAGCGCGTCCAAGGTCTGGGCGTCGAAGCCCTGGATGCCGAAGATGCCGGCCTGCTGTACTTCGGCCACGTAGGCGGTCTTGTCGCCGGCCTTGCAGGTCAGGGTCACGCCCAGCACCACTTCGAAGGCATTCTCGGCCAGCCGCTGCACGCGCTGGTTGAGGTTGAGGTTGAGCTCGGGGGCGACGTTCTCGGAGAAGATCGCCGGCGCGCCGGGCACCTCGAAGGACACGTCCTTGGCGTAGATCTTCTCGACGGTGAAGTTGGCGGCGGCTTCGGCGGGGGCGGCGCCGTTGGTGGGGGTTTCGTCGGACATGGTGCGGCTCCAGCGCGGTATTCGGGGGCGAAAGGGGGCGATTATGGCATGCGCCGGCCGGCCGCCGGCGCGCTCGGCGACATGATCAGGCGCGGCCCTTGGCCAGCGGCAGGTCGGCGCTCTTCCAGGCCTCGATGCCGCCGTCGAGCCAGTAGACCTGCTCGAAGCCGGCCTTCTTCAGCGCCGCAGCCGGGGCGGCCGAGGCCTGGCCGGTGCGGCAGGCCAGCACCAGCGGGCGCGTCCTGGCCGCCGTCAGCAGACGGTGGTCGGGCTTGAACTGGGCGGCCGGCAGGCTCTTGCTGCCGGCGATGTGGCCCTTCTCGAAGTCGCCCTGCGGCGACAGGTCCACCACCAGCGCGTCCTCGCGGTTGATCAGCGCGGTCAATTGGGCCGGGCCGAGCGCCTTGTACGGGCGCAGCAGGCGCTTGACCTCGCCGACGACGATGGCCACGGTCAGGCCGGCCAGGGCCACGGCCAGCATCAGGTGGAAGGTGTTGTCGGCCAGGAAGGCCTGGATCTGCTTGAAATCCACGGTCGCGGGGACGGGAAAAAGGGCGGCGATTGTCGCACAGGGCTAGGCTGGGGACTGCAAGGATTTTGCTGACTCGTCTTCCCTTGCGAACCGAATCAGGTCTGGTCCCACAGGTCCGGCAGGCCGTCGACGTTCCACCACTGCTTGGCCTGCTCGTCCCAGCGCCAGCGCTCGCGGTAGCGGCGGCTGCGCTCGACCTGGGTGTTGCGGTTGATCACCCGCAGCTCGATGGTGCGCACCACCGTGCCGTCGGCTTCCATGTCACTGGACAGCTCGCTGTAGCCGGATACCTGCACTTGCTGGTAGCGCGACAGTTCCAGATCGGTCAGCGGGTGCGCCTGGCGCAGCCGCGGGTCGACCAGCTTGAGCGCGGTGTCGTAGTCGCCCCAGCGGATCGAACTGGCCCACAGCTGTTCGATCTCCTGCAGCTGGCGCGCCTGCGCGCGCTTGCCCATCGCCGACGCCGGCGCTGCCAGCACCAGCAGGGCGACCAGCAGCCCCCATCCCCAACGTCTGCGCATCGCCGTACCCCCGGACAGATCGATCGACATCCTAATCCTTGGCGATGGCCACGTAGCGGCCTTCCAGGGTGGCGGCCGGTCCGCCGCCGGGCAGCGCCACCTGTGCCTGCACCTGCACGCGCGCCTTGCCGCGGCGGGCGAAGGCGTCGACGAACTCGGTCCATTCCTGGCCGGGCGCCAGCACCGCCGTGCCGCGCAGGTCGGCGCGCAGCGGCGCCAGGTAGCGTACCTGGCTGTCGGCGACGTAGACCTCGGCGTGCAGGCCGGCTTCTTCCAGCTTCAAGGTGCACAGGCCCCAGCCGGCCAGGGTCATCAGTGACACCAGGCTGCCGCCGAAGGCGGTGCCCTTGTCGTTGACGTTGGCCGCCAGCGGCGCGGCCAGCGCCAGGGCATGGCCGTCGTAGCCGTCCACCCGCACCTGCATGGCCGCCACCGGCGGCATGCCGCGGCACAGCTCGTCCAGATCCGCCAGCGCCGCACTCGCTGCATTCATCGATAATCCCGCGCCATGGCCGCAACGCAACCGCGCGGATGGTACGTCATCTCGCTGCGGCCGCAGGGCCAGCACGCGGCCCTGCGGCGCGCGCTGGCGCGCCATGGCGGCGGCCTGCTGGCGCTGTCGCCGTGGCGGCTGCGCGGGCGCGACGATGCACACGCTCGGCAGGCGCTCGAACGGGCCCTGCGGGCCGACACGCTGGTGTTCACCAGCCCGGCCGCGGTGCGCTTCGGCGCACGGCTGCAGGCGCTGCGGGCGCGGCCCGGCCAGGCCTGGATCGGGGTCGGCGCCGGCACCGCGGCGGCGCTGCGCCGCGCCGGCA
>JASGEB010000201.1:0-3112 GCA_047606785.1 Pseudoxanthomonas sp.
CGCCGGCGCGGCCGCGGCGCCGCGCGCAGCCAGCGCAGCGCGGCGAACGGCGTCGAATGCGGCTGGCTGCGCCGCGCCAGGTGGATCAGCAGCGGCAGCGCCAGCGCCGCCAGCGCGGCCAGTGCGGCCGGCAGCAGCAGGGTCAGGCTCATGCCGGGCTGGGCCCTTCCCCGCCGCCGAACAGCCGCCGCAGCGCGGCGTCCGGCGCCTGGTCGAGCCAGGTGGTGGCGTGGCGGATGCCGGCCGCCTGCAGGCGCGCGCGGCGGGCGCGCTGGGCGGCGTCGAAGCGGCGCAGGTAGTCCGCGCGCATCGCCGCGCCGTCGCCGGGCACCGCCTCGCCGGTCTCCGGGTCGACGAAGCGGTGGCTGCCGGCGAAGGGGAAGTCGCGCTCGTCGCAGCACAGCACCTGCAGCTGCAGCACCTCGCGGCGCGCGCCGGCCAGGCGTTCGAGCAGGTCCAGGGCGCCGTCGTCGAAGCCGTCGCCGAGCGCCAGCACCAGGTCGTGGGCGGCGATGCGTTCCCACACCGGCCGCAGCACCTCGGCCGGCGGCCATCCGCCCTGTGCCTGCAGTGCCTGCAGGGCCAGCCACAGGCGGTCGCGCTGGCGCGGGCCGGCGGCGGCCGGCAGCAGGGCGAGGCCGTCGCCGCGCACGGCGACCAGGCCGAAGCGGTCGCCCTGGCGCAGCGCGACCTCGGCCGCGCACGCGGCCAGGGTCTTGATCGCGTCCAGCCGGGTATGGCCGGGGCGGCGCTGGTCGGCCTGCGCCGCCGAGGCGCTGGCGTCGAGCAGCAGCCACAGGGTCAGCGGGCTCTCGCGCTCGGCCTCGCGCACGAAGAAGCGGTCCGAGCGCGCATACAGCTTCCAGTCCACCTGGCGCAGGTCGTCGCCCGGCTCGTAGGCGCGGTACTGGGCGAACTCCAGGCCGGCGCCGCGGCTGCGGCTGGCGTGCAGGCCGATGCCCTGGCCGCCGCTGGCGCGGCGCGCGCTCAGGACCAGGCTGCGCAGGCGGCTGCGTACCTCGGCCGGGATCAGCGCGGGCGGGCCCAGGCTCACCGTGGCGGGCTCAGGCGGCGAACGGCACGTCGCGCAGCAGCGCGGCGACCACCTCGTCGGCGGATTTCTGCTCGGCCTCGGCGGCGAAGGACAGCAGCAGGCGGTGGCGCATCACCGGCGCGGCCAGCGCGGCCACGTCCTCGCGGGTGGCGGCGTAGCGGCCGTGCAGCAGCGCGCGCGCCTTCGACGCCAGCACCAGCGACTGGCCGGCGCGCGGGCCGGCGCCCCACTTCACCCACGGTTTCACCTCCGCCGGCGCCTGCGGCCCGGGCCGGCTGGCGCGCACCAGCCGGTTGATCCAGTCCAGCAGGTCGGCGCCGACGTGGACCTCGCGCACCTGCCGCTGCAGCGCCTGCACGGCCGCCGCGTCCATCACCTTCGGCACCTGTGCGCTGTGGCTGCCGGTGGTCTGGGCGAGGATGTCGCGCTCCTCGGCCTCGCTGGGATAGTCCACCCGCACGTGCAGCAGGAAGCGGTCCAGCTGCGCCTCCGGCAGCGGATAGGTGCCGGCCTGTTCGATCGGGTTCTGGGTGGCCAGCACGAAGAACGGCGCCGGCAGCGAATAGGTGGTGCCGGCGTAGCTGACGGTGTGCTCCTGCATCGCCTCCAGCAGCGCGGCCTGGGTCTTGGGCGGGGTGCGGTTGAGCTCGTCGGCCAGCAGCAGATTGGTGAACACCGGTCCGGGCTGGAAGCGGAAGCGGCGGTGGCCGGTGCCGTGGTCCTCCTCCAGCAGCTCGGTGCCGAGGATGTCGCTGGGCATCAGGTCGGGGGTGAACTGCACGCGCCGGAACTGCAGTTCCAGCGCCTGCCCGAGCGAGCGCACCAGCAGGGTCTTGCCCAGCCCGGGCGCGCCTTCCAGCAGGCAGTGGCCGCCGGCGAGCAGGCCGATCAGCAGCTGTTCGACCACCTCGGCCTGGCCGACCACGGCCTGGGCCAGGGCGCCGCGCAGCCGGCCGAGCTGGTCGAGCAGGGGAGCCAGAGTCTGTTGTTCGGAAGCAGTCATGGGGAATCTCGTCTTCGTCGTAGGAGCGCACCGCAGGGGCGCGATGGCTTTCCCGGGATGGCTCGTGCCAAAGCCATCGCGCCCAGGCGGCGCTCCGGCAGGTCAGGAATTCAATGCGTACATCACGATGTTCACCGCGAACTTGGTGTTGTCCTCGGCCAGGAAGCGCTTGTTGCGCCAGTCGTAGTCCCACTCGCAGCCGTAGTCCTTGTTGCTGTAGAGCACGCCCAGGCGGCCGTCGATCTCGATGCCCTTGAGGTAGTCGTGGACCAGGTCGTCGCCCCAGCCGTTGAGTTCGATGCCGGTGGCCGGCGGGCCGTCCGGGAAGCGGAAGAAGCTGCGGTACAGCGGATGGTCGTTGCGCAGCTTCTTCAGCGCGTCCCTGCCGAAGATCGCCGCCATCTGCGCCTCGAACGACTTGGCGAACAGCCCGTCGATGTCGTGGTTGCAGTCGTCCACCAGCACGAAGCCGCCGCTGCGCACGTAGCGCTCGAAGTTGCGCCGCTCGGCCGGGTTGAATTCCACCAGCTTGTGCCCGGCCAGGTAGCAGAACGGCGCGGCCAGCATGCGCGGATCGGCCAGCGGCAGCACGTGCTCGACCGGATCGACGCGCAGGGTGGTGTAGTCGATCAGCGAGGTGATCAGGTTGGACGGCATGCGCGCGTCCACGTCCCAGTCGCCGGAGTCGTACTTCAGGCGGGTGAACCAGAAGTCGTAGCGCGCCGCCTGCGCGCGCAGCGGCGGCACGGCCAGCACGGCACCGGCGCCGAGCAGCAGGGCGAGGAACTGTCGGCGCGCCGGGGGAGGAGCCGGGACCGGGGACCGGGGACCTGGGACCCGGGGCTCGCGCATCGACAGAGCCCCGGCCAGGCCCTGGCTGTTGCTTTCCGAGTCCCGAATCCCGAGTCCCAAGTCCCGGGGTTCGCGCATGGACAGAGCCCCGGCCAGGCCCTGGCCGTTGCTCTCCGGGTCCCGAGTCCCGGGTCCCAAGTCCCGGGGTTCGCGCATGGACAGAGCCCCGGCCAGGCCCTGGCCGTTGCTCTCCGGGTCCCGAG
>JASGEB010000202.1:0-8441 GCA_047606785.1 Pseudoxanthomonas sp.
CGCGGCGCGGGGCCGGGCGCGGCTTGCCGCGGGTGGCACCGCGGCGGGCGCGGTCGGCGGCGGACAGGTGCAGCTGGCCGGCGAAGCGGCTGGCAGCGTCATCGTCCTCCACCCCGGCGACCATGGCATGCGAACCACGGTTCTTGTGGCGCGGCCCGGGAGCGGCGCGCTCGGCCTCCTTGCGCGGCGCGGGCGGACGCGGCGCATGAGCACCGGCGCTCTTGGGCGCGCGCGCCGCCTCGGCAGGCGCAGCTTCCTCCGCGCCGGTGGCGGCGACCGTCGCAGCCTCGGCTTCGGCGCGCGCGGCGGCTTCCTCCTGGCGCTTGCGCTCCAGTTCCTCGGCGCGCTGGCGGTCGATCTCGGCCAGGCGGCGCTGTTCGTCGAGGTTGCGCTGCTTGGACTCCTCCAGCTTGCGCAGGATCTCGGCGCGCTCCGGGTCGATGCCCGGGTCGGTCGAGCGCGGCAGCGGCGGCGGGCGGACGGCCTCTTCGACCGGCTTGACGTAGGTGCGCTTCTGCCGCACCTCCACGTTCACCGTGGCGGCGCTGCGGCCGGTCTTGACCGTCACTTCCTGCACCTTGCGGCGCGCCAGGGTGATCTTCTTCGGCGCGGCGACCTCTTCGGCGCCTTCGCTCTTGCCGTGGGTGCGACGCAGGAAGCCGAGCAGCTTCATCTTCTCGGTGCTGCTCACGGCCTGGTCCGGATCGCTGAACTTCATGCCGGCCTCGGCCAGTTGCTCGATCAGTTTGTCCACGGGGGTGTTGACCAGTTCGGCGAGCTTGCGGATGGTGGTTTGCTGCGACATTCGGATCCTGTATCGGTCAGTGCGCCCCCTCGCAACGGCCGGGGGGGGCGTGGATTCTACGCCCTGCGGGCAGGGCGGCTCTCATCGGTTCATTCGCCGCGCTCCAGGCGGGCGATCTCCTCGGCGCGGGCGGCCAGGATCAGCGTGGCGGCGCGGTCCTGGTCCAGGCCCTCGATGCCGAACTCGGCGACCTCGTCGGCGGCCAGGTCGGACAGGTCCTCGCTGGTGCGCACGCCATGCGCGGCCAGGGCGAAGGCGGTGTCCTCGTCCATGCCCTCCAGCGCCAGCAGGTCCTCGGCCGGCTGCTGGTCCTCGGCGCCCTCTTCCTCGGCCAGGGCCTCGTTGAGCAGGGCGTCGCGGGCGCGGGCGCGCAGTTCCTCGACGATGTCCTCGTCGAAGCCCTCCACCGCCAGCAGCTCGCCGACCGGCACGTAGGCGATCTCCTCGACCGTACTGAAGCCCTCGGCCACCAGGATCGCGGCGATCTCCTCGTCCACTTCCAGCTTGTCCATGAACAGCTGGCGGGCCACGGCCTGCTCGGCCTCGCTCTTGGCCTGCACCTGGTCGGCGGTCATCACGTTGAGCTGCCAGCCGGTCAGGCGGCTGGCCAGGCGCACGTTCTGGCCGCCCTTGCCGATCGCCTGCGCCAGCCGGTCCTCGGCCACCGCCAGGTCCATCGAATGCTTTTCCTCGTCGACGATGATCGACTGCACCTCGGCCGGCGCCATCGCGTTGATGACGAAGTTGGCCGGGTTGTCGTTCCACAGCACGATGTCCACGCGCTCGCCGTTCAACTCGTTGGACACCGCCTGCACGCGCGATCCGCGCATGCCGATGCAGGCGCCGATCGGATCGGTGCGGGTGTCGTGGGCGATCACCGCGATCTTGGCGCGGTCGCCGGGGTCGCGCGCGCAGGCCTTGATCTCGACCAGGCCCTGGCCCACCTCCGGCACTTCCAGCTTGAACAGCTCGATCATGAATTCCGGCGCGGCGCGGCTGATGAACAGCTGCGGGCCGCGCGGCTCGGCGCGCACGTCGAACAGGTAGCCGCGCACGCGGTCGCCGGCGCGCAGCACGTCGCGCGGGATGCCCTTGTCCTTGGCGATGAAACCTTCGGCGTTGCCGCCCAGGTCGACATAGATGTTGCCGCGCTCGGCGCGCTTGACCACGCCGGTGACCAGCTCGCCGACGCGGTCCTTCCAGGCATCGACCACCTGCTGGCGCTCGGCCTCGCGCACGCGCTGCACGATCACCTGCTTGGCGGCCTGGGCGGCGATGCGGCCGAAGTCCGGATTCTCGATCTGCTCCTCGATGTAGTCGCCGACATCCACGCCCTCGGCCTCGTCGACCGCGTCCATCAGCCGCAGCTGGCGGTCGGGCGACTCCATCACCACGTCGTCGGCCACCACCTCCCAGCGGCGGAAGGTCTCGTAGGTGCCGTCCTTGCGGTCGATCGACACCCGCGTCAGCACGTCCTGCTCGGGGTAGCGCTTCTTGGCGGCGGACGCCAGCGCGGCCTCGATGGCCTCGAAGATCACCTCGCGCGGCACGCCCTTTTCGTTGGCGACCGCGTCCACCACCAGCAACAGTTCCTTGCTCATTCTTTCGACTCTCTAGCGAACTTTTCGGATTCCGGCTTCGGATGCATCGGGCATGCCTCCACATCCCCCACCGAAGCGCATGAAGCCGCGCTGCGGTCGCCCCCTTGACTCAAGGGGGCTGGAACTGCGGATGCCTGACCTTTCTGCTCTGCTGCCGCTCTTGACTCTCGAAACTTTCTGATTTGCTCCGGATGCATTGGGCGTGCCACCACATCCCCCACCGCAGCGCATGAAGCCACGCTGCGGTCGCCCCCTTGACTCAAGGGGGCTGAAAAACCTACTCCGCCTGCGGTCCGGCGGTCGCTGGCCTGTTCTTCGCCTTGCCGGCCCCCGGCTTCTTCTTCGGCTGCGGGGCCAGGCCCAGCGCCACCCAGTCCGGCACCAGCCGGGCCTTGTCGATGTTGCCGGCCTCCACCAGCAGCGGCGCACCGTCGACCTCGAACTCGATGCGCTCGCCCTCCACCCGCACGATCCGCCCGCGCAGGCGGCGACGGCCGTCCTGCGGCAGCTTCAGCGCCACCTTGGCCTCCTCGCCGACGAAGCGGGCGAACTGGGCGACACCGAACAGCGGCCGGTCCACGCCCGGAGAGGACACTTCCAGGGTGTAGTTGCCGCTGATCGGGTCCTCCACGTCCAGCTGCGCGGACACCTCGCGGCTGACCGCCTCGCAATCGTCGATGGTGACCGTGCGGGTGTCGCGCTCGCCCTCGGCCACGTCGATGTACAGGCGCAGAGTCGCGCCGCCCGGCGCCAGCAGGTACTCCACGCCCAGCAGTTCCAGCCCCATCGCCGCGACGGTGGGCTGCAGCAGTCCGGCGATGTCGGTGGCCTTGTCGCTCACGCCTGGTGGTATGCCGTATCTATGTTGCGGAAAAAGAAAAAGGGCCCGGGGGGCCCTTTTCCGATGACGCTGGATGCCGGGGCGGGAACATGCGCCTCGGCGAGCCCAGTCCCCCGTCCTGCCTTGGCAGGCCGGGAAAACGTGGTAGCGGGGGCAGGATTTGAACCTGCGACCTTCGGGTTATGAGCCCGACGAGCTGCCAGACTGCTCCACCCCGCATCAGGAGCGGAATTATGCGGCCAAGGCCAGTTTGTTGCAAGCCTTGATGTTGGGTCTTCGAATACGTCGGTGTTGATTGTCCGAAGTATCGGTATCGGCGGTTCAGCCAGCGAACGCGCGCTGGCACCAGGCCAACAGCGGGTTCCAGGCGATGCCCAGCACCAGCAGGGCCAAGGCGTTGAGGGTGAACACCACCGGCAGCAGCCGGTCCTTGCGCGCCGGCGGCAGCGCGCCGGCCGGCTCGTCGAAGTACATCACCTTGATCACCCGCAGGTAGTAGAACGCGCCCACCACCGCGCACACCACGCCCAGGATCGCCAGCCACAGCAGGCCGCCCTGCACGGCCGCGCGCAGCACCACCAGCTTGGCCCAGAAGCCCAGGAACGGCGGCACGCCGGCCAGCGAGGCCATCACGAACAGCACCATCAGCGCCTTCCACGGCTCGCGCGCGGCTAGGCCCTTGAAGTCGTCCAGGGTGTCGGCCTCGAAGCCCAGCCGCGACAGCGCGACGATGCCGCCGAACGAGGCCACCGACATCAGTGCGTAGGAAATCGCGTAGAACAGCGCCGCGGCGTAGCCGCCGGGGCCGCCGCCGGCCAGGCCCAGCAGCAGGAAGCCGATGTGCGAGACCGTCGAGAAGGCCAGCATGCGCTTGAGGTTGCTCTGCGCGATCGCCATCAGGTTGCCGACCACCAGCGACACCGCCGCCAGCCCGGCCAGCAGCAGGTGCCACTGCCCGGCCGCCGGGCCGACGCCCTGCTCGAGCACGCGGTAGGCCATGGCGAAGGCGGCCAGCTTCGGCGCCGAGCTGACGAACAGGGTGACCGGCACCGGCGCGCCCTGGTAGACGTCCGGCAGCCACATGTGAAACGGCGCCGCACCGAGCTTGAAGGCGATGCCGCAGACCATGAACACGATGCCGGTCAGCAGCAGGACGTGGTCCAGCCCGCCGGCGGCCATCGCCGCGTTGATGCCGGCCAACTGCAGGGTGCCGGTGGCGCCGTACACCAGCGACATGCCGTACAGCAGCAGGCCCGAGGCGATCGAGCCGAGCACGATGTACTTCATCGCCGCCTCGGTGGACAGGCCGTCGTCGCGATTGAGCGCGACCAGCGCGTACGAGCACAGCGCCAGCAGCTCCAGGCCCAGGTACACCATCACCAAGTTGGCGGCCGAGGCCAGCACCATCATGCCGGCGGTGGCGAACAGCGTCAGCACCGGGAATTCGCCGGCATACAGGTTGCGCTCGCGCAGGTACGGCCAGGCGTAGACCAGACTCAACCCGCTGACCAGCAGCAGCACCGCCTTGGTCACCTCGGCCATGGGGTCGCGCACGAACATCCGGTGGAACACCAGGCCCTGCCCGCCCACGTGGGCGGCGACCAGCACCAGCGCGACCAGCAGCACCAGTAGCGCCAGCACGTGGGTCACGATACGCCGCCCGGGCGGCAGGAACACGTCCAGGATCAGCAGCGCGAACGCGCCGGCCACCACCACCAGTTCCGGCAGCAGCGGCAGCAGGTCGGTGGCGGGGGCGGTGGGAAGCATCGTCGGGGTCATGCGCGGAGGGTCCTTACAGCTTGCTGGTGGCGAGCTGCATCGCCAGTTGCGAGATCGACGGTTCCAGCAGGTCGGTCAGCGGCTTGGGATACACGCCCAGCGCCAGGGTGCCGGCGGCGAACACGCCCAGCACCAGCGCCTCGCGCCAGTTCACGTCCTTCAGCTCGGCCACGTGGCTGTTGGCGACCTCGCCGTACAGCACGCGCTTGACCAGCCACAGGGTGTAGCCGGCGCCGATGATCAGGGTCAGCGCGGCGAACAGCGCCACGATCGGATGCTTCTGGAAGCTGGCCAGGATCACCATGAACTCGCCGACGAAGCCGCTGGTGCCCGGCAGGCCGCAGTTGGCCATGGCGAAGAACACGAAGAACACCGCGAACCATGGCATCACGTTGGCCACGCCGCCGTAGTCGGCGATGCGGCGGGTGTGCATGCGGTCGTACAGCACGCCCACGCAGGAGAACATCGCGCCGGACACCAGGCCGTGCGAGACCATCTGCACCATCGCGCCCTGCAGGCCCAGGCGCGCGCCGTCCAGGTTGTGGTAGTCGACCAGGATGCCGCTGGCGATGAAGGTGCCGAGGGTGACGAAGCCCATGTGCGCGACCGACGAATAGGCGATCAGCTTCTTCATGTCGTCCTGCACCAGCGCCACCAGGCCGACATACACCACCGCGATCAGTGACAGCACGATGATCAGCTGGCCCCACTGGTGGGTGGCGTCGGGCAGGATCGGCAGGCTGAAGCGCAGGAAGCCGTAACCGCCGATCTTCAGCATGATCGCCGCCAGGATCACCGAGCCGGCGGTCGGCGCCTCCACGTGCGCGTCCGGCAGCCAGGTGTGCACCGGGAACATCGGCACCTTGACCGCGAAGGCGATCAGGAAGGCGAAGAACAGCCAGGTCTGTTCGCGCGTGCTCAGCGGCAGCACGTACAGGTCGGCGAACTGGAAGCTGCCGCCCTTCATGTACAGGTAGATCAGCCCGACCAGCATCAGCACCGAGCCGAGGAAGGTGTACAGGAAGAACTTGACCGAGGCGTAGATGCGGCGCGGGCCGCCCCAGATGCCGATGATCAGGAACATCGGGATCAGCATCGCCTCGAAGAACACGTAGAACAGGATCGCGTCGGTGGCCGCGAAGGTGCCGATCATGATGCCTTCCAGCAGCAGGAAGGCGGCCACGTACTGGTTGACCCGGCGCTCGACCGAGGTCCAGGCGCCGATCAGCGCCAGGATGGTCACCAGCGCGGTCAGCACGATCAGCGCCACCGAGATGCCGTCGGCGCCGAGCGCGTACCAGATGTCGAAGGCCGGCACCCAGGCGTGCTTCTCGACGAACTGCATGCCGCCGTTGGCATAGTCGAAGTGGACCAGCAGCGGCAGGCTGGCGGCGAAGGTCAGCACCGCGGTGACCAGGGCGATCCAGCGCGCCAGGCCGGCACGCCCCGTCCCGACCGCCAGGGCCGCCACGCCGCCGACCATCGGCAGCCAGATCAGAATGCTAAGCAGATTCGACACGGGCACGTATCCGTACAGTCAGCGCCAATAGGTCATGACCACGGCCAGCAGAACAGTCAGGCCGAGGATCATGGCGAAGGCGTAGTGGTAGAGGAAGCCGGACTGGGTGCGGCGCAGCAGGCGCGCGCCCAGGTCGACCACGCGGGCGCTGCCGTTGACGATCACCCCGTCGATCAGCACGCTGTCGATCCAGCGGGCGGCCTTGCCCAGCTCGACGCCGCCGCCGGCCAGGCCCTTGATCCAGAGCACGTCGAAGCCGTACTTGTTCTCCAGGATCCAGGTCAGCGGGCGGCCGAGCGCGCTCTCGCGTAGGCGCCGCGGCCAGTCCGGCGAGAGCACCAGGTACAGCAGCGCCGCCAGGGCGAAGCCGAGCAGGGTCAGCCAGAACGGCGCGGCGGTGAAGCCGTGCAGGGCGTAGGCCACCGGACCGTGGAATTCCTCGGCCAGCGCGCCGACGGTGTCGCGCGCCGGCTCGTAGAAATCGATGATGCCGCTGAAGAAGTTCAGCGCCTGGCCGGGGATCGAGGCTTCGTGGTGGATGCCGTTCCAGCTGGTGCCGAACAGCATCGGCCCGGCGGTGAAGAAGCCGATCAGCACCGACGGGATCGCCAGCAGGATCAGCGGCACGGTCACCACCCACGGCGATTCATGGGGCACGTGCGGTCCGTGGCCATGACCATGATCGTCGTCGTGCGCGTGCACCTGCGCCTCGGCGTCGCTGTGGTCGGCGTGGTCGTGGGTATGCGCATCGTGAGCGTGCTCGTCATCCGCATGGCGGAAGCGCTCCTCGCCGTGGAAGGTCAGGAACAGCAGGCGGAAGCTGTAGAAGCTGGTCACCAGCACGCCGCCGAGCACCGCCCAGTAGCCGTAGGTCGCCACCCAGCTGTGCGCCTCGTGGGCATGGTGCTCGGCCGCCTCGATGATGGTGTCCTTCGAGTAGAAGCCCGAGAAGAACGGGGTGCCGACCAGGGCCAGGGTGCCGATCACGCTGGTGAGGTAGGTGATCGGCATGTACTTGCGCAGGCCGCCCATCTTGCGCATGTCCTGCTCGTGGTGCATGCCGATGATCACCGAGCCGGCCGCCAGGAACAGCAGCGCCTTGAAGAAGGCGTGGGTCATCAGGTGGAACACCGCCGCCGAGTACGCGCTCACGCCCAGCGCCACGGTCATGTAGCCGAGCTGGGACAGGGTCGAGTACGCGACCACCCGCTTGATGTCGTTCTGGACGATGCCGATCAGGCCGGTGAAGAAGGCGGTGGTGGCGCCGATGAACAGCACGAAGTCCAGCGCGGTCTGCGACAGCTCGAACAGCGGCGACATGCGCGCCACCATGAAGATACCGGCGGTGACCATGGTCGCGGCGTGGATCAGCGCCGAGATCGGGGTCGGGCCTTCCATCGAGTCGGGCAGCCACACGTGCAGCGGCACCTGCGCCGACTTGCCCATGGCGCCGATGAACAGGCACACGCACACCACCGTGGCCAGCTGCCAGGCCGGCGGGTTGTCCAGGATCTGCCAGCTGTGGCCGAACACGCTGATCGCCCCGGACCACAGCGGCGCGGCCTGGCCGTTGAGCAGCGGCGCCAGCGCGAACACCTCGCTGTAGTCCAGGGTGCGGAACCACAGCAGCACCGCGGCGATGCCGAGCAGGAAGCCGAAGTCGCCCACCCGGTTGACGATGAACGCCTTCATGTTGGCGAACACCGCGGTCGGGCGCTTGAACCAGAAGCCGATCAGCAGGTACGAGACCAGGCCCACCGCTTCCCAGCCGAAAAACAACTGCAGGAAGTTGTTGCTCATCACCAGCATCAGCATGCTGAAGGTGAACAGCGAGATGTAGCTGAAGAAGCGCTGGTGATGAGCAACAACTTCCTGCAGTTGTTTTTCGGCTGGGAA
>JASGEB010000203.1:0-7447 GCA_047606785.1 Pseudoxanthomonas sp.
CGCCGCCGCCGCCCCCGCGCCGGCCAAGGCCGAAGCGGCCGCGCCGGCGCCGGCGGCCGCTGGTGGCGCGGTCGAGGTCAAGGTCCCCGACATCGGCGACTACCACGGCGTACCGGTGATCGAGCTACTGGTCGCCGTCGGCGACACCGTGAAGAAGGACCAGGGCCTGGCCACGCTGGAGTCGGACAAGGCGACCATGGAAGTGCCCTCGTCGGCCGCCGGCAAGGTCAGGGAAATCAGGATCAAGGTCGGCGACAAGGTCTCGCAGGGCGACGTGGTGGCGGTGCTGGAAGGCGAGAGTGGGCAGGCCGCGAGCGGCGCCCCGGCCGCCGCCGCACCCGCCGGCAAGCCGCCGGTCACCCCTTCGCACCGCGCCCCGGCCGAGCCGCCGGCGTCCAAGCCCGCGCCGGCCACCGGCAGGCCGGCCGACATCGAATGCCGCATCGTCGTGCTCGGCGCCGGCCCGGGCGGCTACACCGCCGCCTTCCGCGCCGCCGACCTCGGCCTGGACACCGTGTTGATCGAGCGCTACCCGAGCCTGGGCGGGGTCTGCCTCAACGTCGGCTGCATCCCGTCCAAGGCGCTGCTGCATTCGGCCAACGTGATCGAGGAGGCCGCCCACGCGACCGACTTCGGCATCGACTTCGGCAAGCCGAAGATCGATATCGACAAGCTGCGCGAATACAAGCAGAAAGTCGTCGGCCAGCTCACCAAGGGCCTGGCCGGCATGGCCAAGCAGCGCAAGGTGCGGGTGGTGCAGGGCACGGGTACGTTCGTGTCGGCCAACGAGATCGAGATCGTCGGCGCCGACGGCGGCAAGCAGCTGCTGCGCTTCGAGCAGTGCATCATCGCCGCCGGCTCGCAGGCGGTGAAGCTGCCCAACTTCCCGTGGGACGATCCGCGGGTGATGGATTCCACCGACGCGCTGGAACTGGCCGAGGTGCCGAAGAAGCTGCTGGTGGTCGGCGGCGGCATCATCGGCCTGGAGATGGCCACGGTATACCGCGCGCTGGGCAGCGAGGTCACCGTGGTGGAGTTCATGGACCAGCTGATGCCGGGCGCCGACAAGGACCTGGTCAAGCCGCTGGCCGATCGGTTGAAGAAGCAGGGCGTCATCGTCCACCTCAAGACCAAGGCCGCCGCCGTCAAGGCCGAGAAGAAGGGCATCACCGTCGGCTTCGAGAGCGCGACGGAAGGCCAGAAGCCCGAGCTGGAATCGGGCACCTGGGACCGCGTGCTGGTCGCCGTGGGCCGTGCGCCCAACGGCAGGAAGATCGGCGCGGACAAGGCCGGCGTGCAGGTGACCGAGCGCGGCTTCATCCCGGTCGACGTGCAGATGCGCACCAATGTGCCGCACATCTTCGCCATCGGCGACGTGGTCGGCAATCCGATGCTGGCGCACAAGGCCACCCACGAGGGCAAGCTCGCGGCGGAAGTCGCGGCCGGCGAAAAGAAGGAATGGGTGGCGCGGGTGATTCCGTCGGTGGCCTACACCGACCCGGAGATCGCCTGGATCGGCGTCACCGAGACCGAGGCCAAGGCCAAGGGACTGAAGGTCGGCGTGGCCAAGTTCCCGTGGGCGGCCTCGGGCCGCGCCATCGGCATCGGCCGCACCGAGGGCTTCACCAAGCTGGTGTTCGACGAGGACAGCCACCGGGTGATCGGCGGCGGCATCGTCGGCGTGCACGCCGGCGACCTGCTGGCCGAGATCGGCCTGGCCATCGAGATGGGGGCAGAGGCCGAGGACATCGGCCACACCATCCACGCCCACCCGACCCTGAGCGAATCGGTGGCGATGGCCGCCGAGATCTACGACGGCACCATCACCGACCTGTACATCCCGAAGAAGAAGTGAGCACGCGACGCCCCTTCGCCGGGGCGTCGTCGTTTCCGGCGGTCGCAAGGGGAGGCGGAGGCTGCGCACGAGCGTGCGCGGTTGCGGTCGCTGGCCTGCCGGGCGGATGCCGACATCGCTGCGAGTCCGGTTTCCACCGTCGCGCAAGCGCCTAGATCGGCGGAACGCGACGATACCCATCGTGGGATGGGTGAGCCGGCGCCGTCCTTGCCATGGCGATTGCCGTGTATCGATGGGTATCGCCTTCGGCTCCACCCATCCTACGGCTCTGGTCGCTTGAATTCCTCGGGAAAGCCCATCGCTTGCGATGCGCCCATCGCTGCCGACAAGATGGGACGCCGGCCGGGAGGGGGCCGACGCTCCTTCTTCCTTTCCAGGGTTTCTATATGCGCCATCTCCTCGCCTGCACGCTGGGCCTGCTGTTCGCCGCGCCGTTCTCTCTGCCCGCCCAAGATGCGCCGGCGCCGGCCGACGACACCGTGGTGGTCACCGCCGCGCACCTGGTCGACGTGCTCGGCGGCCGGGTCGTCGAGCATCCGCAGGTGGTGATCAGCCACGGTCGCATCGCCGCGGTCGGTACGGCCGGCGATCCGGCGCCGGCCGGCGCGCGCCGCATCGACCTGGGCAGCCGCACCCTGCTGCCGGGCCTGATCGACATGCACGTGCACCTGACCTCCGATCCCACCCTCAGCGGCTACCGCGGCCTGGAGTACACCGACAGCTTCTGGACCGTGGTCGGCGTGGCCAACGCGGCCAAGACCCTGCAGGCCGGCTTCACCACCGTGCGCAACGTCGGTTCGGCCAACTACGACGACGTCGCGCTCAAGCAGGGCATCGAGGGCGGCTACATCCGCGGCCCGCGCATCGTCCCGGCCACCTACGCGATCGGCGCCACCGGCGGCCACTGCGACAACACCGAGTTCCCGCCCTCGATCCAGACGCCCTCGCCGGCGGTGGCCGACGGCCCGGAGGCGATCCGCGCGACCGTGCGCAAGCTGCGCAAGTACGGCGCCGAGGTGATCAAGTTCTGCGGCACCGGCGGGGTGCTGTCCAAGACCGACACCGTCGGCGGCCAGCAGTACAGCCTGGAGGAGATGAAGGCGCTGGTCGACGAAGCCCACCAGCTGGGCCTGAAGGTGGCCGTGCACGCGCACGGCACCGCCGGCATCAACGACGCCATCCGCGCCGGCGCCGACACCATCGAGCACTGCTCGCTGGCCGACGCCGAGTCCTTCCGGCTGGCCAAGGAGCACGGCACCTGGTTCTCGATGGACATCTACAACGACGACTACATCCTCGCCGAGGGCGCCAAGAACGGCGTGTTCGCCGAGTCGCTGGAGAAGGAGCGCGCGATCGGCCGCAAGCAGCGCGAGACCTTCAGGGCCGCGCACGCGGCCGGGGTGAAGATGATCTTCGGCACCGACGGCGGCGTGTACCCCAACGGCGACAACGCCCGCCAGTTCGCCAAGATGGTCCAGTGGGGCATGAGCCCGCTGGAGGCGATCCAGGCCGCCACCCGCAACGCCGCCCAGGCGCTGGGCCGCGAGCGCGACGTCGGCGCGGTCGAGGTCGGCCGCTACGGCGACCTGGTGGCGGTGGACGGCGACCCGCTGGCCGACGTTTCCACCCTGGAGCACGTGGCCTTCGTGATGAAGGGCGGGGTGGTGGAGAAGGCGGCGGACTGAGCGGCGCGGGTGTGGGCGGGCGCGGCGGCCACGGCCAGCGGCCCGGCGAGGGTGGAGGCGAGCGGGTGCAGAGTCTTCGTCTTCATGCGTGGGGTACTCCTGCGGATGGAGGGCATGGAGTGCCGACGATGCCTGCACGCTGGGTGGACGAGCGGTGAAGCGGTCCCCGTTCAGCCCGTGCAGGCGGGGGCGGGATCAAGCAAGGTCCAGGCTGCGTCAGTCTGCCGATCGCGCCACCGGACAGAGCGAAGCCCCGGCACGGGCGTGCCGGGGCTTCGGGACGGACCACGCGTGCGCGGTATCGACGAGGAAGACGCGGGTCCGCAGGAAACGACTGCCCGGATGCGGAAGAAGTTCCCGCGTGAGGCTCGGTCTGGAAGCGATTCCCGCGTTGCGTTGTCGCAAATTGCGCCGTCCGGCACAGCGACAGTCCGGCGCATCGGTCCCTTTGGCAGTTGTTCGGGAAATTGCCCGGCTGCTATACTTCCACGGCTTGGCGAGGCGCCTTTACCGGTCTTGCCCCTCCCACTCACCGGGTCTCGCGCGTGTTGAATTCCGTCGCCGCGGGCCGGCGGCTGGCATTGCGCGCGGTGGGTTGCCAGCTGGCCGTCGTGCTGCTGCTGGCGCTGGCCTTCCTTCTTCGGGGGACGGCCCTTGCCGTGGCTGTGCTGGCCGGCGGGTCGGGAGCGATGCTGGGCCATGCCCTGGCGGCGCAAGTCGCGCTGGGCGGGGGAGTGGTTGCAGCCAGGCCGGCGTTGCTGCGGCTGGTGCTCGCCACGCTCCTGAAATGGGTGGTGGCGATAACGTTTTTTGCCGTCGCACTGGTTGTCCGGCGCCTGCCGCCGCTGCCGATGCTGGCGGGTCTCGCGGCCGCGGTGGTCGCGTATCCATTGGCTTTGAACTTTTTGCGTCAGGATCGAACGTGAGCGCTGAACCGGCATCCGGTGGTGGTCTAACCGAATACATCGTCCATCACCTCACGCACAACACCGCCAAGGTGGCGGGCGATGGCGGCTTCCACGTCGATACGTGGGTGGTCTCGCTGGTGCTCGGCGCACTGGCCTGCCTGTGGCTGTGGTCGCAGGCGCGCAAGGCCACCGCCGGCGTGCCGAGCAAGGCGCAGGCCCTGGTCGAGCTGGTGGTCGAATTCGTCGATGGCCAGGTCAAGGACACCTTCCACGGCGATCGCCGCTTCATCGCCCCGCTGGCGCTGACCATCTTCGTCTGGGTCGCCTTCATGAACACGATGGACCTGCTGCCGCTGGACCTGGTCAGCGCCGGGGTCACCGCGACGGCGGGCAGCGAGACCGCGCACGCATTCAAGTGGCGCATGGTGCCCACCGCCGACGTCAACACCACCTTCGCGATGTCGATCACGGTATTCCTGCTGATCATCTTCTATTCGCTCAAGGCCAAGGGCGGCTGGGGCTTCACCAAGGAGCTGTTCACCGCGCCGTTCCATGCCGACAACGCTTTCGCCAAGGTCGTGCTGGCGATCCCGAACCTGTTCCTCAACCTGGTCGAGTACCTGTCCAAGCCGGTCAGCCTGGGCATGCGACTGTTCGGCAACATGTACGCGGGCGAGCTGATCTTCATGCTGATCGCCGGCCTGTTCCTGTCGTGGTTCACCTTCCCGTTCGGGGTGATCTTCAACTCGGCGTGGGCGATCTTCCACATCCTGATCATCCTGCTGCAGGCCTTCATCTTCATGGTGCTCAGCGTCGTCTACATCGCGATGGCGCAAGAGCACCACTGATCCACCGCTAAACCCTTTCCCCATCCACATCAGCAACAAGACCCGGAGTTCAACATGGATATCGTCACCAGCCTCGCCAGCGTCCAGGGCTTCACCGCCATCGCCATCGGCGTCATCGTCGGCCTCGGCGCGCTGGGCGCCGCGCTCGGCATCGGCATCATGGGCTCGAAGTTCCTCGAGTCCGCCGCGCGCCAGCCGGAACTGGTTCCGCTGCTGCAGGGCCGCATGTTCCTGCTCGCCGGCCTGATCGACGCGGCGTTCCTGATTGGCGTCGGCGTGGCGATGATGTTCGCGTTCGCCAACCCGCTGCTGGCGGCGGTGCAGGCGGCCGTCGGCCACTGATCCGCATCCGGCGGCTGTATCGTCGCCGCGGCGTGCGCGCCGTGGCGATGTCGAAAGGCGCGTCCGAATCGCAGGCAACGACATGAATCCCACCCTGATGACATTCCTGGGCCAGATGATCACCTTCGCGGTGCTGATCTGGTTCACCGTCAAGTTCATCTGGCCGCCGCTGACCAAGGCCATCGAAGATCGCCAGCGCAAGATCGCCGAGGGCCTGGCCGCGGCCGACAACAGCCAGAAGGCGTTGGCGCAGGCCGAGGAAAAGGCCAACGAAGAGCTCAAGGCCGCGCGCGCCAAGGCCAACGAGATCATCGAGCAGGCCCACCAGCGCGCCAACCAGATCGTCGACGCGGCCAAGAACGAGGCCATCGAGGCGGCCAGCAAGCAGAAGGCGCTGGCCCAGGCCGAGATCGACGCTGCCGCCACCAAGGCCAAGGAAGACCTGCGCAAGCAGGTGTCCGCCCTGGCGGTGACCGGCGCCGAGAAGCTGCTCAGGCGCGAGATCGACGCCAGCGCCCACAAGGCGCTGCTCGACGAGCTCGCCGCGGAGATCTGATCCGATGTCGCAGGCCCTGACCCTCGCCCGCCCGTACGCCCGCGCTGCCTTCGGCATCGCCAGGGACGAAGGCGATTTCGCCGCGTGGTCCAACGCGCTGGGCTTTGCCACCCAGGTCGCCGCCGACCCGCGCGTCGCCTCGTTGCTGCTGAATCCGGAGCTGGCCGACGCCGACGCGGTGACGCTGCTGTCGCCGGAAGCGGCGAGCGAGTCGTTCGGCCGCTTCCTCGGCCTGCTGGCGGAAAACCGCCGCCTGCCGCAGCTGCCGGAGATCGCCGGCCTGTACGAGGAACTGCGCGCGCAGGCCGAGCGCGTGGTCCGGGCCACGGTGACTACCGCCGCCGCGCTGCCGCCGGAAAAACTCGACGCGATCAAGGCCGCGCTGTCGAAGCGTTTCGGCCGCGAGGTCGAAGTCGCCACCGCGGTCGACGAATCGCTGATCGGCGGCGCGGTGATCGACGCCGGCGAGGTGGTCATCGACGGCTCGCTGAAGGGCAAGCTGGCGCGGCTGCAGGCGGCGTTGGCGCAATGAAGTCGGGAATGGGAAACGGAGAATAGGGAATCGGAGAAGCGCTGACCTGCACCTCCTGTTCCCCATCCCCCATTCCCAAGAAAAAAGATAGAACCCCGCGCGCAGCAGATCGCAGCGCACGAAACAGGAAACCAAAATGGCTACCACGCTCAACCCCTCCGAAATCAGCGAACTGATCAAGGCCCGCATCGAGAAGGTCAAGCTCGCCGCCGAGGCGCGCAACGAAGGCACCGTGACCGGCGTGGCCGACGGCATCGTGCGCATCTTCGGCCTGGCCGACGTGATGCAGGGCGAGATGATCGAGCTGCCCCCCGCTTCCGACGGCTCGTCCACCTTCGCGCTGGCGCTGAACCTGGAACGCGACTCGGTCGGCGCGGTGGTCCTGGGCGACTACGAGCACCTGCGCGAAGGCGACGTGGCCAAGACCACCGGCCGCATCCTGGAAGTGCCGACCGGCCCCGAGCTGCTGGGCCGCGTGGTCAACGCGCTGGGCGAGCCGATCGACGGCAAGGGCCCGATCGACGCCAAGACCAGCGCGCCGGTGGAGCGCGTGGCCCCGGGCGTGATCTGGCGCAAGTCGGTGGCGCAGCCGGTGCAGACCGGCTACAAGTCGGTCGACGCGATGATCCCGATCGGCCGCGGCCAGCGCGAGCTGATCATCGGCGACCGCCAGACCGGCAAGACCGCGATCGCGCTCGACACCATCCTGAACCAGAAGCCG
>JASGEB010000204.1:0-32468 GCA_047606785.1 Pseudoxanthomonas sp.
CCGCAGCGAGCAGGCCGATTCGATGGGCCTGCACGGCGAGCTGCTCAAGCATCGCCAGGCCGGCGGGCCGGGGCTGGCGGTGGACTGGAAGGAGACCAACAACTACTACCCGTTCGCGGTCGGGCTGATGCCCAAGGCCGGCGATGCCGACTACGACGCCAAGTACGTGCGCGCGCTGCGGCTGTTCGGCGACCGCGACCAGTACCCGCTGTTCCCATTCTACACCGCCAACCAGGCCGACCTGCGGGCGCGCGGTGCGCAGGGCAGCAACAACTTCTCGGTGATCAATTCCACGGTGATGTTCCGGCTGCTGGCCGAGGCGCTGCGCGACTACCCGAGCCCGTACCTGGACGCGCAGGCCTACCGCAAGCTGCTGTACTGGAACGCCTGGGCGCACTACATCGACGGCGACAACCGCTACCCGGACCAGAACGAGTTCTGGGCGCAGGGCAGCGCCGAGGACGGCGGCCGCATCGGCTACCGCTCGTGGATCCACCATACCCAGCTCGGCGCGACCAACTTCACCGTGATCGAGGACGCGATGGGCCTGCGCCCGCGCGACGACGCGAAGATCGAGCTGTACCCGATCGACATCGGCTGGGACCATTTCGCCGCCGACGGTATTCGTTATCGCGACCACGACCTGTCCATCGTCTGGGACCGCGACGGGCGCGGCTACGGCGGGCGCGTGCCGGCCGGCTATTCGCTCTACCTCGACGGCAAGCTGGCCTTCACCGTGGACCGGCTCGCGCACCTGGTCTACGACCCGGCCGCCGGTACGGTCGAACCGGCGCCGGACGCGATCAATCATGGCGACGTGCACGTGCTCGCCGCGCACCGCGCCGCGCTGGCGCGGCCCGAGCAGGTGGTGTTCGCGCCCGGCGCCCGGGTCGGCGCGGTGATGGTCGACGCCGGCCTGGACGTGAGCCTGCCGGCGCGCGCGCGCGATCTTGCGCTGGGGGCGCAGGCGAGCGCCAGCCATGCCGCGCCGGACTTCGGCGCGGCCGGCGCGGTGGACGGCAGCACTGCCAACGAGCCGTTCTGGGGCACGGCGGGGTCGCCGGCGGCCAGCGACTGGATCGAGCTCGACCTCGGCCGCCCGCAGTGGCTGGACGCGGCGGTGCTGTACTTCTATCGCAGCTCGGCGCCGGCCGGCGAGGCGCACGGCTTTGCGTCCGGCACCCGCGCCGGCTACGCGCCGCCGTGGAGCTACTGGCTGGAATACTTCGACGGCAGCGGCTGGAAGCGCGTGCCGGGACAGACGCGCGCGCCGGCGATCGCGCAGGGCGACCGCAACGCGCTGCGCTTCCCGGCGCTGGTCGCGCGGCGGCTGCGGCTGGTGGTGCTGCATGCCGGTGCGCTGCGCACCGGGCTGAAGGAAATCCAGCTGTACGACCGCGGCGGCATGTCGCCGCGCGCCGTCGGCAACCAGCCGCCGCAGGTCGTCGCCTGGCAGGAGGACCGCGCCGGCGCGGTGCGCTTGCAGGGTGTGGTCGGCGACGACGGCCTGCCGGACGGGCGCCTGTCGCTGCACTGGTCGCGGCTCGACGGGCCGCAGGGTGGCGAGGCGATCTTCGACACCGCCGATGCGACCACGACCACGGTGCGCTTCACCGCGCCCGGCCGCTACCGGCTGCAGTTGCTCGCCGACGACGGCAGCGCGCAGGCGCGCGCGGCAGTCGTGGTCGACGCGCCGGCGCTGGAGCAGGGCGCGCAGGTGCAGGGCGAGGCGACGGCGAGCGCGCAGCAGACCGCGACCCATCATCGCGTCGAGGCGCTCAACGACGGCGCGCTGCCCGCCCGCGGCGAGCCCCCGGCCGCCGACCGGCGCTGGGGCAGCTGGGGCCGCGCGCGGCCCGACACGGTGTGGCTGCAATACGACTGGCCGCAGCCGCGGCGGATCGCCGCCAGCGCGCTGTATTTCTGGGACGACGCGCCGCAGGGCGCGGTACGGCGGCCGCGGGCGTGGAAGCTGCAGTATCTGCACGACGGCACCTGGACCGACATCGCCGCGCGCGACGGCTACCCGGTGGCGGGCGCGGGCGAGGCCAGCCGCGCCGCGTTCGCGCCGGTCCTCACCACCGCGCTGCGGGCGGTGCTGGAAACGGCGATGTTGGAGGACGGCCGCGCCGCGCTCGGCGTCGACGAGTGGCAGGTGTTCGCCGACCGGCCGAGCTGGATCGAACCGTTCGACCTGCGCATCGCGCCCGGCCAGGCGCCGGCGCTGCCGGCGACGCTGGCGGCGCGCTACGCCGACGGCGGCCAGGGCGAGGTCGGCGTGCGCTGGCCGCCGCTCGACCCGGCGCGGATCGCCGGCGACGGGCGCGTGGACCTGCACGGCCTGGCCGACGGCGGCGTGCCGGTGACCGCGACGCTGTGGGTGCGCGCCAGCGCGCCGGGGCAGGTCAACACCGTCGATGCGCCGGCCGAGCTGGTGGTGGCAGCGGGGCAGGTGCCGGTGCTGCCGGCGTTCGCCACGGTGCAGTACAACGACGGCTCGCGCGAGCGCCGGCCGGTGCGGTGGCGCGCGCCGCCGGGCGCCGCGCCTGCGCCGGGGGCGACGCTGACGGTCGAGGGCACGGTGCAGGGGCGTGACGCCACCGGCACGCTGCCGCTGCGGATCGTGGTGCGCACGCGGGAAGCGGGGCAGTGATGGCGAGGCCCATCGCGCGTCGCCCCCGCATGCACGCATGGCTCGGCGGCCTGTTGGCGCTGTGCGCGCTGTCTGCCACGCACGCCGCCACTGCCGCGCGCACCGTGCAGGCGCACGCCAACCCGATCATGGCCGATGGCCGCTACTACTCGGCCGATCCCGCGCCGCTGGTTGCCGACGGCAGGCTCTACATCCTCGCCGGTCGCGACGAGGCCGCGGCGGACGTCAACGATTTCGTGATGAAGGAATGGCAGCTGCTCGCCACCGACGACGTCGCGCGCGGGCGCTGGACCCACTACCCGGCGATCCTGCGCCCCGAGCAGGTGTTCGCCTGGGCCGCGCCCGGCCGCGCCTACGCCGGGCAGATCGTGCAGGGAGCGGACCGGCGTTACTACCTGTACGCGCCGGTGGCGCAGCGCGACAGCCGCGATGCCGACGTATTCGGGATCGGGGTGGCGGTCGCCGACGGCCCGCTCGGGCCGTGGCGGGACGCGCACCCGCAAGGGCCGATCGTGTCGCAGTCGGTACCGGAGAAGAACACGATCCAGAACATCGACCCGACCGTGCTGCGCGACGACGACGGCCGCGTCTGGCTGTACTGGGGCACGTTCGGCAAGCTGCGCGGGCTGGAGCTGGAGCGCGACATGCTCACGCCGAAGGGTGCCGAGTTTGCGGTGACCACGCTGGACGGCTTCTTCGAGGCGCCATGGCTGTTCAAGCGCAACGGCACCTACTACCTCGCCTACGCCGGCAACCGCGCCGGGCCGGATTCCGCCTGCACGCCGACGATCTACCACGCCTGCATCGCCTACGGCACCGCGCCGACCGCGCGCGGGCCGTGGACCTACCGCGGGGTGATCCTCGGCCCGGTGTCCTCGACCACCTCGCACCCGGGCATCGTCGAGTACAAGGGCCGGTGGTACCTCGTCTACCACACCGCTGACGCGCGCGGCGGCGGCCATTTCCGCCGCAGCGTGGCGATCGACCGAATCGACTGGGACGACACCGCGAGCCCGGCGCGGATGCGCCCGGTGAAGCCGACCGGCCCGCCGCGGCCGCCGCCGCGCCCGCAGCGCAACCTCGCGCCGGCCGCGTTCGCCAGCGCCTCCAACAGTCCCGGCGTGCCCCTGCAATACTGGATCGCCGCGCTCAACGACGGCGTAGTCAGGCCGAACCCGCTGCCGCCGGACATGTGGGGCGACTGGACGCCGCAGCCGCCGGCGCAGGCCTGGATCCAGTACCGCTGGGAGCGGCCGGTGACGCTGGACGGCAGCACGATCGTGTTCTTCGCCGACCAGCCGGCCGGCGCCGCGATCGGCGTGGCGCCGCCGCGCGCCTGGCACCTGGAGTACCGCCGCGACGGCCGCTGGCTGCCGGTGCCGCGGTCCAGCGGCTACGGCACCGCGCCCGGCGTGCGCCAGCGCGTGCGCTTCGCGCCGGTGAGCACGCGCTGCCTGCGCGCGGTGTTCGAAGCTTCCGGCGACGACCGCGCGCATGCCGGGGTGGCGGTGCAGGAGTGGGAGGCGCTGGCGCCACGGCCACAGCTGTTCCCGTTGACGGCGGACGCGGCGGCGTCCTGCGACGCGCGCGACGCGGAGCCATAGCGGCGCGACGAGGGGGAGCGCTGCTTGCAGACGTCTTCGCGCTCTGGTTCGGGCGTCTGACCATGTTTACTGGAACCGCGTGCCGGCCGGAGCGTGGATCGGTCGCTGCCAATGCCGTGGGGTATGGGTATGTGCGGGATTCCGCAGGGAAAAAAAGGAAAAACGGCAAGCTATGATACTCGTGGGGAGAGATGATGGCTGCGACAGGCGCAAAATGAGGCGCCTGGGATTTCGTGCATTGAATTGATCCGAAGTGATTCTTTGGATCATTGCGTAATGTCGATGTATTAAATGCGATACCGCCGGTGACGGCGAATGTTATGCCGAGCGCGGCAGAGCCGCGTGCCGGCGAAAAACAAGGGGATTGCCTCATTGGCCTGCGGGCAGGATATGGAAATCGTGCACGAGAAGATCATTTTTGTATTCATTCAATCAGTGACGCTCACGTCGTGGAGATGATGATGGAAAATGATATGCCGGAATTTCAGTTGAAAGGACTGCGGGCGCGAGCAAGGAGCATTCTCTTCTGTTCGATACTCCTGGTCGTGTCCGGAATGCCGCCCGTGTCGGCCCAGGAGGTGACGGGTGGGATCCATGGGACGATCGCCGCCACCGCAAGCGACATCCATGATCTGAAGATCGTAGCCGTCAATACCGGTAACGGTTCGACCAGCGAAAGATCCCCGGACAGCGACGGCAAATATTCGATTTCGGGGCTGACGCCCGGCAACTACGAGGTATCGCTGGTACGGGGCAAGGATGTGTTGGCCAAGGTCAGCGTCACAGTCCGCCCGAACGGGTCGGCGGTGGTGCCTGACCTGGTGCTGACCGCCGCTACCGATCTGGATGCGGTCACTGTCAGCGCGGACAAGATCAATAACGCGGTCGACAACACCATCCCGATCGATGTCAGTACGCCGGTGCTGGTGCGCCAGTTCTCCGAAGACCTGCTGCGCAAGATCGGGTTCGATACCAGCAGCCGCAGTGATGCGGGCAGCTACAGTAACTTGCTTACCCAACTGCCGACTGCCTACCTGTCGCAGGTGACCGCGGCGCAGGGGACCGGCCTGGCAAGTTTCAACGGCGGGTCAGGGACCGAGACCCGCTACTACGTCAATGAATTCGACACCACCTATGACTATAACGGTGCCGGCGCCAGCGCCGTCCCGGGCGACATGATCGGCACCGCCACGGTGATCGCCAATGGAGCCTCGGCGAAGTATTCCAATGCCATGGGTGGCTCAGTGGCGGCCAGCGTCAAGCATGGCGACAACACCTTGCGCGGGGGCGTCACCGTGACCGTCAGCCCGCCATATTCCAGGCTGTTCCCGCACTACAAGAAATACCTGATGGAGTACGACGACGACAATGCCACCAACCGTTACTACTATCAGGACGGCAGTACCAACGGCCAGACCGATTTCACTTTCAATACCACCTATTGGCTGGCTGGCCCACTGGTCAAGGACAAGCTGTTCTTCAACGTTGCGCTGGAAACCAATCTGCCGTCATCGAGGGCACATTACATGGCGGGCGAGGAGGGCAGCCAGTACATCGAGTACCACAACTCCTACAAGACCCTGGCGGGAGATCTGTTGTGGAACATCAGCGACAACCAGCAGCTGGAGCTGTTGCTGTCCAAGACCGGAAGAAAGAACTACTCCGACGTCTACGATCTGGCCGAGTACAACAACATTGGATCGGCAAAAACCTGGGACTACGATCTGCTGTGGCAGTCGAAAGACCGGTTCTCGCTTGGGCATTACACCTGGCGAATAACCGACAACCTGGATTTGTCGGTGATGGCCGGCTACTTCACCCATTCGGAGAGCAACTCCTGGTCTACTTCGGGACCCTACGCGGTCGAATACGGCGAGGACTGGGACTATACCCTGCTGGCGAACGGCATCGCCTACAACGAGGAGCCGACGAGGTACCGCAAGCGCGGCTACCGCGCCGATTGGACGTGGCAATTGGGCGACCACAAGCTGCAGTTCGGTGCCGAGAAATACGATATCTACTTTAATGCGTACTGGGCGACCTGTACGGCCGGGTGCTATACGTACTATACCGAGGATACGACCAGCAGCGACTTCACTTACGCGGGCACCCTGGTGGTGCCGCACGGCGAGAATACTGTCGTCAGCGCCACCTATTCCGGCGGTGGTCCGTTGAACTTCCAGAATCGAGGCCTGTACCTGGAGGATTATTGGCAGGTTGCTGATGACGTGGTGCTGTACGCTGGACTGCGCCGCGACAACAGCAATGCCACCCTTTCCACCGGGTTCAAGGCATTGAACCTGTACCAGACTTCGCCGCGTCTTGGCTTGTCCTGGGACGTACGAGGCGATAGTACGATGAAACTGGGGGTCAGCGCCGGCCAGTACACCTTGCCGGTGCCCGGCAACCTGCTGGTCAACATGTTCAATCCCTATACCTACACTTACACGCTCTACACCTACGACGGCATCAACAGCGACGGTACGCCGGTGAATCCACAGTATGTGGACAGCTACGTCGATTCGTCGAGTATCGACAATCCGCTGATATTGACGTCGAGGAACCTCAAAAACTCGCTGCAGGACAGTTATACGGTCTATCTCCAGGACAGCAAGCTGATCCCCAACTGGTCGTGGACCGCCGAGTTCAACTATTCCTCGGTCAAGCGCGCGCTTGCGGTCTGGAGCGATCTGGACAGTTCCCTCAGCAGTTCCGCCTACGAATATCTGGAGTCGCTGGGTTATGACGATCCGCACGTAGATGCCTATACGCTGATCAATCCGGGTCGCGACATCGTGCTGACGTACGATTTCAATGGCGACGGTACCGCCGAGACCGTGACGATTCCGGCAAGCGCCACCGGGCTGAGCAAGCCGAAGCGCGAGACCTACAGCGCCAGCTTCGAGTTCGTCCATCCGGAGACGCCGGAACAGCCGTTTTTGCTCCGGCTCGCCTATACCTGGAAACATTCTTACGGCAACTACGAGGGCTACTGGGGGGAGAGCACGGGCAGCGAACTGGGCTCCTCGGCGCAGCGCTGGGCGGGATTCCAGCTCGGTTCCAACGGCAACCTGCCATCCGACGTCCGCCATGTGGTGCGGATCAATGCCGCCCACACTTTCGACGAGACCGGTATCCTGCTGGGGGTGAGTCTGGATTGGCAGAGCGGCGCGCCGAAGTCGTGCTACAGCCGCTACCCGAGCGTTACCAATGCCGCCTATGACGGTGGAGTCGCGGCGTTCTACTGCTACGGCCACATAGTCAATCGCGGCAGCCTCGGGCGTCTCCCGAGCTACTGGCTGATGGGCTTGAACTCGTCATGGACCCACAAGTGGGGCGAGCACAGCCTGACGATCGAGGCAAACCTCAGTAACCTGCTCAACCGGCAGACTGCGGTGTATTACAACCCTACCTATTCGGATACCTATACCGAGAATTCCGACGGTACGTTGACGGCGGTGCGCAGTGTCTATTATCACGCCAAGACCTATCTCGCCCCGCGCACTCTCTGGTTGAATTTCCGTTACACCTGGAATTAACGGGGCGGCGCGCGGGATCGGGCCGGCATGCCTGGGCCGGCGCGGCATAGGGAAGGATTCTGTGCGGATTTCCGCATCGGCATCCAGTGCTTGAATCAAGACGGCCAGATTGGCTCGGGCGATAGTGGCGATCACTACCGCCCGAGCGTGTGGCAATCGGTGATCGTTGCCGGTCAACAGCGTCCGAATGTTTCCATCTGACGACGCTGTGGTGGCACCTTCAGAGGGTCGGTGTGTGGGTGCCGGTTCCGTCCTCCGGCTCCTGTGCCGATCGTCGTCCACGAACTTCCCAAGATGCGTCCATCCCTCGTCCCTCGCCTGCCCGCCGCCGTTTGCCCATGTGCGCATGAGCATCCCTCTTCGGGCGTGCCTACCGCCATCGGCGATCCGGCGCGCCGCCGCTTCCTGCAATGGAGTGCGCTGGCGGTCGCGGCCGGGTTGCTGCGCTTCCCGCTGGAGGCGGCGGCCGCCGAGGCCGGCAAGGTCGTCGCGGTGCCGCTGCAGGACGTGAAGCTCAAGCCGTCGCTGTTCCTCGATTCGCTGTTGACCAACCGCCGCTACCTGTTCGAGCTGGAGCCGGACCGGCTGCTGTGCAACTTCCTCAAGTACGCCGGCCTGCCGCCCAAGGGCGAGAGCTACGGCGGCTGGGAAGGCGACACCATTTCCGGACACACGCTCGGGCATTACCTGAGCGCGCTGTCGAAGCTGCATGCGCAAACCGGCGATGCCGAGGCGAAACGGCGCATCGACCACATCGTTGCCGAACTGGCGCGTGCGCAAGCTGCGGACAAGGACGGCTACGTCGGCGGCTTCACCCGCAAGAACGACCAGGGCGGGATCGAGAGCGGCAAGAGCGTGATGGAGGATGTGCGGCGCGGCGTCATCAATGGCAGCAAGTTCAACCTCAACGGCAGCTGGTCGCCGCTGTACACCCAGCACAAGCTGTTCGCCGGCCTGCTCGACGCGCATGCGCTGGCCGGCAGCGCGCAAGCACTGCAGGTGCTGGTGCCGATGGCGGGCTACTTCGCCGGGGTGTTCGACGCGCTCGACCACGCGCAGATGCAGCAGCTGCTGGACACCGAGTTCGGCGGCCTCAACGAGTCCTACATCGAGCTCGGCGCGCGCACCGGCGAACCGCGCTGGATCGCCATCGGCAAGCGCCTGCGCCACGAGAAGGTGATCGACCCGGCCGCCGCCGGCCGCGACGAACTGCCGCACATCCACGCCAACACCCAGATCCCCAAGTTCATCGGCGAGGCGCGCCAGTTCGAGGTCGCCGGCGACGCCGACGCGGCCGCCGCGGCGCGCTTCTTCTGGGAAACCGTGACCGCGCACTACAGCTACGTGATCGGCGGCAACGCCGACCGCGAGTACTTCCAGCAGCCGGACACCACCGCCGCGTTCCTGACCGAGCAGACCTGCGAGCACTGCAACAGCTACAACATGCTCAAGCTGACCCGGCACCTGTACCAGTGGACGCCGCAGGCGCGCTACTTCGACTACTACGAGCGCACCCTGCACAACCACACGATGGCCGCGCAGCACCCGGCCACCGGCATGTTCACCTACATGACGCCGATGATCGCCGGCGGCCAGCGCGAGTTCTCCGACAAGTTCGATTCGTTCTGGTGCTGCGTCGGCACCGGCATGGAGGCCCACGCGCAGTTCGGCGATTCGATTTACTGGTCCGACGCGCAGTCGCTGTACGTCAACCTCTACATCCCCTCGACGCTGGACTGGAAGGCGCGCGACTTCGCGCTGGAGCTGGACAGCGGCGTGCCGGACAACGGCAAGGTGCGGCTGCGGATCCTGCGCAGCGGCGACAAGGCACCGAAGCGGCTGGCATTGCGCGTGCCGGGCTGGTGCGAGGGCAGGTTCGGCCTGCGCGTGAACGGCAAGGCGCAGCGGGCGCAAGCCGATGCGAACGGCTACCTCGTGCTGGAGCGTGCGTGGAAGACGGGCGACCTGATCGAAGCCGAGTTCGCCACGCCGCTGCGGTTGGAAAGCGCGCCCGGCGACGCCGACACCGTGGTGGTGATGCGCGGGCCGCTGGCGCTGGCCGCCGACCTCGGCCCGGTCGAACAGGATTACGACGCGCCCGACCCGGCACTGGTGGCCGACGCCTCGCCGCTGGCCGGCTTCGCCGAATTGCCCGAGCCGGGCCGCTATCTGGCGAGCAGCTCGCGTCCGCAGGGGCTGACCTTCGTGCCGTTCTACGCGCAGTACGACCGCCGCAGCGCGCTCTACCTCCGGCGCATGGATTCGGCGCAATGGACGCGCGAGTCCGAGCGCCGCCGGCAGCAGAAGGCCGCGTTCGCGGCGATGCAGGCCAGCGCGGTGGACATGATCCAGTTCGGCGACGACGCTTCGGAGAAGGCGCACGCGCTGAGCAGCGACACCTCCTTCGGCGGCGCCTACCGCCGGCAGAAGTGCCGCGACGTGCGCGGCAAGGGCTTCGTCGAGTTCCGGATGAAGGGCGACGCGCGGCCGCTGGCGCTGCGCCTGCGCTTCTGGGGCAGTGACAAGGGCCGCTTCAACATCCTGGTCAACGGCAAGCTGGCGGTGGAGGTGACGGTCGAGCGCGGCCAGGTGATCGACTTCGTCGACCACGACTACCCGCTGCCGCATGCGCTGACCGGCGACGCCAAGGTGCTGACCTTCCGCTTCGAGCCGCAGCACGGCGATACCGCCGGCCCGCTGTTCGGCGGTTGGCTGATCCCGGCCTGATCCGCAAGCCGCTCCAGACCGCCGCGGCGTCATGCCGCGGCCTTGCCCGAACGAGAACATCGACGATGGACCGATTTCATTTGAACCGCTCCCGCCGCGCGCGGCATGGCGCGCTGTGCCTGCTGCTGGCCGTTTCCGCGACGTTGCTGGGAGGCTGTTCCGGGCGCGAGGGCGACGCCGCGCCGGTAGCCGCCACGCCGGCCACTGCGCTGGAAGGCGTGTGGGTGTTCGCCGACGGCCCATCCTTCCCCGGCCCGCGCTACATGCGCATCGCCGTGAAGGACGGCCGCGCGCGGGGCGCCATCACCACCGATTGGTACGGCGACCTGCCGATGAACAAGCTGCGCATCGACGGCGACGTGGCGCACTTCGAGATCGACAACGGCAACGCCAAGCTGCCGCCGCTGCCGTGGACGGCGACGCTGCGCGACGGGCAGGTGCGCGTGGCCGGGCGCATCTGGAGCACCGACGTGGACATCGTCGGCCGCCGCGGCGACGACGCCGACGCGCAGCGGCTGGCGTTCGAGCTTGCGCCGCTGCCGCCGCCGCGCCGGCTCGAACCCGACGGCCAGGCGCGCACCCCGCCGATGGGCTGGAGCAGCTGGAACAGGTTCGCCGACCGGATCGACGACGCCACCATCCGCGGCATCGCCGACGCGCTGGTGTCCTCCGGGCTGCGCGACGCCGGCTACGTCTACGTCAACATCGACGACGGCTGGCAGGGCACGCGCGACGCCGGCGGCGTGCTGCAGCCCAACGAACGCTTCCCGGACATGCAGGCGCTGGCCGACTATGTGCACGCCCGCGGCCTGAAGCTGGGCCTGTACAGCTCGCCGGGGCCGAAGACCTGCGCCGGCTACGCCGGCAGCTACGGCCACGTCGAGCAGGACGCGAAGACCTGGGCGGCCTGGGGCATCGACTACCTCAAGTACGACCTGTGCTCGGGCGAGGGCATCTTCCGCAGCGCCGACCAGATCAGGCGCGCCTACCAGCAGATGGGCGAGGCGCTGCGCGCCAGCGGCCGGCCGATCGTCTACAGCCTGTGCCAGTACGGCCGCGACAAGGTCGGCGGCTGGGGCCGCGAGGTCGGCGGCCACCTGTGGCGCACCACCGGCGACATCGAGGACAGATATGCGGTGATGGCCGCGATCGGCTTCGACAAGAACGGCGACCCGGCCGACGCCGGTCCCGGCGGCTGGAACGACCCGGACATGCTGGAGGTCGGCAACGGCGGCATGAGCGACGACGAGTACCGCACCCACATGAGCCTGTGGGCGCTGTCGGCCGCGCCGCTGCTGCTGGGCAACGACCTGCGCGCGATGTCCGCGCAGACGCTGAGGACGCTGCTCGACCGCGAGGTCATCGCGATCGACCAGGACCCGCTCGGCAGACAGGGCAGGGCGGTGCGCAAGGACGGGGCGATCGAGGTCTGGGCCAGGCCGCTGGCCGATGGCTCGGTCGCGCTGGGGCTGTTCAACCGCGACGAGCGGGCGCGCGAGGTCGCGTTCTCCGCCGCCGACGCCGGGCTGGCGGCGACGCCGGCGCGGATCCGCGACGTCTGGGCACGGCGCGAACTGCCGGCTTCCACGCGGCGGGCGACGGTGCCGGCGCATGGCGTGGTGTTGCTGGTGCTGCGGGGAGGTCGGGGTTGATGCGGTGCGGCGGCCTTGAGCAAGGGGCGCGGGGGCGGGGAGCGTTCCTGGATCGGGCCAGGCGCCAAGGCGCTTGCGTCGCGCTCGCGGTATCGCGCGCCTGCGTGCTGCTGCTGGCGCTGGGCAGCGCCGGCGCCGCCCAGCCGGCGCGGTTCCAGCCCGGCGAGCTCTGGCACGACAGCCGTGGCGAGGTCATCAACGCCCACGGCGCCGGCCTGCTGCGCGATGGCGACGGCAGCTACTACTGGTTCGGCGAGTTCAAGACCGCCGGCCGCGCCGGCAACACCGCGCACGTCGGGGTCTCGGTCTACCGCTCGCGCGACCTGCTGCACTGGGACGCGGCCGGCATCGCGCTGCCGGTGTCCGCCGACCCGGGCTCGGACATCGCCGACGGCGCGGTGATCGAGCGGCCGAAGGTGCTCCACAACGCCGCCACCGGCCAGTACGTGATGTGGTTCCACCTGGAGCGGCCGGGGCAGGGCTACAAGGACGCGCGGGTCGGCGTCGCGGTCGCCACGCGGCCGGCGGGGCCGTACCGCTACCTGCGCTCGTTCCGGCCCAACGGCGAGCAGTCGCGCGACATGACGCTGTTCCAGGACGACGACGGCAGCGCCTGGCTGTTCTACAGCTCCGAGGGCAACGCGACGATGCACGTGGCGCGGCTGCGCCCGGACTACCTCGACGTCGAGGAGCACTACGAGCGCATCTTCGTCGAGCAGTGGCTGGAGGCGCCGGCGGTGTTCAAGCATGCCGGGCGCTACTACTTCCTCGGCTCGGAATGCACCGGCTGGAAGCCCAACCCGGCGCACGGCGCGAGCGCGCCGTCGCCGCAGGGGCCGTGGACCGAGTTCGGCAACCCGGCGCGCGGCGCGGAGGCGGCGACCACCTTCCGCAGCCAGAGCGCCTACGTGCTGCCGTGGCCGGGCCGGCCGGGGCGCTTCGTCTACGTCGGTGACCGCTGGAACCCGGAGGACGCGATCGACGGCCGCTACGTCTGGCTGCCGCTGGTGCTGGAAGGCGAGGGCTTCCGGATCGACTGGAGAGCGGCCTGGTCGCCACGCGAAGTCCCGTAGCGCCGAGCTCGCCCGGCGGAGGCTTCACCGCGGAGGCCCCGGCCGAGCGAGCCCGGCGCTAGGGTCGCAACCTGGCCGACAAGAAGTACCTGTCCGAGTACAGCTACGGCGGTCTCGCCCACCCGGCGCAGCCGCGCACCTATGGCGCCGATTTCCGCTGGAACTTCTGAACCATGCCGCTCGTCGTCTCCGCCTGCGCGGGGACGACGGTCGATTTCGCGGAGACAGCTGCCAGTGGACGCTGATGCAAGTCAGGGATCATGCTCTCTGCAGCGCATGCCCGGCCTGCAGAGCGAGCAGGGCGTAGGTGGCGAGCCAGTGCTCGCCGGCATAGTTGCCGCTGATATGCGCGAAGGCGGCATCGAGATGGCGCCGGCCGATCTCGGCCAGCGGCGCGCGCAACTCGCCTTCAACTGCGCCGGCCAGCTCGAACCAGGCCCAGGCGCGGCTCAGGTTGAGTCCGTCGAGATGGGCGATCTTGCCGTCGCTGCGGTCGCTGACCACGGCCGGCGCGAACAGCGAGGCCGGCTCGCCGCGCTCCAGCCCGGGCAGGCACCGGCGCAGCCAGGCGGCGAAGGCGTCGGCCGGCAGCAGCCGCGCCATCAGCTGGGCGACGGTGAGAGTCGAAGACAGGAAGTCGTCGCCGCCCGGCTCGAAACGGCCGCCGTCGCGGTCGTCGCCGAACCAGTGGCGGGCGCGCGTGTCGATCAGCCGCGCAAGCCCTTCGTCGCCGACCTGCACCGCGTACTCGTGCGCCAGCCGCAGTGCGAACGCGGTGTTGAAGTGGGTGCCGACCCGGATCGGGTAGGTCAGCGTCGGCAGGTGCGCGGCGAAGCGTTCGGCGAAGGCCCGCGCCAGTGGCCGCAGGCGCTGCGCCCAGGCCGCGGCGATGGGGTCGGTTTCGAGTTCGGCGGCCAGCTTCAGCAGCCAGCCCCAGCCGTAGGGCCGCTCGAAGCCGCGGCTGTCCGCGCGTTGCAGGTAGGCGAACTCGGCGGCGACCTTGCTCTCGGTGAACTGGCGCTCGAACAGCGCGGCGATGAGCCCGGCTTCGGGCGAATCCGGCAACTGCCGGCGCAGCCGCGCCAGCAGCCAGTGCCCGTGCACGCAGCTGTGCCAGTCGAAGCTGCCGTAGAAGATCGGGTGCACGGCGCGCGGGCGGTAGACGTCGGCCTCGCCGCTCATCACGTGGTCGGCCTTGTGCGGGTATTCGCGCTCGACGTGCGACAGCGCGATCCGCGCTAGCCGGGCATGGGGAATCGGGGGCAGGGGCGTGGTCATCTCAGAATCCAAAGAGCATCATCAGCACGATATTGGCCAGCAGCAGGATCAGCGCGGTCGGCAGTTGGGTCTTGATCACCTGGTAGCGGTCGGGCAGCTCCAGCACCGCCACCGGCACGATGTTGAAGTTGGCGGCCATCGGCGTCATCAGGGTGCCGCAGAAGCCGCTGAGCATGCCGAGCGCGCAGACCGCGGCCGGGTCGCCGCCGAAGCGCCGCACCACCAGCGGCAGGCCGATCCCGGCGGTCATCACCGGGAACGCGGCGAAGGCGTTGCCCATCAGCACGGTGAACAGCGCCATGCCGACGCAGTACACCGTTGCCGCGGTCCAGGCGTGGTGGATCGGCACCACGGCGGCGATCAGCTGCGACACTGCCTCGCCGGCCCCGGCCAGCGCGAACAGCGCGCCCAGCGCCGCCAGTAGCTGCGGCAGCAGCATCGCCCAGCCGACCGCATCGGCCAGGCGCCGGCCCTCGTCGAACATCGCCGCCGGCGCCGGCCGGCTCAGCCGGACCGCCAGCAGGTAGCCGACGATCGCCGCCAGCCCCAGCGCAACCACGGTGACCCGGCCCGGCTCGATCCATTGCCGCCCGCCGAGCTTGCCGTCGCCGAGCAGCAGGGTCGCGGCGATGGTCAGTGCCGGCACCAGCAGCGCCGGCAGGAACAGCTTCGTGCCCAGCCGTTGCGCCGAGGCCTCGCGCGCGGCAGCGTCGGTGGTGGCGATCCGGCCCGGCTTGAGCCCGGCCAGGGCGAGCGCGACCAGCGCCAGCACGATCAGCCCGTTGACCAGGTCCGGTAGCCGCGAGCCGGCGACGAACTCCAGCGCGTACAGGCTCCAGAACAGCGCGCTGCGCCAGCGTGCCGGGTTGCCGCGGTCGCGCGTATGCGAAAGTGCGAAGCCGGCGAACATCAGCCCGGCCAGCAGGTAGACGTGCTCGAGCCGGATCACCGCGGGCTCCCGCCTAGCCGCGCCAAGTGGCGGTCCAGCAGCTTTAGCCGCAGCCCGTGCACCCCCAGCGCGGCGAGCGCGGTCGGCACCGCGTGCAGCGCCAGGCTGACCGGGCTCAGCTGGATGCCGTAGTTCTGCAGGAAGCCGAGGATCAGCAGGATCGAGCCGATCGCGACGAAGATGTCCTCGCCGAAGAACACCGCGATGTTGTCCACCGCCGCGGCGTGCGCGCGCAGCGTGTGGCGCAGTGGTTCGTCCAGCGCGACGCTGCGCGCGGCCGCCGCCTCGGCCATCGGCGCGACCAGCGGTCGCACCATCTGCACGTGGCCGCCGAGCGAGGTCAGGCCGAGCGCGGCGGTGCCCTGGCGCAGCAGGAAATAGGCCAGCAGCACGCGCCCGGCGCTGACCTGCCTCAAGCGGGTGATCAGGCGCGCGGCCTGTTCGCGTAGGCCGGCGCGTTCGAGCAGGCCGATCATCGGCAGCACCAGCCAGACCACGGCGATGAAGCGGTTCTCGCGGAACGCCTTGCCGAGCAGGGCGATCGTGGCCGCCGGATCGAGCCCGGCGCCGAGCCCGGTGACCAGCGCGGCGGCGGCGACCACCAGCAGCGGATGCAGCCGCAGGACGAAGCCGACGATGACGACGAACAGTCCGGACAATGCCAGCAGCATCACGGATTCCTTGCACGCGCTGTTCGGGAAGGTAGCATCGAATCGCGCCCTCGACGGCGGACGGACACGAGAGGAACACGATGGCGGGCTGGCAGTTCTGGGTGGACCGCGGCGGCACCTTCACCGACATCGTCGCGCGCGCGTCGGACGGCTCGTTGCGCACCGCCAAGCTGCTCAGCGAGAACCCGGCGCGCTACCGCGACGCGGCGGTGGCCGGCATCCGCCAGCTGCTCGGCGTCGCCGATGGCGAACCGCTGCCATCCAAGCTGATCGAGCGGGTCAAGATGGGCTCGACGGTGGCGACCAACGCGCTGCTGGAACGCAAGGGCGCGCGCACGCTGCTGCTGATCGACCAGGGTTTCGCCGACCTGCCGGCGATCGGCAACCAGGCGCGCCCGGCACTGTTCGCGCTGGACATCCGCCGCGCACCGCCGCTGTGCGCCGCGGTCGAGGAGATCGGCGGCCGCATAGACATCGACGGCAACGAATTGTTGCCGCTGGACGAGGCCGCCGTGCTGGCGATGCTGCGTGGCTACCGCGAACAGGGCTTCGAGGCCTGCGCGATCGCGCTGATGCACGCCTGGAAGCACCCGCAGGGCGAGCGCCGGGTCGCCGCGCTCGCACGCGCAGCCGGCTTCGAGCAGGTCTCGGCCAGCCATGAGGCCAGCCCGTCGCTGGGGCTGGTGGCGCGCGCGCATACCGCGGTGGTGGACGCCTACCTGTCGCCGGTGCTGCGCCGCTACGTCGACCGGGTGGTCGCCGAACTGGGCGATACCCGGCTGTACTTCATGCAGTCCAGCGGCGGGCTGACCGACGCGGCGCTGTTCCGCGGCAAGGACGCGGTGCTGTCCGGCCCGGTCGGCGGCATCGTCGGCGCCGCGCGCACCGCCGAGGCACTGGGCGTGGAACGGGTGATCGGCTTCGACATGGGCGGCACCTCGACCGACGTCAGCCTGTACGCCGGCCGCTTCGAGCGCGAGTACGAGAGCGAGATCGCCGGCGCGCCGATGCGGGTGCCGACGCTGGCGATCCATACCGTTGCCGCCGGCGGCGGCTCGGTGCTGCACTTCGACGGCGCGCGGCTGCGGGCCGGCCCGCACAGCGCCGGCGCGCAGCCCGGCCCGGCCGCCTACCGCAACGGCGGCCCGCTGACCGTGACCGACGCCAACGTGATGCTGGGCAAGATCCAGCCAGCTTGGTTCCCGCACATCTTCGGACCGGGCGCCGACCAGCCGCTGGACGCGGACGCGGTGCACGCCGGCTTCGGGCAACTGGCGCGCGAGATTGCCGCCGCGACCGGCCAGCCGTGGGACGCGCGCCGGGTGGCCGAGGGCTTCGTCCAGGTGGCGGGCGAGAACATGGCCCAGGCGATCAAGCGGATCACCCTGGAGAAGGGCCACGATGCCCGCGATTTCGCCCTGCAGTGCTTCGGCGGCGCCGGCGGCCAGCACGCCTGCCTGATCGCCGACGCGCTCGGCATGCGGCGGATCCTGGTGCACCCGCTGGCCGGGGTGCTGTCGGCCTACGGCATGGGCCTGGCCGAGCAGAGCCTGGTGCTGCGCCAGGCCGTGGAGCGCCCGCTGCAAGCGGAAACGGTGCGCGACGCCGCGGCGCTGCTAGACGCGATGCAGCAGCAGGCCGCCGCGCAACTGCTGGCGCGCGAGCCCGAGCCGGTGCCGCTGCGCTTCCAGCGCCAGGCCGAACTGCGCTACGCCGGCACCGACGCGGCGCTGGGCGTGGAATTCGCCGACGCGGAGGCGATGCGCGCGGCGTTCGAGCAGGCGCATGCGCAGCGCTTCGGCTTCCACGATCCCGGTCGCGCGATCGTGGTCGAGAGCGTGATCCTGGAGGCGCTGGTGCCGGGCGAGCCGGTCGTGGTTGGTGAAACCGTCGCTGCGTCGTCGCAGCCGCAGGCAGCGGCGCAGGTGGCGCTGTGGAGCGGCGGTGCCGAACATGTCGCCGCCGTCCACCGACGCGAGGATTTGCCGATCGGCGCGGTCGTGGACGGCCCGGCGCTGGTCTGCGATGCGCTCGCCACCACCGTGGTCGAGCCGGGCTGGCGCGCCGAGGTGGTGGCCGGCGGCGTGCTGTCGCTGCAGCGCGCGCAGGCCGCCGTCGCCGAGACACGGCAGGACGCGCACGAACAGGCCGACCCGGTGCTGCTGGAACTGTTCAACAACCGCTTCGTCGCGATCGCCGAGCAGATGGGCGTGGTGCTGCGCCATACCTCGACCAGCGTCAACATCAAGGAGCGGCTGGACTACTCGTGCGCGCTGTTCGATGCCGACGGCAACCTGGTCGCCAACGCGCCGCACGTGCCGGTGCACCTGGGCGCGATGGGCGAGAGCGTGCGCACGGTGATCCGCCGGCGCGGCGCCACGCTCAAGCCCGGCGACATGGTCGCACTGAACAACCCGTTCGACGGCGGCACCCACCTGCCGGACGTCACCGTGATCGCGCCGGTGTTCGACGAGGCCGGCCGCGAGCTGCGCTTCTTCGTCGGCAACCGCGCCCACCACGCCGACATCGGCGGTTCGACGCCGGGCTCGACGCCGCCGGACTCGCGCACGCTGGAGGACGAGGGCGTGGTGATCGACGACTTCCTGGTGCTCGACGGCGGCGCGTTCCGCGAGGCCGGATTCCGCGCGCTGCTGGCCGGCGCGTGCTGGCCGGCGCGCCAACCCGACGTCAACGTCGCCGACATCCGCGCGCAGATCGCCGCCAACCGGACCGGCATCGGCGAGCTGCGGGCGTTGCTGGCCGGCAGCGGCTGGCCGCAGGTGCGCGCCTACATGGGCCACGTGATGGCCAACGCCGAGGAGAGCATCCGCCGGGTCGTGGCCGGGCTGGACGATGGCGAATTCGCCTACCCGATGGACGACGGCGGGGTGCTCAAGGTCGCGGTGCGGGTGGATCGCGCCAGGCGCGAGGCGACGATCGACTTCAGGGGCAGCAGCGCCCAGCGTGAGGGCAACTTCAACGCGCCGCCGGCGATCGTGCGCGCGGTGGTGCTGTACGTGTTCCGCTGCCAGGTCGGCGAGGCGATCCCGCTCAACGAAGGCTGCCTGCACCCGCTGCGGATCGTGCTGCCGGAAGCCAGCTTCCTGTCGCCGCGGCCGGGCAGCGCGGTGGTCGCCGGCAACACCGAGGTCAGCCAGGCGATCTGCAACGCGCTGTTCGGCGCGCTCGGCCTGCTCGCCTGCAGCCAGGGCACGATGAACAACTTCCTGTTCGGCAACGCCCGCCACCAGTACTACGAGACGATCGGCGGCGGCGCCGGGGCGGGCCGCGGCTTCGACGGCGCCTCGGCGGTACACACGCACATGACCAACACCCGCCTGACCGACCCGGAGGTGCTGGAACTGCGCTATCCGGTGCGGGTCGAGCGGACCGCGATCCGGCGCGGCTCTGGCGGGGTGGGGCGACAGCGCGGCGGCGACGGCATGGTGCGTGCGCTGCGCTTCCTCGAACCGATGACCGCCACCTTGGTGTCCTCGCGCCGCAACGTGGCGCCGTTCGCGCTGGCCGGCGGCGCGCCGGGCGCGGCCGGCGCGCAGTGGCTGCTGCGCGCCGACGGCAGCCGCGAGCCGATGCAGGGCTGCGACCGGGTCGAACTGCGGCCGGGCGACGCGATCGTGATCGAGACGCCCGGCGGCGGCGGCTACGGTGCGGCCTGAGCGATGCAAACTTCGACATCGATGATGAAACCGGCTCGGCTTGCCTTTCGGGCCTTCTCCCGATGCGCCGGCGGGCGCACACTGCTTAGCATGGACGATGATCGGGCAGAGGCGGGACGGAATCGGCTGGGAATCGAAGCCAGGTACCTTCGAACGCGCGATGGCGCCGCCGGTGCGGTGTTCCGCGACAAGAGGTCCTTGCACCCGCCGCGTGCGGGCCTTGTCGCGGTCTTCGGCGCCGCATTGCTGGCCGCCACGCTGTCGGCCACGGCCGCCGAGCAGCGTCCGCGTGCACGCGAAGCCGGCGTCGTCATCGGCACCTTGCCGCCGGGGCCGAACAATGCGATCACCGACGTGGCCGGGGTCGGCGTCGGCCACGCCACGTTGGTCGAGGGCCGGCGCCTGCACACCGGCGTCACCGCGATCGTGCCGCACCCGGGCAACCTGTTCCGGCAGCGGGTGCCGGCGGCGATCGTGGTCGGCAACGGCTTCGGCAAGCTCGCCGGGATCACCCAGGTGCAGGAACTGGGCGAGCTGGAAACGCCGATCCTGCTGACCGGCACGCTGAGCACGTGGAAGGTCGCCGACGCCGCGGTCGACTGGCTGCTGCGCCAGCCGGGCATGGAGCAGGTGGGTTCGATCAACCCGGTGGTCGGAGAGACCAACGACGGCTACCTCAGCGACATCCGCGCCCGCCCGCTGACCCCGGCGCTGGTCGAGCAGGCGCTGACCCGGCTGTCGCACGCAGCGGTCGAGGAAGGCGCGGTCGGCGCCGGCGCCGGCACGGTCGCGTTCGGCTGGAAGGGCGGCATCGGCACCAGTTCGCGGCGCCTGCCCGCGGCCGACGGCGGCTACACGGTCGGGGTGCTGGTGCAGAGCAATTTCGGCGGCAAGCTGACCATCGCCGGCGTGCCGGTGTGGCAGGCGCTGCCGGATCCGGCCGAATACGCGCGCACGCTGGCGCCGCCGCCGAGCACCGGCGATGGCAGCATCATGATCGTGGTCGCGACCGACGCGCCGCTGGACCCGGCGGCCTTGCAGCGGCTGGCGCGGCGCGCGCTGGTCGGGCTGGCGCGGACCGGCTCGGTGATGTCGAACGGCTCCGGCGACTACGTGATCGCCTTCGCGACCGCGCTGGAGAACCTGCGCGATCCCGACGCGGCGGTGCAGCCGGCGCACAGCGTCGCCGCCGAACGGCTGACCCCGCTGTTCCAGGCCTGCGCCGAAGCGACCGAGGAGGCCATCGTCGATTCACTGTTCCGCGCGCAGAGCGTGCACGGCTACCATGGCACGGTCGCCGCATTGCCGCTGGAACCGGTGCTGGCGGCGTTGCGCCGCGCGCAGGCGCTGGACCCGCCGGCGCCGTAGCGGCCGGGGTTTTCGCCGCCTCGACCGCATCCATGCATCTGGCCGCCGCCGCGGCGCATTGCCCCCTCCTGCGAACCCCCGACGAGAACCGACGATGAACCCGCTTTCCCGACGACTTCCCCGGCTGGCCGGCCCGTGGCTGCTGTGGCTGCTGCTGGTTGCCCCGGCATGGGCGCTGGAACCGGCGCAGGTCGTGCAGCGCCTCGAACAACTGCGCCGCGACGCCGGCGCGCCCGGCGCCTCGGCGGCGCTGATGGTCGGCGGGCATCTGGTCTATTCCGGCGGCGTCGGCTTCGCCGATGCCGAGAACGAGGTGCCGATGACCGGCCGCAGCGTGCACGACATCGGCTCGGAGTCCAAGCTGTTCGGCGCGATCGGGACGATGCAGCTGGTCGAACGCGGCAAGGCCGACCTCGATGCGCAGATCCAGGTCTACGCGCCGTGGTTCCCGCGCAAGCAGGCGCCGATCACGGTGCGCCAGCTGATGACCCACACCTCGGGCATCCGCCACTACCGCGACGGCGAGTTCGGCGACGGCGAGGTGCTGCGCTTCCGCCAGTTCGACACGCTGCAAGAAGCTTCGAAACGCTGGCAGGACGAACCGCTGCTGTTCGCCCCTGGCAGCCACTGGTACTACACCACCTACGGCGCCAGCCTGCTGCAGGCGGTGATCGAAACCGGCAGCGGCGAACCGCTGGAGCAGTACCTGCGCGAGCACGTGTGGATTCCCGCCGGCATGCTCCACACCGGGCTGGACATCCCGGCGCGGATCGTCGCCGGGCGCGCCCGCGGCTACGAGCTGGACCGCGCCAGCGGCCGGCTTGAGAACGCGCAGCAGGAGAACGTCAGCTACAAGTTCATCGGCGGCGGCATCATCGGCAGCGACGAGGACATGGTGCGGCTGGGCCACGCGCTGAACAGCGGCGTGCTGCTGGGGCGCAAGGCGCTGGCCGAGATGTACCGGCCGCAGCTCGACCCGAAGCTGCCGGCCTACCGCCCCGACGGCGACACCGACGCGCCCGAGCAGGTTCCGGTGCAGGCGCTGATCTGGCGGGTGCTGACAGACGGCGCCGGGCGCCGCTACTACGGCCACAGCGGCAGTGTGAAGGGCACCTTGTCGTATTTCGCCAACTACGCCGACCGGGACGTGGTGGTCGCCCTGCACGTCAACGCGAGCGGCGGCAAGGCCGACCTGAAGGCGGCGGCGGAAGACCTGGCGGCGCTGGCGCTGGCGAAGTAGCGCCGGTTCCGCGCAGGGAAGCGCGGGAATCCCGCGCTCACGCTCTTGTGGCGGCCGGTTCGCGCCCCGGTAGGAGCATGTCCACGCTGCGGCCGGGGCGATGGCCGGCTCAGGCCGACAGCTGCAGCAGCAGCTTGTTGAGCCGGCGCACGTAGCCGGCCGGGTCCTTCAGGCTGTCGCCGGCGGCCAGCGCGGCCTGGTCCAGCAGCACCCGGCTGAACTCGCCAAAGCGCTCCAGGTCCTGCTCGGCGTCCAGCCGCTCGATCAGCGGATGGGCCGGATTGAACTCGAACACCGGCTTGCTTTCGGGCAGCTTCTGGCCGCTGGCCTCCAGCAACTGGCGCATCTGCAGGCCCAGGTCGCCCTGGCCGATCGCCAGGATCGCCGGCGAATCGGTCAGCCGGTGCGAGACCCGCACCTCGGCGACCTCGTCGCCGAGCGCCGCCTTGATCCGGCTGGCCAGCCCCTGCTTGGCCTTGGCCGCCTTGTCCTGCGCCTTCTTGTCCTCCTCCGAGTCCAGGCCGCCGAGGTCGAGGTCGCCGCGGGCGACGTCGACGAAGGACTTGCCGTCGAACTCGGTCAGGTAGCCCATCAGCCACTCGTCGATCCGGTCAGTCAGCAGCAGCACCTCGATGCCCTTCTTGCGGAACACCTCCAGGTGCGGGCTGTCCTTGATCTGCGCGTAGGACTCGCCGGTCAGGTAGTACAGCTTGTCCTGGCCCGGCTGCATCCGCGCCACGTAGTCGGCCAGCGCCACGACCGGCTCGCCGCCGGCCTGCTGGGTCGAGGCGAAGCGCAGCAGGCCGGCGATCCTTTCGCGGTTGGCGTAGTCCTCGGCCGGGCCTTCCTTCAGCACCTGGCCGAAGTTGCGCCAGAAGGTCTTGTAGTCCTCGGGCTTGTCCTTGGCCAGCTTCTCCAGCATGTCCAGCGTGCGCTTGGTCAGCGCCGACTTCATCGAGTCCACCACCGGGCCGGCCTGCAGGATCTCGCGCGAGACGTTCAGCGACAGGTCGGCCGAATCGACCACGCCCTTGACGAAGCGCAGGTACAGCGGCAGGAACTGCTCGGCCTGGTCCATGATGAAGACCCGCTGCACGTACAGCTTCAGGCCCTTGGCGGCGTCGCGGCGGTAGAGGTCGAACGGCGCGCGCGCCGGCAGGTACAGCAGCGAGGTGTACTCCAGCTTGCCCTCGACCTTGTTGTGGCTCCACGCCAGCGGATCGCCGAAGTCGTGGGCGATGTGCTTGTAGAACTCCTTGTAGTCCTCGTCCTTGAGTTCGGACTTGGGCCGGGTCCACAGCGCGCTGGCCTGGTTGACCGCCTCCCACTCCGGCGCGGCCGGCGGGTCCTTGTCCTCGCCGTGGCGCTCCTTGCGCATCTCGATCGGCAGGCCGATGTGGTCGGAGTACTTCTTGAGGATGCCGCGCAGCTTCCAGCCGTCGGCGAAGTCGTGCTCGCCGTCCTTCAGGTGCAGCACGATGCGGGTGCCGCGTTGCGGCTTGTCGAGCGTGGCGACCTCGAAATCGCCCTCGCCGCGGCTGGACCAGTGCACGCCCTCGGCGGCGGGCAGGCCGGCGCGGCGGCTGTACACGTCGACCTGGTCGGCGACGATGAAGGCGCTGTAGAAGCCCACGCCGAACTGGCCGATCAGGTTGGCGTCCTTCTTCTGGTCGCCCGACAGCGCCTTCAGGAACTCGCCGGTGCCGGACTTGGCGATCGTGCCGAGATGGGCGATCGCCTCCTCGCGGCTCATGCCGATGCCGTTGTCGTCGATGCTGACGGTATGCGCGTCCTGGTCGAACTCCACGCGGATCCGCAGTACCGGGTCCTCCTCCAGCAGCTGCGGCGCGGCGATCGCCTCGAAGCGCAGCTTGTCGGCGGCGTCGGCGGCGTTGGACACCAGCTCGCGCAGGAAGATCTCCTTGTTCGAGTACAGCGAGTGGATCATCAGCTGCAGCAGCTGCCTGACCTCGGTCTGGAAGCCCAGGGTTTCCTTGCGGGTTTCGGTCGTCATCGATGCTTGCTCCATGGGGTTCGGCGCGGGATAGGGGCCGGGGCGGGCGATTTCAAGCCGGCATGCGAAAATAAGACCGGGGTCGGAGTGCAGTCTTGCCCCTTGCCCACGATGCCTTTTTGCCGGCCGGACAAAACTGCACTCTGACCCCGGTTCTGGCCGCTTCGACCCGGGTTCTCGCATGCCTCGTTCTTCGCGTTCTTCCCGTGCTGCGCATCCGCGTCCCGTGCAGGGCGGGGGCGGGCAGGTGCGCATCATAGGCGGGCACTGGCGCAATAGCCGGCTGCCGGTGCCGCCGCAGGCGGGCCTGCGCCCGACCGGCGAACGCGTGCGCGAGACCTTGTTCAACTGGCTGGCGCCGGTGCTGCCGGGCCTGCGCGTGCTGGACCTGTTCGCCGGCAGCGGCGCGCTGGGGCTGGAGGCGCTCTCGCGCGGGGCCGCCGGCGCGGTGCTGGTCGAGCGCGATCCGGCCCAGGCCGGACGGCTGCGCGAGGTGGTGGCGCGGCTGGGCACGCAGGATCGCGCCGAGGTGGTCGCCGCCGACGCCCTGGACTGGCTCGAGCGGCAGCCGCCGGCGGGCTTCGACCTGGCCTTCGTCGACCCGCCGTTCGCCGCCGGGCTATGGCCGCGGGTACTGGAACGGCTGCCGGCGCGTCTGGCCGCCGGCGGCTGGCTGTACCTGGAATCGCCGCGCGATCAGGCGCCCGCACCGGGCCCGGGCTGGGGGCTGCACCGCGAGGGCCGCAGCGGCCAGGTCCGCTACGCCCTGTACCGTTCGCTTTCCGAGGCTTGAGGCCGCTACACTCCGCGCCGTCGCCACGCCGCCGTTTGAGCCACGCCTGTGTCGCCCACCCGTATCGCGGTCTATCCCGGCACCTTCGACCCGGTCACCAACGGCCACATCGACCTGGTCGACCGCGCCGCGCCGCTGTTCGAGAAGCTGGTGATCGGCGTGGCCGAGAGCCCCAAGAAGGGCCCGGCGCTGCCGCTGGCGCGGCGGGTGGAACTGGCCCGGCGCGCGCTGCTCCACCATCGGCACGTGGAGGTGCGCGGCTTCGACGGCCTGCTGGCGCACTTCGTGCGCGAGATCGGTGCCGGGGTGCTGCTGCGCGGCTTGCGCGCGGTGTCGGATTTCGAATACGAATTCCAGATGGCCAGCATGAATCGGCACCTGATCCCCGAGGTCGAGACGCTGTTCATGACCCCGGCCGAGCAGTACGGCTTCATCTCCTCGACCCTGGTGCGCGAGATCGCTCGGCTGGGCGGGGACGTGTCCGGCTTCGTGCCGGCGGAAGTGGCCGCGGCGCTGCGCTCGCAGTACCGCGGCATGGAATAGGCGGCGGCGACGCTTTCCGGCATCATGGGCCGCTGCCAAGACATCTGACGCATCCACGGGAGAGCAATACATGAAAACCGCTTATCGAATGCTGCTGCTCGGCCTGCTTGGCCTGACCACCGCGCTGGTCGGCTGCAAGAAGACCGAGGACACCACCGCCGCGCCGGCCCAGGCCGCCGCGCTGCCCGCGCCGACCAACGGCGACGACCAGGCCTGGCGCGCCTACATCCAGGATGCGGTGGGCCGCAACATGGGTGCCGTCACCAGCACCCCGATCATGTACTACCTGCCGGCGCAGAGCGATCCGGACTTCCAGGGCAAGTACGACCGCCTGAAGGAGCAGATCGACACCGCCGTGCAGCGCGGCGTGACCGCCGGCAACATGGTCGGCTTCGGCTCGCCGGAGAGCGCCAAGATGGCCGACCTGGTCGTCGAGGCCTTCGCCAAGGCCGAATCGGCCTCGTTCAAGGGCGTGCGCGTGCTGTTCATCGGCGCGGCCGCCGACAACGATCGGGTCAAGGCCGCGGTAGGCCCCAGCGGCGCCGACTACGTCTTCGTCGAAGCCAAGTGACGCCGTGGCGCGTGTCCGCAACGCGGACACGCCTTTGCCACGACGCCGGCGGGAATCCAGATCCGCAGGATGGGTGGAGCCGAAGCAGATACCCGTCGATACGCGCAGAGCGGCGCGGCAGCGATGGGCTGCCGGCCATCGATGATGGGTATCGCTGCGCTCCACCCATCCTGCGTCCTCGCACGTCCTCGCACGTCCTCGCAGGACGCTGTACCGCGGCAACGCCAGCGGCCCGACCGGCAAGATGGGCGATAATCGGCGCGCCCCCGCCCGCGCGGGCTGCCACCCCCGTACCGCCTCCATGTCGCTGAAGATCAACGAGTTGTGCGTCAACTGCGACGTCTGCGAGCCGGCGTGCCCCAACCACGCCATCGCCATGGGCGAGACCATCTATGTCATCGACCCGGCCCGCTGCACCGAGTGCGTGGGCCACTTCGGCGAGCCGCAGTGCGTGGTGGTGTGCCCGGTGGAGTGCATCGACCCGGATCCGGACATCCCCGAGACCCACGAGCAACTGCTGGCCAAGCTGCGGCGGCTGCAGCAGGATCATCCCGAACTGTACGAACAGGAGTCGCCCGCGCAATGAGCCTCTTCCCCCACCATGCCCTGCTGCTGGGGCTGCTGCTGTCGCCGGCCGCCTGGGCCGACGCCGCGCCGATGCCGGTCGCCGCGCATCCGCCTGGTGCGGCCATCGCCAGCGGCCACCGCCTGGCCACCGAAGCCGGCCTGCAGATCCTGCGCGAGGGTGGCAACGCCTTCGACGCGGCGGTGGCGGTGTCCTCCACCCTGGGCGTGGTCGAGCCGATCAGCTCGGGCCTGGGCGGCGGCGGTTTCTTCCTGCTGCACGACGCCAAGACCGGCCAGGACGTGATGCTGGACGCGCGCGAGGAGTCGCCCGAGTCGGCCACCCCGGACAGGTTCCTGGACAAGGACGGCAAGCTCGACCCGAACAAGTCGATCAACGGCCCCTGGTCGGCCGGCATCCCCGGCCTGCCGGCGGCGCTGGTCGAACTGGCGACGCACTACGGCAAGCTGCCGCTCAAGCAGTCGCTGGCGCCGGCCATCCGCATCGCCAGCGAGGGTTTCCCGGTGTATGCGCGCATGGCCAGCGGCTACGCCCAGCGCCGCGAGGTGATGGAGCGCTATCCCGGCACGCGCGAGGTCTATCTGCGCAACGGCAAGCCGATCGCCGAGGGCGACATCTTCAAGCAGCTGCAACTGGCGCACACCCTGCAGCTGCTGGCCGACAAGGGCTTCGACGGCTTCTACAAGGGCGAGACCGCGAACAAGCTGATCGCCGGCGTCAACCAGGCCGGCGGCCACTGGACGGCGCAGGAACTGGCCGCCTACCGGGTCAAGCAGCGCACCCCGATCCACTTCGACTACAAGGGCTGGAAGATCACCACCGCGCCGCCGCCGTCCTCCGGCGGCATCGCCCTGGCCTCGATGCTGCAGATCCTGGAGGGCTACGACCTCAAGTCGATGGACCCGGCGCACCGCACCCACCTGGTGGTCGAGGCGATGCGCCGCGCCTACCGCGACCGCACCTTCTTCCTCGGCGACCCGGACTTCACCGCGATCCCGCAGCGGGTGCTGCTGAGCAAGGACTACGCGCTGGGCCTGCGCTCGACCATCAACCCGGACAAGGCCACCCCCAGCGACCTGCTGTCGGGCAACCCGACCCCGCTGGAAGACGACGAGACCACCCACTTCTCGATCATCGACGACCAGGGCAACCTGGTCGGCGCCACCCAGACCGTCAACCTGCTGTACGGCTCGGGCCTGATCCCCAAGGGCACCGGCGTGCTGCTCAACGACGAGATGGACGACTTCGCGCTCAAGCCGGGCACGCCCAACGCCTTCGGGGTGATGGGCTACGAGGCCAACGCGCCCAGGCCGGGCAAGCGCCCGCTCAGCTCGATGACACCGACCTTCATGGACGACGGCGACAAGACCATCGTGCTCGGCACGCCCGGCGGCAGCCGCATCATCACCATGGTGCTGCTGGGCATCCTCGGCTACGACGACGGCCTGGACCCGCAGCAGGTCGCCGCCCTGTCGCGCTACCACCACCAATGGCTGCCGGACGTGATCGAGGCGGAAAGCGACACCTTCGACGCCGCCACGATCCAGGGGCTCGAAGCGATGGGCCACAAGGTCAAGCAGCTGGGCGACAGCGCCGCCGGCGGCCGCGGCTCCAGCCACGTCTGGGGCAACCTGCAGACGGTGGAATGGGACCGGCGCAGCAACACCCTGGCCGGCGGCAGCGACCCGCGCAACCCGGTCGGCGCGGCCGAGGTGCTGCCGGACACGGCGAAATGATCCTGCGCGCGTTTCCGCAGGAACGCGGCCCAGAAAAGCGAAGGCCCCGGGAAACCGGGGCCTTCGACGTTTCGGCGGTGCAGACGGGCGCGCCGCTCAGCTCTTCTTGAGGCAGGTGCTCATGAAGGTCTTGCGCGCATCGCCGGTCAGCTTCTGCGACGAGGCATCGGCATTGCAGCTCTTCATGCGTTCCTGCGGGGTGGAGGGCGCGGCGGCGGTCGGCGTGGCGGTCTGGCCGGACAGGCAGGCCTTCTGCGCGGCCTTGTATTCGTCGCCCTTCTTGCCCTTGTTCTGGGCCGAACACTGGGCCATGCGCTGCTGCTGGGCGGTGGCGGCGAAGGAGGTGGCGGGCAACGCCAGGGCGGTGAGGACGAGGAGGGAAGCGGACAGCGTCTTCATGGCGGAGTTCCGGAAAGGATGGCGGCGGATGCCGCAGGCGGCATCATCCTTCAGCGGCATATGCGAGGCATAAGGCGGTGCGCGGCCCGTTCAGCACCCGGCAGGCGAATGCCGGGCGTGTCCGGAGACGCCCGCAAGCTCACGCCGGCGGCTGGCGCAGCACTGCTTCGTCCCAGCCCGGGCGCGGCGCGAAGCGCTCGCCGTGGCGCGCCTGCAGGGTCTTGAGTTTCTCCAGCAGTACGTCCACGCCGGTGGCGCGGACGTACTGGATCGGGCCGCCGCGGAAGGGCGCGAAGCCGGTGCCGAAGATCACCCCGGCGTCGAGCAGGTCAGCGTCGGCGACCACGCCGGCGTGCAGGCAGGCCACCGATTCGTTGAGCAGCGGCAGGATCAGGCGGTCCTGCAGGTCGTCCGGCGCCCGGTAGTCGGCGGGCACTTCCGGCTTGACGGCCTTGCTGCCCTTGTCGGTCTGTTCCCACTTGTACAGGCCCTGGCCGTCCTTCTTGCCGCGCTTGCCGGCCTCGACCGTCGCCAGCGCCGCCGGCACCTGCAGGCCCAGGAACGGAGCCAGCTCCCTGCCGACGCTGGCGGCCACGTCCAGGCCGACGGTGTCGAGCAGTTCGATCGGCCCCATCGGCATGCCGAACTTGACCGCCGCCTGGTCGATGACCGCGCCGGGAATGCCCTCGGCGTAAGCGGTGGCCGCTTCCAGCATGTACGGGAACAGCACCCGGTTGACCAGGAAGCCGGGCGTGCCGGCCACCGGCACCGGGTACTTGCCCAGCGCCTTGCAGAACGCCGCCAGCCGGCGCTCGGTTTCGGCGGCCATGGCGTCGTGGTGGATGATCTCCACCAGCGGCATCTGCGCCACCGGGTTGAAGTAGTGCAGGCCGGCGAACTGCGCCGGACGGGCGATGTGCTCGCGCAGCTCGACCAGCGGGATCGACGAAGTATTGGTGGTCAACAGGGCGTCGGCCTTGAGCCTGGGTTCCAGCGATTGGTACAGCTCGCGCTTGGCCTGCGGGTCCTCGATGATCGCCTCGATCACCAGGTCGGCCTGCGCCGCGCCGTCGCCGGCCAGGTCGGACTTCAGCCGCGCCGTCACCGCCGGGCGCTTGCTCGGGTCCTTCACTCTCTTCTCGAACAGCGCCTGCGCGCGCTGCAGGGCCGGGTCGATGAAGCGCTGCTCGCGGTCCTGCAGGGTCACCTCGAAACCCTTGTACGCGGCCCATGCGGCGATGTCGCCGCCCATCACCCCGGCGCCGACCACGTGCACGCGGGCGATGCCGGATTCGCCCTTGCCCAGCCCCTTCAGGCGCTCGGTGAGGAAGAAGATGCGGATCAGGTTGCGCGCGGTCGGCGTGCCGGCCAGCTTCACCACCGCCCGGCGCTCGGCGTCCAGGCGCGCGCCGATGCCCTTGCCGCCGAAGCGTTCCCAGGTCGAGATCAGCGCGTACGGCGCCGGGTAGAACGCCTTCGGCGCCTTGCGCGCGACCTGCCTGGCCATCTGCGGGGCCAGCAGCTTGCGCGCCGGCCAGGTGTTGGTCGCCCAGCCCAGCAGGCGCTGCTTGAACGGGCGGGCGGTGCCCCGCAGGGCCAGCGCGGCGGCGCTGTCGACCAGCACGGCCGGTTCGACCAGCTTGTCCACCAGGCCGATCGCGCGCGCGGCGCTGGCCGACAGCGCGCGGCCGGTGAGCATCATGTCCATCGCCGCCGGCGCGCCGACCAGGCGCGGCAGGCGCGAGCTGCCGCCCCAGCCGGGGAAGATGCCCAGCTGCGTTTCGGGCAGGCCGATGCGGGTGGACGGATCGCTGCTGGCCACCCGGTAGCGGCAGGCCAGCGAGATCTCGGTGCCACCGCCCATGCAGAAGCCGTGGATCGCCGCGACCGTGGGGCAGGGCAGTTCGGCCAGTTGCTGGAACACGTCCTGGCCGCGGCGGATGGCGTCCTCGACCGTGCCGCGGCGGTCGAATTCCTGGAATTCCTTGAGGTCGGCGCCGGCGATGTAGCCGGAAGCCTTCGCCGAGGCGATCACCACCGCGGCGGGCGGATCGACGGCGATCCGCTCGAGCAGCTCGGCCAGTTCGATCAGCACGTCCTGGGAGAACGCGTTGACCGAGGCGCCCTGGCGGTCCAGCCAGAGCACCAGCACGCCGTCGGCGCGAAGTTCCGGACGCCAGTGACTGAATCGCAGCCCATCGAAGCTCGGTGCCATGGCCTTCGGACCATCCGTTCGGGTATGGAGAGCCCGTTATCATCTGGAGGTTGTTCCGGCGGCGTCAAATCCCCAGATCAGCCGGACCCGTCCCGACAGGCCGTGCATGCGCCATGGGTTACCTTGAATCCTGCAATGCGCGCCGGTGCCCGCCACCGGCCGTGGAACTTTCTCCCGCAACCGCGGTCACAGGTGCCGGTCCATGACCGTGCCCACAGGAGTGCGGCCCGGCATGGCCCAAGCAGATCCATCCACCGGACTGGACCTCGAGCTGGTCAAGCGCGTGCAGCGCGGCGACAGCGCAGCCTTCGACCTGCTGGTGCGCAAGTACCAGCACCGGATCCTGGCGCTGATCGGACGCTACGTGCACGATTGGAGCGAGTGCCAGGACGTCGCCCAGGAGACCTTCCTGCGCGCCTATCGCGCGCTGGGGAATTTCCGCGGCGACTCCCAGTTCTATACGTGGTTGCACCGCATCGCCGTGAATACCGCCAAGAACCACCTGGTCGCCCACAACCGCCGTCCGCCGGCGGACGACATCGACGCCGTCGACGCCGAGCAGTACGACGCCGGCACGCGCCTGCGCGACACCGACACCCCCGAGCGCGAGCTGATGCGCCAGCAGATGGAGCGCACCGTGATGCAGGCGGTGGACGCGCTGCCCGAGGAACTGCGCGCGGCCATCACCCTGCGCGAGGTCGAGGGCCTGAGCTACGAGGAGATCGCCGCGCGCATGGCCTGTCCGATCGGCACCGTGCGCTCGCGCATCTTCCGTGCGCGCGAGGCCATCGACCAGCAGTTACGGCCATTGCTGGAAGAAGGGCAGAGCGCCACCAGCCGGGAGCGCAACCGATGAACCGCGACATCGATACCGACCACAAGCTGCAGTTGCACTTCAACCAGCAGCTGTCCGAACTGCTGGACGGCGAACTGGCGCCGGACCAGGCCCGCTTCCTGCTGCGCCGGCTGGAGCACGACGACGAGCTGGGTGCGACCTTCGAGCGCTGGCAGCTGTGCGGCGACGTACTGCGCGGGCGCATGCCGGCGCCGGCGCCGGCCGGCTTCGCCGCGCGCGTGTCGGCGGCCATCGCCGCCGGCGACACCCGCCCGGTCAAGGCCGCCAACGACGAGGTGCCGGCGGCGCCGGCCGCGCGCGCGCGCTTGGCGCGCTGGGGCAGCG
>JASGEB010000205.1:0-31602 GCA_047606785.1 Pseudoxanthomonas sp.
GCGGAAAGCAGGCCAGGGATGGCCTGCGGCGGCGAGTCAGACAGGATGTCTGACCGAGCCGAGGAGCATCCCCGCCGGGGGCTGCGCGGCTTTCCGAAGCCGGCACGCAGCAACGGCCTGGGACTTCGATTTCCCGCAATCGGGTGAAGAGCCAAAAAATACCGGCCGGATCGATGATGCGGCGGGCCGGCGGAAGCGCCCGGGCGCGGCGATTGCCCGCATTTTTCGCAACGATCCGTGTTGTCGCACGGGATTGGCCGGGATCGTGCGATGGCTAGCATGGGCGCTCCTGCCGGCATCCTGCCCGGCCCCCACCCCGGAGCCCCCGCCATGAGCAACCTCGCCCTTTCGGTCTTCCGCAAGCGCCGCACCCAGTATTCGATCGGCAAGCAGTTGCCGATCAGCCAGGAGGAAACCGCCGCGCTGATCAAGCAGGCCGTGCGCCTGGCGCCGTCCTCGTTCAACTCGCAGAGCTCGCGCGTGCTGATCCTGTTCGGCCAGCACAGCGTCAAGTTCTGGGACCTGGCCAAGGACGCCCTGCGCAAGATCGTCCCGGCCGAGGCCTTCGCCGCCACCGAGGGCAAGCTCGACGGCTTCGCCGCCGGCGCCGGCACAGTGCTGTTCTTCGAGGACCAGGACGTGATCAAGGGCCTGCAGGAGCAGTTCGCCCTGTACGCCGACAACTTCCCGGTGTGGTCCGAGCATTCCACCGGCATCGCCCAGTTCGCGGTGTGGACCGCGCTGGCCGAGGCCGGCATCGGCGCCAGCCTGCAGCACTACAACCCGCTGGTGGACGAGGCGGTGCAGGCGCACTGGCACGTGCCGGCCGCGTGGAAGCTGCGCGCGCAGATGCCGTTCGGTTCCAATGAGGCGCCGTTCGGCGACAAGGCCTTCATCGAGGACGACAAGCGCTTCATCGTCGCCGGCTGAGCCGGCCGCCGGCGGAACAAGGATTAGGGCGCCGGCAGGCAAAAATGCCGGCGCCGGTTCCGCAATTCTTGCCTGACGGCCCGCTGTGGAAGCGAACGAAGGAGGGTGGCGGCGCCGAGCGGCGCCAATGTTCGCTGTTCAGTTCGTCCGGCGAGCGCGACCGCTACCGGATAGCGGTGGCGCTGGCTGCGTCCGGGCGGGGCGGTTCGGCCTATCTGCACCAACGCGTGCGGCCGGGCAATCCGCTGCGGGCGGGATTGCCGCGCAACCGTTTCCCGCTGGACGGCGCGCGCCGCCGTTCGATGATGATCCGCTGCTCGGGCTGCCGCGGCGAACGGTCGGTACTGGGTCTGTGAGCCCGCCGTGCGGGTGGATCGCTTGCTTCTGCATGGCTGCCGGCGGATTGCTGCGCGGCAACAAATAGGGCGCTGCAAATCAAGAAGCTGACCGCCGCGTGACCAATCTTGGTACTCGTCCCGGGCCGGCCGGCATTGCCGCCGCTGCATCGCCCGGCCTGTCAGCCATGATCGAACGAGGTGAGCTTCGATGCGCAGCCTAGAGCGTGGGTCGGCCAGGTGTTGTCTGGCGTTGGCGGTTTCGGTGGCGGTGTCCGCCCTGGCCGCGGGGTCTGCCGCCGCGGCCGAAGAAACGCCGGAGACGTCCGCCGCCGCCGCGGACACGACGGCCTCCAAGCAGCTGGATACCGTGACGGTGACCGCCGAGCGGCGCAACGTCGACCAGCAGAAGGCGCCGCTGTCGGTCAGCACGGTGTCGGCCGAGGAACTGGACCAGGCCAACATCAACGACGTGACCGGACTGAACGGCGAGGTGCCGGGCCTGGTGGTGGCCAAGAGCGGCGGCGCCGAGCGGGTGCTGTCGATCCGCGGCATCGGCTCGGAAACGCCGGAGAACACCAATACCCAGCCGGGCGTGTCGCTGCACGTGGACGGGGTGTACATCTTCAATTCGATCGCCGCCAACGCCGCCTTCATCGATCCGGCGCAGGTGGAGGTGCTGCGCGGCCCGCAGGGCACCATGTTCGGCCAGGGCTCCACCGGCGGCACCATCAACGTGGTCAGCAAGCAGCCCGAGCTGGACGACTTCGGCGGCCAGGTCAAGGTCGGGGGCGGCAACTACGGCCTGAGCAAGTCCAGCGCGTCGATCAACCTGCCGGCCGGCGACACCTTCGCCGTGCGCGTGGCCGTCCAGCAGTACCGGCACGACGGCTACGCCAAGCTGACCGACGTGTACGGCAAGTACGGCTACGAGGCCGACCAGGCCGACGAGCTCGGCGGCAAGATCGCCGCGCTGTGGGCGCCCACCGACGATTTCCAGGCCACCTTCAGCGCGATCAGGTACAAGAGCGACACCAATGCGCCGGCGCAGAAGAACATCCTCGACCCGATCGACGATGCGCGGGTGATCAGCCAGGACTATCCGGGCAAGTCGCTGATCGACTTCGAACTGTATTCGGCCAACCTGCGCTGGAAGCTGCCGTGGGCGACCTTCAAGTCGATCACCGCCTACCAGAAGCTGCATTCCAAGCAGTCCTGGGACGCCGACGCGCTGACCGCCGACCTGTTCTGGGCCGAGACCTACAGTTCGCTGACCTATACCGGCTACAACTACGACCACGTCGCCCTGTGGCAGAGCGACGTGGAGTCCTGGTCGCAGGAGTTCAACCTGAGCTCCGACGGCGACGGCCCGCTGCAGTGGATCACCGGCGTGGTGTTCCTGAAGTCGACCAACAAGCAGTACATCCTGGAATACCGCGACTCCGACACCCAGCTGATCCATCCGGTGATCCCGGCCAGCACCGCCTGGGATGCGACCACGGTGGCCAGCGTGGCCTATGCCGACCTGGAGGAATACACCCGGCGTTCCTGGGCCGCGTACGTGCAGGGCACCTATTCGTTCACCGACAGCTTCAGGCTCACCGCCGGCGCGCGCTACAACAAGGACCGCTATTCCGGCGAGGCCGACAACATGAGCGGCGGCACGTCCAACTGGACTTCCGGCGCCTACCTGCAACCGCAGACGGTGCAGGGCTACAGCACCCACAACGTGACCGGCAAGCTGGCGCTCGAATACCAGTTCACCCCCTCCAGCCTGGGCTATCTGAGCTATACCCGCGGCTACAAGCCGGGCGGGCTCAACGGCTCGTCCACCGCCAACGGCGACGCCTGGGAAACCCGGCCGTACTTCAAGCCGGAGACGGTCAACGCCTTCGAGCTGGGCAGCAAGAACCGTTTCCTGGACAACACCCTGCAACTGAACGCGGCCGCCTTCCTCTACAACTACAAGAACATGCAGTTCCTCAACGAGGATCCGATGCTGTACGGCGAGGGCATCGCCAACGCGCCCAGCGCCAGGATCTACGGGCTGGAGTTCGAGGGCAGCTGGCTGGCCACGGCGAGCTGGCGTTTCGATGCGTCCCTTTCCACGGCGCGCGGCAAGTTCAACAAGGATTTCTACGCCCTCGATCCGGCGGCGGCGTCCGCGGCGCAGGATGCCGCCGGCTACCCGGGCTGGCTGTACTGGACCAACTTCTACTCGGCGGTGCTGGCGCGCGCGGCGGCCGAGCAGAACATCAACGGCAACGAGGTACCGAAGATCCCGCGCATCCAGGGCAACCTCAGCGCCACCTTCAGCCACCAGCTGGGCGCCGGCCTGTTCACTGCCAAGGCTGAATTCGTGCATCGCGGCAGCTACCAATACCGGCTGTACAACAACAGCACCGACGACAAGGTCCCGGCCTACAGCGTGGCCAACCTGTACTTCAGCTACGCACCGGACGATTCGCACTGGGACTATTCGGTGTCGGTCACCAATCTGTTCGACAGGGACGGGGTGAACTCGCGCTTCAGCGATCCCTACGGCAGCGCGCAGGTCACCGAGACCTACATCGCCCCGCGCCAGTGGATCTTCTCGGTGCAGTACAGCTTCTGATGCGTGGCCGAGGGCAGGGTGGGGTGCGGGCAACAAAGCGTGCATGCCCGGTCAAGCGTCGCGCCCGGCGCGAGCGTAGCATCGGGTGCATCATCGGCAGGCATCCGCTCCGCGGTCGGGAGGGGCGCCGCAGGCAGGCAAGGGCGCATCCATGAGTACGACCTTCGAACTCGAATCGGTCACCGGCCAGGCGGCCTGGCGCGGCGACGAGCTGGGCCGGGGCCAGGACTGGATCTATGTCCTCAGCCCGGCCCAGGTCGCCGAACTGGAGGCGCTGGGTGGCCGCTTCGTCGAGGACGATCCTGACCTGCGTTTCGTGCAGGCGTCCGAGTACCCGCTGCAGGCCTGCCTGGAAGCGCTGCGCTCGTGGGGGCGCGACATCGACACCGGACGCGGTTTCGTGTTGGTGCGTGGCCTGCGCACGCAGCTGTATTCGGACGCGCTGTCGGCCGCGATCTACTACATCCTCGGCCTGCACCTGGGCGAGCCGATGCGGCAGAACCGGCTGGGCGATCTGATCGGCCACGTCTACGCGACCTCGGACAAGACCCTGGACGACCCCACCGCGCTGTCGGCCAGCATCCGCGACGCGCTGCCGTTCCATTCGGACAGTTCCGATGTGGTGGCGCTGATGTGCCTGCGTCCGGCCAAGCAGGGCGGCGCGTCCTGCCTGGTCTCCGGCGCGCAGATCTACAACGAGATCCTCAAGCGCCGCCCGGACCTGGCGCCGCTGCTGTTCGAGCCGTTCCACTGGGATTGGAAGCGCCAGGACCACAACGCCCCGGCCAACACCTACACCTCGCCGATCATCGATCTCACCGACGGGGTGTTCAGCATGTACGCCGGCGCGCTGTACATCTTCACCGCGCAGGACTATCCCGAGGTGCCGCGGCTGAGCCCGCAGCAGATCGAGCTGCTGAAGCTGTTCGACGACATCACCTACGAGCCGGGCATGGCCATCGAGATGGATTTCCGGCCGGGCGACATCCAGTGGCTGTCCAACTACGCGGCGCTGCATTCGCGCACCTTCTTCGCCGACCATGCCGAGCCGCAGCGCCGCCGCCACCTGCTGCGCCTGTGGCTGCGCCGCAAGGGCGAGCGGCCGGTGGTCGAGGGCTTCGGCAAGAACGCGGTGGTCGAGGAGCGGGCCAGCATCGTCGATCTCGATGGCACGGGCGATAATGCTCGCTTCCACGTCGAAGTCGCCGCGGTGCCGCGGCTGGAAGGCAACTGAAATCCGCGGGGTCATCGATCCGGGCCAGCATTCTGTAGGAGCGCACCGCAGGGGCGCGATGAAGCTTTCGCACGAAAGCCCTGTCGCGCCCCTCCGGTGCGCTCCTACGGTTCTAGGCAGCGGGAAACCACCTTCATCGGCCTCCCGCCCGGAACTGCCCGAAGCGGCCGCGATGGAACAGCAGCGGTTCGCCCGGCTGCTCGGCGATGTCCAGGATGCGGCCGATGACGATGCTGTGGTCGCCGGCGGCGACGACCTGCTCGGTGGCGCACTCGAAGCGCGCCAGACAGCCGGGCAGCAGGGGCACGCCGTGCAGGTTCTCCAGCGTGTCCACGCCCTCGAAGCGGTCGCCGTCGACGCGGTGGAAGCGCTGGCACAGCTCGTGCTGGTGCGCGCCCAGCACGTGCACGGCGAAATGCCGCACCTGGCCGGTGAAGGCGGCGTGGCTGCGCGAACTGGCGGCGATGCTCCACAGCAGCAGGGCCGGCCGCAGCGAAAGCGAGGACAGGCTGTTGATGGTCAGGCCGAGGCGACGGCCGTCGGGCGCGCAGGCGGTGACCACGGCCACGCCGGTGGCGAAGTGGCCGAAGGCGTCGCGCAGGCCGCGCGCGTCGAAAGGCGCCGGCGCGTCCGGCTGCGGATCCGGGGAGGTCGCGGGTCGTGTCTTCATCGTGGTCAGGATCGGGTCGGCGTGGGCCGCAGTCTTGCCGGCGGGTGCATGAACTCTTGGATCATCATGGCCTTCAGCCGCCGTCCGTGAACAGGTCCTTGCGCAGGATCCCGTGCACGCACCAGTTGCCGTCGACCACCTGGGTCACGCCGAAGTCCACCGCCACCGAGATCAGCGACAGCGCCTCGTCCTCGCTCAGGCCCTTGTAGGTCATCAGGAAGCGGCGCATCTTGCGGAACGCGTCCTGCATCGCCAGGTCCAGCGAGGACTTCCTATAGATCTCGCTCTGCGCCTTGTCGCCCAGCTCGGCCAGGTAGTTGGCGTAGCTGAAGCCGTGCAGCACCCATTCGGCGGCGGTTTCCAGCAGCGGGTAGTTGAGGTCGAAGTAGGGCTTGCCGGCCAGGTCGCGCTTCTTGTGCAGGATCAGCTGGAACACGCCGGTCATCGACGACTCGATGGCGGTGCCGCACAGTTCCGAGTCGCCCTGCGAGGCGTGCGGGTCGCCGACCGAGAACAGCGCTCCCGGCACGCTCACCGGCAGGTACAGAGTCGCGCCCTTGCCGGCGCGCTTGTTGTCGATGTTGCCGCCGAAGTACGACGGCGGGATCGAGTCGACCATGTAGGCCTCGCGCGGGGCCACCGCGATCACCCCGAAGTGCGGCTGCACCGGCACCCGCACGTTGGGGAGCACGCCGTGGTTCTCGACGACGGTGGCGTGGTCGACCGGCACGCCCGGGTAGTCGATGCGTGGGTGGACCACGCCGAACGGATCGGTCTGCGGGGTCCAGCGGAAGTTGTACAGGGCCCGTGCGTGGCTGCCGCGGTTGCCCCATGTCAGTTCGTAGATGGTGACCACCTCGCGCTGCTTGGGTTCGGTCAGCAGCTCGTTGTAGTGGAAGCCCCACCAGGTCGCCGCGTTGCTGCCGAAGCTGTGCCCGCGGAAGTGTTCGTTGGCGCAGGGGCGCGGGCGCACGTCGAGGATGCGGATCTCCAGCACGTCACCGGGCTCGGCGCCGCGGATGGTCACCGGCCCGGTGCAGATGTGCACGCCGAAGCCCTCGCCGGCGCCGCGCCCGTACACCGAGGCATCCATCGGCCCGGAGCCGCGGCGGTCGACGTTCTTGCCCTGCGCGGTCCAGTGGAACACGCTCTCGGCGCCGGGATCGCCGCGGACCATCCGCTCGTAGTCGTCGTTGGCGTGGTGGGTGAGGGTCTCGATGGTGACGATGTCGCCGGAATCGACTTCCAGCACCGGCTCCAGCGAGGCGCTGAAGTAGCCCCAGTGCACGGTCTGGGCGTTGACCGGCAGGTAGTGCAGGTGCGGGTTGACCACGCTGGCGGCCGGCAGCCGCGCCGGCGTCTGGTCCGTGCGCGCCGGTGGGTTCTTCAGGGTCCTGGCGGTTTCCTGGCTCAGCTCCGGCCAGCCGCGGCTGAAATGGGTGAGCAGCTCCTGCGACAGGGCCGCGCTGATCTCGCGCCGGTAGCGGCGCGGCGACATGCCGTACTGTTCCTTGAAGGCGCGGCTGAAGTGCGCCGAGTCGTTGAAGCTCCAGCGGAAGCAGATGTCGGAGATCGACAGGTGCGCGTAGACCGGGTTGATCAGGTCGGCGCGACATCGCTCCAGCCGGCGCACGCGCACGTAGTGGCTGAAGCTGTCGTTGGCCGATTCGAACAGCTTCTGCAGGTAGCGCGGCGAGACGTTGGCTTCCTGCGCGATCTGGGCGATGCCCAGGTCGGGGGACGCCAGGCGCGATTCGATCAGCTGGCTGATCCTGTGCAGCACCGCGGTCTGGGTGCTGGTGGTGCCGGTCATCGCGCTGGCGAACTCCTCGTTGGCCAGGCTGGTGATCAGCAGCTCGGACAGCGCGATTTCGATCGGGCGGATCTGCTCGGCGCCCAGGTCGGCGATCGCGTCGGACACCGCGCGCAGCAGGCCGGAGAACACGTGGCCGATGCCGGACTGCCCGGACAGCACGCCGACCCGCGAGGACAGCGGGATCGGCAGGCGCGCGCGGAAGGTCGAGCGTGGGATCCGCACCAGCAGGTGGCGGAAGTTGCCCTGCAGGGCGATCGTGCCGACCGCGTCGGCGATGTTGAAGGCGATGTCGCCCTGCTGCAGCCGGGTCTGGTGGGTGCGGTCCAGCAGCGAGGCGCTGCCTTCCAGGTGCAGCGCCAGCTGGATCGCGCCGCCGCGGGCCGGGTCCTGGTAATAGATCTCCTGCGGCCCGGAGGCGACCAGGGCGAAGGTGATGCCCTGCGGCGACTCGACCGATGCGATGGTTCCGAACACCTCGCGCGAGGTGATGCGGGTGCGGGTCATGAACCGCCCCAGAGCGTCCTGCCACGCGTCCTGGCGCTGGTGGGCGGGGTAGGACTCGGTGGTGAAATAGCTGGACTGGGTCAATGCGATGGGCCTTGGCGGCTGCAGTCCGTCGCAGCGGTGCTTGCGTCGTCGGGTAGGTGGCGTGCAAGGGATGTGCACCACGGGTGCCGGCGGCGCGCGGTTCCAGTCATTGCTACAGGTGCACAAATCCTATATAGGCGAACGAAACCGTGCAGGCAAGCGGCCGTGCCGGCCACCCTGTCGAGGGCAAGGATTTGGACGCGGCGGCACAAGATTCGGCGGTCCGCGCCAGGCCAGGATCGTCGCCATCGACCGGCCCCGGTCTTTCCCATCGGCCCCGCAACGGATCGTCCATGTCGCGCACCCTCGAAGTCACGCCCTGCACCGCCCGCATCGGCGCCGAGATCGCCGGTGTCGATCTGACCGCGCCGCTGTCGCCGGTGCAGGTGGCGGGCATCCGGCAGGCCCTGCTCGAGCATGGCGTGATCTTCTTCCGCGAGCAGCCGATCAGCCACGAGGACCACATGCGCTTCGGCCGCTATTTCGGCGAACTGATCGTGCATCCGGGGGCGCCGGGCATCGAGGGCTACCCGCTGATCGTGGCCATCCATGGCGACGCCGATTCCAAGTACGTGGCCGGCGAGGAATGGCATTCGGACCTGTCGTGCAATGCCGAGCCGCCGATGGGCAGCATCCTGTATCTGCACACGGTGCCGCCGGTCGGCGGCGACACGCTGTGGGCGGACATGTATTCGGCCTACGAGGCGCTGTCGGCGCGGATGAAGGCCTACCTGGACGGATTGACCGCCGAGCACGACGCCAACCACGTCTACCACGCGCTGTACAAGGACTTCGACAGGGTCTATCCGCGCAACGACCACCCGGTGGTGATCACCCACCCGGAGAGCGGGCGCAAGGCGCTGTTCTTCAATCCGCAGTACGTGACCCGGATCAACGGCGTGTCCGAGCTGGAGAGCCGGATGCTGTACGACTTCCTGAGCGCGCACTGCGGCGACGCCCGTTTCCAGGTGCGCTTCCGCTGGCGGCCGCATTCGCTGGCGTTCTGGGACAACCGCTGCACCCACCATCTGGCGATCTGGGACTACTACCCGCAGACGCGCTCCGGCTTCCGGGTGACGCTCAAGGGCGCGCGGCCGACGTTCTAGGGACTTTTGTCCTCCTCTCCAAGGAGCACCGGCATGCCGGGGAATGAGACCGCAGCGATGCAGCAGGCGCGGGTCTGGCTGATCACCGGCGCAGGTTCCGGCCTGGGGCGTGCGCTGGCGCAGGCGGTACTGGCGCGAGGGGAGTGCGTGGCCGGCACCGTGCGCCGCGCCGCCGATGTCCGGGCGCTGGAGGCGCTGGCGCCGGAGCGGGCGATGGCCGTGCGCCTGGACGTGACCGACGCAGCGGGGGTGCGCACCGCCGTGGCGGCGGTCGCCGCCCGCTTCGGGCGCATCGACGTGCTGGTCAACAACGCCGGCTACGGTCTGGTCGCCGGCGTCGAGGAGGCCGGCCTGGACGAGGTGCGCGCCCAGTTCGAGGTCAACGTGTTCGGCGCGCTGGCGATGATCCAGGCGGTGCTGCCGGCGATGCGCGCGCGCCGCGCCGGCCTGATCGTCAACGTCACCTCGGTGTCGGGGCTGGTCGGCTGGCCCAGCCTGGGGATCTACTCGGGCAGCAAGTTCGCGCTGGAAGGGATCGGCGAGACGCTGGCGCAGGAAGTGGCCGGATTCGGCGTCAAGGTGATGCTGGTCGAGCCAGGCGGCCTGCGCACCGAGTTCGCCGGCCGCTCGCGCGCAACGGCGGCACGGCCGATCGCCGACTACGACGCCGGCGCGCTCGGCCAGTGCAAGCGCATCCTCGCCGAGCACGCCGGCCACGAGCGCGGCGATCCGGCGCGTGCGGCGCAGGCGATCCTGCGCGCGGCCGATGCGCAGGACCCGCCGCTGCGGCTGCTGCTGGGCGCCGACGCGGTCGGTTACGTGCTGGCCAAGCAGGCGAGCCAGCAGGCCGAGCTCGCGCGCTGGCTGGAGGTGTCCACCGGCACCGACTTCGCCGATGGCTGAGTCCCTTCCCGGCAAGCACCGCGGCAGGGGGCCGAGAAAACGGCTGGCGCTGCTGCTGGGTCTGGCGGTATGCACGTCGGCCTTCGCGCAGGCGCCGGTCGTGGTGGTCGACGGCGGCCGCCTGCAGGGCGCGGCCGAAGCCGACGTGGCCGTGTTCCGAGGCATTCCCTACGCCGCCGCGCCGGTCGGCGAGCTGCGCTGGCGGCCGCCGCTGCCGCCGCTGCCGTGGTCCGGCGTGCGTGACGCCCGCCGTTTCGGCAACGACTGCCCGCAGCCGCCGATCGACGGCCCGCCGGGGCCCGGCTACGTCAACCCGACCAGTGAGGACTGCCTGTTTCTGAACGTGTGGACGCCGCGCGCGGCCGCGTCCGCGCCATTGCCGGTGATGGTCTGGATCCACGGCGGCGCCTGGATCATGGGCGCCGGCTCGTGGCCGCCGTACGACGGCGCCGCGTTCGCGCGCCAGGGCATCGTGCTGGTGACGATCAACTACCGGCTCGGCCGCTTCGGCACGTTCCCGCACCCGGCCCTGCGCCGCGAAAGCGAACGCAGCGGCGAGCCGTGGGCCGACTACGGCCTGCTCGACCAGATCGCGGCGCTGCGGTGGGTCAAGCGCAACATCGCCGCATTCGGTGGCGACCCGGACAATGTGACGATCTTCGGCGAATCGGCCGGCGGGCGTTCGGTCAACATGCTGCTGACCTCGCCACTGGCGGCGGGCCTGTTCGCCAAAGCCATCGCCCAGTCCGGCGGCGGGCAGAGCCGGCTGGAAAGCGTCGTCGACACCGCCGGCAGCGCATTGCCGGCGGCGGAGGCGCGCGCGCTGGCGTGGACGCGCTCGCTCGGCCTGCCGGACGATGTGGATGCACAGACATTGCGCCGGCTGTCGACGGAACGCGTCGCCGCGCTCGACCCCAAGGCGCCGCTGCCGGCACCGGTAGTCGACGGTACGGTGCTGCCGATGCAGGTCGATGCGGCAATGATCGAGGGCCGCCACGCCAAGGTGCCGTACCTGGCCGGTGCCAACAGCGCCGAGTACAGCCTGTTGCGCTGGCTGCCGGGCGCGGCCGAGGCGCGGCTGCAGGCGGACGGCGAGGGTGCCGACGCCATCGTCGCCGCCTATGCCGCCGGTGGCGGCGACCGCGCTGGCGCGCTGGCGCGCTGGTGGGGCGAGGCCGGCTACGTCGGCCCGGCGCGCTTCTACGCACGGCGGATGGCGGCGTCCGGCACGCCGGCGTGGCTGTACCACTTCGCTTACGTCGCCCACGACGCGCGCGGCCGGGCGCCTGGCGCGGTGCACGGTGCCGACGAGGGGCTGGTGTTCCACAACGAGGAGAAGCCGTCGCGCTACGGCGACAGCGCGCACGATGCGCCGATGGCGGCGCTGCTGAACGCCTACTGGGCGCAGTTCGCCCGGACCGGCGACCCGAACCGCGACGGCCTGCCGCACTGGCCGCGGTTGCAGGCGGACGGCGACGCGCTGCTGCGCTTCGACGATGCCGGTGCGCACCCGGCCGCCAGCCACGCGCGCATGCGGCTGGACCTGCTGGACCGGTTGTTCTTCGAACACTACCGGGCCTGGTGAACGGCGTGCACAGGATCGACCTGCCGTACTGGGCGATCGAGCGCGGGCGGCCGCTGCTGCGGATCGAGGCGTTAGACCTGGCCCGCACCGCCTTCGTCGGCATCGACATGCAGAACGCCTTCATCGCCGCGGACGAGGTATTCGGCAACCGGCATGCGCTGGACATCGTCGGCAACGTCAACCGCCTGGCCGGCGCCTTCCGCGCCGCCGGCGGGCGGGTGTGCTGGACCCGGCAGACCGTCGACGACGACGACCCCCTGCACGCCGACCCGCACTGGCGCGCGCTGGCCGGCAATCCCTTCGTCGCCCGCGCCAAGGCCGCGCTGCGCGCCGGCGGCGCCAGCCACGCCCTGCACCCGGCGATCGACTGCCGAGCGGGCGACGCGGTGATCGACAAGTTCCGCTACAGCGCCTTCCTGCCGGTGTCCTGCGACCTGGACGCGCGGCTGCGCGCGGCCGGCGTAGATACCCTGGTGATCGCCGGCACCCTGACCAACTGCTGCTGCGAAAGCAGTGCGCGCGATGCCTACATGCTCGGCTACCGGGTGCTGGTGGTCGCCGACGCCACCGCCGCGGTCACCGACGCCGAGCACAATGCGGCGCTGCTGAACCTGGCGGTGATGTTCGCCGACGTGCGCAGCACCGACGAAGTCGAGGGCATGATCGCCGCCGCAGCGCAGGGGTGAGAATTTCTCGCGGAAGCCTGGTCGCGCCCCTGCGCCGTTACGCGCGTGGGCCGCCGCCGGCGAAACGCGGCAGCGCCAGCAGCAGCAAGGCGGCCAGGACGATCGTGGCCTGCAGCGCCAGCAGCGCCGGCGCATAGGTGTGGCGGCGGTCGTAGACCGCGTTCATCGCCAGCGGCACCAGGCCCTGGGCCAGCGCCACCAGCGCGTACAGGGTGCCGGCGATGGCGCCGTAGCGGCGCAGGCCGAAGTAGCGCGAGACCAGCAGCGGCAGGGCGCCGAATTCGCTGCCCAGGCCCAGGCCCATCATCGCTCCGGCCAGCAGCAGCGCCGGTTGCGACTGGGCATGCTGCAACAGCCACAGCCCGGCCGCCGCGGACAGGTAGAACGGCACCATCGCCGCCGGCGTGCCGGCCCGGTCCAGCAGGTGGCCCATGCCCAGCTGCCAGGCCGCGCACACCAGCGCGAACACGCTGACCACCGGCACGCTGCGGCCCAGGCCGATGCCGCGTTCGTCCAGCGCCGGCACCACCTGCCCGAACATCGCGGTCAGCCCGGCCGCGCAGACGCCGACGGTCAGCAGCAACAGCCAGAATTCGCGCGTGCGCAAGGCTAGGCGCAGGCCGAAGTCGGCGGCGTCGGCCGCGACCGCGCCGACCGCGCGCGGCGGGTCGCGCAGGCAGCGCAGCAGGATCGGGAAGCCCACCAGCAGCACCAGCAAGGCCACGCCGCGATAGCCGGCGCGCCAGCCCCAGGCGGCGATGATCGTGCCGGCCAGCAGCGGCAGCAACGCCGAGCCGGCGCCGTTGCCGACCCCGCCGGTGAAGCCCAGCGCCGCGCCGCGGCCGCGATCGAACCAGCCGGCCACCACCTTGCTGAACACCATCGGCGTGGCGAAGGCACTGCAGAAGCCGGCCAGCACGAACAGCGCGTAGAACACCGGCCAGCGCGGCGGGGTGAAGGTGAACGCCAGCAGCGCCAGGCCGAAGCCCAGGTTGCCGGCCAGTGCCAGCCGGCGCGCGCCGAAGCGGTCCAGCAGCGGCCCGATCGCGAAGTTCATCAGCCCCGACAGCAGCGCGACGATCGCCAGCGCGCCGGACACCTGCGCGCGCGGCCAATGGAACTCCTCGGCGATCGGGATCAGCACCAGCCCGAACACTGCGTACAGCGCCGGGGTGGCGCCGACGAAGTTGCCGATGGTGGCGGCCAGCAGGATGCCCTTCTGCGCCGCACTCGGCCGTGCCGCCCGCGCGCCGGCGGCCTCAGCGCGCATGCCGGCCGCACAGCGCCAACGCGGTCAGCGCGTAGAGCAGGGTGCACTGGAGCATGTCCTCGACGCTGGGCAGCCAGCGCACCGGCCCCAGCGTGACCGCCGGAATCCGGTTCATGTTGAACACGTTGTGGTCGCGCCACATGCTGGAGAACACCGGCTGGCCGACCTCGACCGGGCCGCCGCGCACCTGGCGATGGGCCAGGTCGATGGCCTGGCGCAGCGGCTGCACCGCTTCCGGGTCGGCCTCGAAGCCGGTGCGCACCGCGTAGGGCTCGACCTCGCAGTCGCCGATCCCGGCCGCGCGCAGCACCTGCCGCAGTTCGCGGTCGACCTGGCCGATGCTCTGGCGCGGCCCGGTGATGACCTCCAGGTACAGCGAGCACACCTCGCTGCTGGCGCCGATCGCCTGCGGGTTGCCGCCGCGGATCGCGCCGATCTGCACCTTCGGCACCACCGTGCCGCCGCCCGGGCTTTGGTAGCGGTGTTCGCGCTCGTAGCGCTGCGCCCAGGCGGTGATCGCCTCGACCACCCGGCCCATGCGCACGATCGGGTTGTCGTGCGGGGTCCGGGCGTGGTCGAGGATCGGGGTGAAGATCGCTTCGCCGTACAGGCTGATGCGGTAGTAGCAGTAGCCGCAGGCCGCCCAGTTCAGGCCGAAATCGGTGCCCTCGGCGGCGATGGCGAAGTCCGGCGCGACCCCGCCGTGCGCCAGCAGATAGGCCGCGCCCAGTTCGCGGCCGACGTGGGCCACGCCTTCGTTGCCTTCGGTCGGCTCCGGCTCCGGGCCGATCTCGCCGGGGCAGGCGGTCAGGTACAAGGTGCCGTCCAGTTCGATGCCGGCGCGCTTGAGCGCGATGGCGGCCAGCAGGAAGCAGACCATCGGCCCGCGGTCGTTGGCCACCGCGTAGCCGTGGAAGCGATCGCCTTCCAGCCACGCCTCCAGCCATTCGCGACGCTCGGCGCCGCCGGGGCGGAAGGTGTGGCGGTCCACCGCCGAATAGAACGGGCTTTCGGTGTCCAGGTGGCTGGTGAACAGCAGCTTCGGCCCGTCGCCGTGGCCGCCGTAGCGGCCGACCACGTTGAAGCGCTCCGCCACCAGGCCGACCCTGCGCGGGACGAAGCCTTCGGCCTGCATCCAGGCGTGCACGTAGTCGCCGGCCGCGCGCTCGCCGCGCATCGGGCTGGGGATGTTGCACAGTTCAAGGACGCGGCGGACCAGCTCGTCGCGGTCGATGGCGCGCTCGATCGCCGCGCGTTCCTCGGCGCTGACTGCATACGCCGGCGGGAAGGGTGCGGGCGCCGGCATTCACTCCGCTCCCGACGCCAGCGCCCGCTGGGTCGGGTCCAGGCTGCCCAACCGGGTCGCCGGCTCGCTCGCGCGGCGCCCGCGCGGCGGCTGCAGGAACAGCGAGGTGGAGGCGGTGACCACCGCCAGCAGGGCGGCGAACACCACGTACATCGGGGTGTAGTGGCCCAGGCGGTCGGCCACCACTCCGGCCGCCCACGGCCCGACCACCGCCGCCGTGGTCATCATCGTCGCCATCGCCACCATGGTCCCGGAGATGGCGCTGCCGAAGTAGCGCAGGATCAGCACGTGCGCGCTCAGCCAGCTCAGGCCCCAGCCGATGCCGAACAGCAGCGCGAACACGAAGGCCGCCACTGCGGTCGCCACCGTGGCCAGCAGGACGAAGCCGACACACTGCAGTACCAGGCCGGCGACCAGCAGCCACTTCGGGTCGCTGCGCTCGGCCACGCGCCCGGCCACGCCCTTGGTCAGGGTGCCGCTGAGCGCCAGCAGGCTCATCGCCAGCGCGCCGGCGGTCTGGCTGCCGTGGACGAAGGTCAGCTGGGTCACCAGCACCGAGTGCATGGTGGTCACCACCGTCTGCACCACCAGCAGCGCCAGCGCGATCACGATGAACTGGCGGCTGACCAGCGCCTCGCGCACGCTCCAGGCGGCCGCGGTCGCCGCGGGCGGTTCGGCCGGGCCCAGGCCGGCGTTGCGGACCTCGTCGACCGAGCGGATCTGGCCCACGTCGCGCACGCAGTACAGGCACACCAGCGCCAGCGCCACCGCGGCGGCGGCGATGATCCGCCAGTAGGCGTGCCAGTCGCCGCACAGGGCGACCACGGCGCGCACCGCCGGCGGGCCGACCACGCCGCCGAACGCGCCGGCCATGAAGTAGTAGCCGACCATCCGCGCCGAGGTCTGCGGGAACCAGTTCGCCAGCAGGTACACGGCCGCGGCCGGCGCCAGTAGGGTGAAGCCGGCGCCCATCAGGCAGGTGCTGAGGAAGAACAGGCCGATGCCCTGCGCCAGCGAGGCCAGGGCGAAACCCAGCGCCAGCACCAGGCCGCCGCCGAACAGGGTCCAGCGCGAGCCCAGCCACTTCATCGACAGCGCCGGCAGCGGGCTGGTCACCCCGCAGGCCAGCCCCAGCAGCGAGAAGCTGAAGCCGGCGGCGGCCTGCGACCAGTGCAGGTCGGCGACCATCGTGTACAGCACCACCGCCAGCGAGGTGAAGGTGGTGGCGGTCACGAAGAAGAACGCCAGCGACACCGCCAGCATGATCTGGTATTTGCGCTGCATGGGGGCGACTCCTGCCTGCGGTGGGGGCGCGGGACTGCGGGGTTCGGAAGCCTCGATGGCAGAGTGTGGCCGATGCCGGCGTCCATCTTGACCGGCCGCGTCCTAAAAGTTGGACATGCGAGGTGCCGCGGGCGCAAGCGGCAGATGGCCGGCCGCGCGCCGCAACTAGTGCGCGAACGGTCAATTCCGCCGCCCGGCACTTGCCCTACCATCCAACGCATGCCGCGCAGCCTCGGCGCGCCGCCGCCGAGGCCACACCCGCCCCGCCCTGTCACGCCCGCTGGAGCGCCCCCCGCATGAAAGACGGTTTCCTCAACGACGCCTTCTTCGCCAGCCTGGAAAGCTCGATCGCGCCGGTGGAGACGGCCGAGTCGCTGCCGCCGCTGTGCTACACCGACCGCGACTTCTACCGGTTCGAGACCGAGGCCGTGTTCAACCACGAGTGGCTGTGCGTGGGGCGCGAGTCCTGGCTGCCGCGCCCGGGCGACTACTACACCACCGCCATCGTCGGCGAGCCGATCGTGGTCGTGCGCGACCGCACCGGCGAGCTGCGGGCGATGTCGGCGGTGTGCCAGCACCGCGCCATGCTGGTCGCCGAGGGCAGGGGCAACACCCGCAGCTTCACCTGCCCCTACCACCACTGGGTCTACGGCCTGGACGGCGCCCTGCGCGGCGCGCCGGCGATGGAGCGCACCTGCGGCTTCCACAAGGAGGGCGTGCGCCTGCCGCAGTTCCGGCTGGAGACCTGGCAGGGCTTCATCTTCATCAACTTCGATCCCGACGCCGCGCCGCTGGCGCCGCGTCTGGCCGGCCTGGAACCGGTCCTGGCCCACTACGACATCGCCCACGCCGAAGGCCCGCCGCCGGAGATCGGCACCCGATACCCGTTCAGCTGGAAGGTGATGTTCGAGAACAACAACGACGGCTACCACGCCAACCGCCTGCACCGCGGCGAGTTCCACGATTACGTGCCCAGCGACCTGGCCTGGTTCCCCGACGACCTGCCGGCCGACACCGCCGGCTACTACCGCCTCAACGGCACCCTGCATCCGGATGCCAGCTTCAACCCGACCCAGAAGGCGCTGATGCCGGTGTTCCCGCAGCTGACCGGCGAGGAACGCAACCGCATGGCCTTCGCCAACCTGCCGCCGACCCTGTCGCTGGTGCTGACCAGCGACGCGGTGATCTACCTGATCCTGCGCGCCGACGGGCCGGAGAGCCACCTGCTGGACCTGGGCATCCTGTTCGCGCCCGGCGCGCTGCAGGACCCGGAGTTCGACCGCAAGATGGAACTGATCATGGAGCGCGCGCTGCAGATCAACGCCCAGGACGTGCACGTGGACGAGCTGGTCCAGGTCGGCCTGCGCTCGCGCTTCGCCCCGCGCGGGCGCTACTCGTGGCAGGAGGGCGCGCAGCGCCAGTTCAACACCTGGCTGGTGCCGCGCTACCGCGCCTGCTGGGAAAAGTTGAAGCAGGCCAGAGCCGGCATGCGGACCGCAGCGGCATGAGCGCGCCGGCGCGGATGCCGCTGGTGTTCTTCGGCCATGGCAGCCCGATGAACGCGCTGGAGGACAACCCGGTCACCCGCAGCTGGCGGCAGATCGGCCGGCAACTGCCCAGGCCGAAGGCGATCCTGTGCGTGTCCGCGCACTGGCTGACCCGCGGCACCGGCGTCACCGCGATGGCGGCGCCGCAGACCATCCACGACTTCGGCGCCTTCCCGCAGGCGCTGTTCGACGTGCGTTACCCCGCGCCGGGCGACCCGCAGCTGGCCGCGCAGGTGCGCGAACGGCTGGCGCCGCTGCCGGTGGCGCTGGACCCGGGCCAGTGGGGCCTGGACCACGGCGCCTGGTCGGTGCTGGTGCACGCCTGGCCCGCGGCCGACGTGCCGGTGGTGCAGCTGAGCATGGACGTCGGCCATTCCCCGGCGCAGCGCTTCGAGATCGGCCGGCGGCTGGCGCCGCTGCGCGAGCAGGGCGTGCTGATCGTCGGCAGCGGCAACGTGGTCCACAACCTGGGGCGGATGAACTGGAGTTCGCCGGATTGCCCGCCGTACCCGTGGGCGCAGGGTTTCCACGACTACATCCGCGACGCGGTGCAGGCCGACCGGCCGCAGGACGTGCTCGACTACGAGCGCCGCGGCGAGCAGGCGCGCCTGTCGGTGCCGACCCCGGACCATTTCTGGCCGCTGCTGTACGTGCTGGGCGCGCGCGCGCCGCAGGAGGCGGTGCGCCTGGAGACCGACTTCGTCCAGCATGGCTCACTGGGCATGCTGTCGATGGTGTTCGGCGGTTGAATCGCGCCGGAAGGCCGCTAGGGTTCTCGCCCACCCTTGAAGGTAGGAGCGCACCGCAGGGGCGCGATCGGGCTTTCGCACGAAAGCCTCATCGCGCCCCTGCGGTGCGCTCCTACGCCCAGGCCGCCAGCACCGCCGCGCTGTCCACCAGCAGCGCGCAATTCTTCGCCAGCGCGTCCAGCGAGCTGTAGTGCAGCCCCGGCTCGTAGGCCGCGCTGGCGTCGACGACGACGAACACGTTGAAATCGCGATGGAAGGCGTCGCGCACGGTCGAGTCGACGCAGCAGTCGGTGCTGAAGCCGCAGACCACCAGGGTGTCGACCCCGCGCGCGCGCAGCCGCGCCTCGAAATCGGTGCCGTGGAAACTGGAGTACAGCAGCTTGCGCACCTCGATCTCGCCCGGCTCGGGCGCGATGCGGTAGTAGTCGACGCCGTCGGTGTCCGCCCGGCACAGTTCCAGTGATCCTTCCGGCATGCCGCGGCGCCGGTACAGCAGCTTCAGCGCCTGGCTGTCGCTCTCGGCGCGGGTGACCACCCGCACCAGCGCGACCGTCACCGCGGCCGCGCGCGCGGCCGCCAGCAGCTGTTCGATGCGTTGCAGCGGCGCCTGCAGCGGCGCCAGGTCGACGCCGGCGCGGCCCAGCGCGCCGTCCGCGGCGACGAAGTCGTTCTGCACGTCGATGACCACCAGCGCGCTGCGGCGCGGCTCCAGCATCGGCGCCAGCCGCTGCGCGTCCACCAGCGGCGCCGGCCACGCCGGCGCGTCGGCGCCGGCCGCGCTCATGCCTGTACCCCGTGCGGGAAGCGTTCGCGGATGCGCGGCAGGATCTTCTCGGCGAACAGCGGGAGGCCGTGCAGGTAGTCCGGGAAGATCAGCATCAGCCCGTCCAGTTCGCAATCGTCCAGGATCTTCATCAGGTGCGCGGCGACCGTGTCGGCCGAGCCGACCACGTGCTCGGCGATGAAGCCCGTGCGTGCCTTGCGGGTGAACGCGTTCTCCTTGCCGACCTCGGCGTCGAGGAAGCCGTAGGCGCGCAGCATGCCGCGGAAGGCGCCTTCGTCGAAGCCCTCGCGATAGTGCCCGGCGGTGGCCCGGGCCTGCTCGTCGCTGTCGCCGATCACCAGGTTGATCATGGTGTAGGTCTTGATCCGGCGGCCGGCCGCGGCGGCCAGTTCCTTGGCCTGGCGGCTCTTGCGCGCCAGCTCGCCCAGGTCCTCGCCGCCCAGGAAGATCGCGTCCATGTGGTCGATGGTGAACTGCATGCCCTTGGTCGAGGTGCCGGCGCACACCAGGAACGGCCGCGGCCGCGAGATCGGCTTGGGGTCGGACTGGCAGTCGTCCATGCGGAAGTACTTGCCGTCGAAGTCGACCGCCGGCTGGCTCCACAGCCGCTTGATCACTTCGATCCATTCGGCGCCCAGGTCGTAGCGGGCGTCGTGGCCGACCTCGTCGCGCCACGCGCCCATCTGCGCGAACTCGTCCTTGTACGAGCCGGTGACCACGTTCAGCCCGGCGCGGCCGTTGCTGATGTGGTCCAGGGTGGTGATCATCTTGGCGGTCACCGCCGGGTTCTGCAGCAGGGTGTGGACCGTGGCCCAGACCTTGACGCGGCGGGTGACGGTGGCCAGCGAGGCCATCAGCATCTGCGACTCCAGCGAATAGCGCCAGTGCTCGGTCACGCCGCCGTAGCCGCGCCACTTGGCCATGGCCATGATGAAGTCCAGGCCCACTTCCTCGGCCAGTTCGGCCACCTGGCGGTTGTAGCCGTAGGAGCCGTCCAGCACCGGGGTGTTGCTGGAGATGATCCAGCCGCCGTTGGCCATCGGCATGAACACGCCCAGGTCCTTGCCGCCGCGGTCGGAGGGCAGGCCGAAATCGATGCCGGGCGACAAGGTGTTCTCGATCATGGGCGCGGATCTGTTCTCGGGATGATCATGCGCCGCCATGCTAGCGGCCGGCCGCGCGGCCGCTTGCGCGAAGGCGCCACTTCTCTTGATCCGGATCGGCCAGCGGTACACGCCGCGCGGGCCGTGGCCGTCCAACTATTGATGCGTGGCTGGGCAAGATCGCGTGCCGGCCGGCTCGGCAGACTTGCCGCCGACGGAAGGCCCGTTCGCCGCCGCACCCACCGATCCTGCAACGAGGAGCCGACGTTGAGCAGCACAGTGGCATCGAGCAACGGCACCCAGTTGGTGGGTGCGCTGCACCGGCTGGAAGCGACCCCGGACACCGTCCACTGGGGCTACTTCGATCCCTCGCTGGCGCCGGTCCTGAAGGTCAAGAGCGGCGACCTGATCCAGGCCGAGGCGGTGACCCATCACGCCGGCGACGCGCCGGAGCTGATGATGGACGAGGGCATTGCCCGCATCTTTCGCGAGATCGATCCCACCGACCGCAACCCGGGCGTGCACATCATGACCGGCCCGATCCACGTCGAGGGCGCCAGGCCGGGTGACATGCTGGAGGTGCGCTACCTGCACATGCAGCCGCGCCTGCGCTACGGCTCCAACCTGGCCGCCAACTGGGGCTACCTGTACAAGGAATTCGGCGAACAGGAACGGGTGACGATCTACCAGATCGACGCCGACTCGCAGAACGCCACCGCCCTGTACGCCTACGACTTCCCCGGCAAGTACCTGGTGCCGGGCACCATCACCGACTGCCCCGAGTGCAACCGCCAGCGCGCGCTGGACGGGGTGCGCATTCCCGTGCGTCCCCACCTGGGCACGGCCGGGGTGGCGCCGGCCGCTGCGGGCAGGGTGAGTACCATCCCGCCGGGCACGCACGGCGGCAACATCGACAACTGGCGCATCGGCGCCGGCAGCACGATGTTCTATCCAGTGCAGGTGGACGGCGCGCTGTTCTCGATCGGCGATCCGCACATCTCCCAGGGCGACGGCGAACTGAGCGGCACGGCGATCGAGGCCTCGCTCGACGTGCTGTTCCAGGTGATCGTGCGCAAAGACTTCCAGTTCCCCTCGCCGCTGCTGGAGGCGCCGGACTGCTGGATCGTGCACGGCTTCGACGAGGACCTCGACGTGGCCATGCGCCGGGCCTCGCTGGACATGCTGCACCTGCTGACCGAGGAGCAGCGGCTCAGCCGCAACGACGCCTACTCGCTGATGAGCGTGGCCGCCGACTTCGGCGTCACCCAGGTGGTCGACGGCCGCCAGGGCATCCACGTGCGCATCCCGCGCGGCATCTTCCCGCCGAAGAAATAGCCGGCCGCGCCTGGCCGTGGAGTCAGGCCGCCGCCGGCAGTTCAGGCGCGACGCCGGCGATCAGCGCGTTGAAGTAGCTGGCGGTCAGGCGCAGTTGCTCGGCCGGCGTTTCGGCGCGGTTGACCACGGCGCGAAAACTCGCGCTTTCGGGATGGTCCTTGGCATACCAGCCCAGGTGCTTGCGCGCGATGCGCACGCCCTGGACTTCGCCGTAGAAGGCGTGCAGGGCGTGCAGGTGGCCGAGCAGGACGTCGCGCACCTCGGCCAGCGACGGGGCGGGCAGTTCCGCGCCGGTGGCCAGATAGTGGGCGATGCGGCCGAAGATCCACGGCCGGCCCTGGGCCGCGCGGCCGACCATCACCGCATCGCAGCCGGTGTGCGCGAGCACGAAGGCGGCCTTGCGCGGGGAGTCGATGTCGCCGTTGGCCACCACCGGGATCGACACCGCGGCCTTGATCGCGGCGATCGTGGCGTACTCGGCATCGCCGGCGTAGTGCTGGTCGCGGGTGCGCCCGTGCACGGCCAGCGCGGCGATGCCGCAGTCCTGGGCCACGCGCGCGATCGCCGGCGCGTTGCGGTGCGCCGCGTCCCAGCCGGTGCGCATCTTCAGCGTCACCGGCACGGCCACCGCCTGCACCACCGCCTGCAGGATGCGCGCCACCAGCGCCTCATCGCGCATCAGCGCCGAGCCGGCCCAGGCATTGCACACCTTCTTGGCCGGGCAGCCCATGTTGATGTCGATGATCTGCGCGCCGTGGTCGACGTTGAAGCGCGCCGCCTCGGCCAGCTGGCGCGGCTCGGTGCCGGCGATCTGCACGCCCACCGGCGCCGGTTCGCCGGCATGGTCCATGCGCCGGCGCGACTTGTCCGTGCCCCATAGGCGCGGCTCGCTGGTGGTCATCTCCGACACCGCCAGGCCCGCGCCCAGCCGCTTGCACAGCAGCCGGAACGGCTTGTCGGTGACCCCGGCCATGGGCGCCAGGATCACCTTCGGTTCGATCGTGTAGGGGCCGATCTGCATGCGCGCATTCTACCGGCCGCACATAGGCCAAGCCCGGCGCAGGGCCGGGCTTGGCGTGCGTGCGATGGCAGCGGGCGCCGCGATCAGGCGGTTTCGTCCACCAGCGCGGCATCGGGCGCATGGTTGCGCACCGACTTGATGCCGTTCTCGCGCGAGGCTTCGCTTTCGTACAGCTCGCTGCTGCCGACGATCTGGCCGTTGCCGGCCAGCAGGTTGAAGTACGGCTTGCCGTTGCTGGAGGTCTTGCGCTCGAACCTGCCGTCGTCCTGGCTGTTCTTGCGCACCGATTCGATGCCGTTCTTCGCGCCTGCCTTGTCGGCGTAACCCTGGCTGGTCAGGATCACCTGGCCGTTGCCGGCCTTGAGGTTGAACTGGAACTGGCCGTTGCCGCGCTTGCCGATCACGAACTTGCCTGCCATGGGAACCTCGCTCTGGGTGGATGTTCGCGAGCCTAGGCCGGCGCGGCTTAGGATTTGGTTACGCGGCTAGCCCGGGAAGCGCGCCTCGACTTCGGCCCGGCGCGGCATCGCCAGCGCCGCGCCGGGGCGCTCGGTGGACAGCGCGGCGAAGCGGCTGGCGAAGCGCACGTGGCCGGCCAGCGGCGCCTCCGGCGCGGCCGCCAGCGCCGCGGCCAGGGCGCCGTTGAAAGCGTCGCCGGCGCCGGTGGTGTCGCTGGCCTGCACCGGCTCGGCGGCGATGCGGTAGTGCGGCTGGGCGTCGCCGCGCTGGGCTTCCTCGGCATGCGAGACGAAGCAGCCGGCCGCGCCCAGGGTCACCACCACCGTGCCGTGCGGCAGCAGCTGCCGGCACAGGCCGTGCAGGCTGGCGCCGTCGAGGGTGGCGACATCGTCGGCGCCGATCCGCTGGCCGACGTGGCGGGCCAGCAGGGCGGCGAATTCGGTCTCGTTGGGGGTCAGCAGGTCGGCCAGGCGCAGCAGGGCGATGGTGCTGGCGGCGTTGGCCGGGGCGGCGTTGAGGACGGTGGTCACGCCGGCCTCGCGGGCGGTGCCCAGCGCGGCCACGATCGTCTCCACCGGCGTCTCCAGCTGCGCCAGCAGCACGCCGGCGCCGGCGATGCGCGGGCGCAGCCCGTCGATGAAGCCGGCGTCCAGCGCGGCGTTGGCGCCGGCGCCGATGACGATGGTGTTGTGGCCGTGCGCGTCGACGTAGATGCCGCCGGTGCCGGTCGGCTCGGTGCTGGCCTGGGCGATCACCTCCATCCCGTCCTGCGCGGCCAGGCCGCGGGCCATGTCGCCGCCGGGGTCGTCGCCGAGCGCGCACACGAACGCGGTCGGCGCGCCGGCACGGGCGCTGGCGATGGCCTGGTTGAAGCCCTTGCCGCCGGGGCCGGTGCTGTAGCGGCCGGCGATGGTGGCGCCCGGCGCGGGCAGTGCCTCGCAGCGCCAGACATGGTCGACGTTGAACGAGCCGACGACGATGACGGGTTTCATGGTGCTCCTGTGGACCCGGCGGCCCGGGGTTCCTGGTGTGGATGGCGCGCTGCCGGGCCGCCGCCGCGGTGGGCGATGTGGACGCGGCGCAAGTATGAGTACGACCGGCAGCCGCCGTACCGCTGCGCACAAGTTTCTCACGGATCCTCGCACCGCTGCGCGCGCCCGCGCTCGGCGCGGTTCAGCCGAAGTGGCTGAGCACGCCGGCGATGGTGGCGGTCATGAAGGTGGCGATCGAGCCGCCCAGCACCGCGCGCAGGCCGAACCGGGCCAGGTCGTGGCGGCGCTCCGGCGCCAGCCCGCCGATGCCGCCGATCTGGATCGCGATCGAGCTGAAGTTGGCGAAGCCGCACAGCGCGTAGGTGGCGATCAGCGCGCCTTCCTTGCTCAGTGCCTGGCCGGGCACCTGGCCGTTGACGATCTGCGACAGCTCGCTGTAGGCGACGAACTCGTTGATCACCACCTTCTGTCCGATCAGCGCGCCGACCGTGGTCGCGTCCGCCCACGGCGTGCCGATCACCCAGGCCAGCGGCGCCAGCACGTAGCCGAAGATCGTCGACAGGTTGGTCGGCCGGCCGAGGGCGGCCGCGATCCCGGTGTGCTCGCCCAGCCAGGTCAGCGGCGCGTTGACCAGTGCGATCAGGGCGATGAAGGCCAGCAGCATCGCGCCGATGTTGAGCGCCAGGCGCAGTCCGTCGCCGGCACCGGCGGCGGCGGCGTCGATGACGTTGGCGGTGGTCTTCTCCACTTCCATCTTCACCGTGCCGCGGGTCAGCGGCTCGCCGGTCTCGGGCACCAGGATCTTGGCGATCACCAGGGTCGCCGGCGCGGCCATGATCGAGGCGGCCAGCAGGTGCTTGGCGTAGAACACCTGCTGCGCCGGGTCGCCGCCGCCGAGCATGCCCACGTAGGCGGCCAGCACTCCGCCGGCGATGTGCGCCATGCCGCCGATCATCATCGTGATCAGCTCGGACTGGGTCATCCTGGCGATGTACGGGCGCACCGTCAGCGGCGCCTCGGTCTGGCCGATGAACACGCTTGCGCACACGCTGGTGGTCTCCGCGCCGGACACGCGCATGAGCTTGGTGATCGCCCAGGCCATGGCCCGCACCACCGCCTGCATCACTCCCAAGTGGTAGAGCACGCCCATCAGCGAGGAGAAGAAGATGATGGTCGGCAGCACCTGGAAGGCGAAGATGTAGCCGTTCTTGGGCACGTCCATGAGGCTGCCGAAGATGAAGCTCGAGCCTTCGTTGACGAACGAGAGCACCTTGACGAAGCCCTGGCTGAGCCAGTCGAACACGGTGCGCCCGCCCGGCACCAGCAGCACCAGCGCGGCGAAGGCGATCTGCAGGCTCACCCCGGTGGCGACCAGCTTCCAGTCCACCGCGCGCTTGTCATTGGAGAACAGCCAGGTGATGCCCAACAGCACCGCCAATCCGAACAGGCCGAAGCCGATTCTCCCGGCAATCTCCATCCGCGTTTCCCCAGTCGATCAGGCGCCCAGCGCAATTTCAGCAGCCTAGAGGAGGGCGGGGACGGCGGCAAGGCGCTGCAGCGGTTTTTGTTCGGTTCTTCTTCCAGCCGAGGGAACGCTTCTGCGGCGCTGGCTTCGGTGGGACGTCGCACCCGGCGGCCGGGCACGGCTATCGTGGGTTGATGGTTTTACCGCTTCGGCCGCAAGCAGCGGCAATGACGCGCCGATGCGCAGCCCCCGGCGGGGATGCGGAAAGCAGGCCAGGGATGGCCTGCGGCGGCGAGTCGGACAGGATGTCTGACCGAGCCGAGGAGCATCCCCGCCGGGGGCTGCGCAGGTTTCCGAAGTCAGTACGCTCAACGGCCTGGAACTTCAATTTCCCGCAATCGGGAGGAGAACCTCTGGTTTTTCAGCCCACGCCGTGGATCGCGGCCCACACGCCCAACGCCAGGAACGCCAGCGCCGCGCACAGGCGCAGTGGCTTGAGCGGCAGGCGGCCGGCGAAGCGGTTGCCCAGCCAGATCGCCGGCAGGTTGGCGGCCATCATGCCCACGGTGGTGCCGCCGATCACCTGCCACAGCGGCGTGTAGCGGCTGCCAAGCAGGACCGTGGCGACCTGGGTCTTGTCGCCGATCTCGGCCAGGAAGAACGCGATCAGGGTGGCGGCGAAGGCGCCGTGCGCGGGCAGCTTTTCGTTCTCGTCCAGCGTGTCCGGCACCAGTGTCCACACCGCCACGCCGATGAAGCTGGCCGCCACGATCCAGCGCAGCACCCGCGGCGACAGCAGCGCGGACAGCTCCGCGCCCAGCCAGGCGGAGATGGCGTGGTTGATCAGGGTGGAGGCGAGCACGCCGGCGGCGATCGTCCAGGGCTTGCGGAAGCGGGCGGCCAGCAGCAGGGTCAGCAATTGGGTCTTGTCGCCCATTTCGGCCAGGGCGACGGTACCGGCGGAGACCCACAGGGCTTGCAACATCATGGGGGAGCGTGCTTCGGGGCCGGGCTTCGCGGCGGGCGCGAAGGCAAACGCGCCAGCCCGGCCCGGGTATGGCGGCGCCTGCCTCCGGTCTGGTCCGACGGCCCTGCCGGCCGGCCCCGCGCGCCATGGCCTGCCGGCCAAGCATGTTGACGCGCGGACTCCCGCGGTGCGGGAGGAACTACTCCCCGAAAGAGGAGCGCGGATTCTAGGGGGCGGCCCCTGTTGACTAAGCAATGAGAATCATTATCATCTTCTCTGCACCCCTTCAATTGGATGCCGCCATGACCGCCACCACCGTCGCCTTTCCCCCGTTCCAGGCGCGCGCCGAGCGTGCCGCCCGCGCCGCTGTCGCCACCGAGACCCTGACCAGCGAAGCGCTGCTCAAGGGCCAGCGCGAGATCCTGATCCAGCACGGCGACCGCACCTATCGCCTGCGCCACACCAGTAACGACAAGCTGATCCTGACCAAGTGACTCCGGTCGGCCGTGCCCTGCGCGTGGCCGACTGCACGGCCGCGACCGCATGGTCCCGGCGGCGATCGTCTCTTTCCGCCCGTGTGCCGGCCGATCGGTTCCCGCCGGCCGCGCCGGTCCGCCGGCCCGGCTTGCAGGGAGCGGGCGGTACCGACGTGGTATCCGGCCGGCGCACTCGCACGCCGTGCGGGCCGGGTCTGCCCGGTCGCGGGGTCGTTCGCGTTCCCAGGGCCCTTCCTCGCTCTCCGGAGCACGGCTATGGACGCCTGCCTTGGCCGCCGCACCTCGGCCGATCCGCCATTGGAGGAGTGCCATGGCTCCAGCCATCGTGATGCCCGCTCCCGCCGTCGCCGCCCGCCTGCCGCCGGCATTGCACCTGGCCGGGCTGGGCACGGTGCTGTGCCTGTACCGCCCGCACCAGGGCGGCGAACTGGCCGGCTGGCGCCACGCTCACCTGGCCGTGGTGCAGCGTGGCGTGGACAGCGACGGCCTGCGCGAGCGGCTGCTGTTCCTGGACGCCGAAGGGCGGCCGTGCTGGCAGTTGCACCTGCTGCCGGAAACCGACTTCCTGGCCTGGGAGCGGCTGGCCGCCTCGCTGCCCTGCGATCCGATCCCGGACGAGCACGCCGGCGTGGCCGAGCGACTGTGGCGGCACCTGGCGCGCCGCCTGTCCGGCGAGCGCTGGCGCGCCTGCGCCCTGCACCTGCACGCGCTGCCCTGGCGGCCGGGCGGGACGATGCTGGCGGCGGCGCCGGCGATGCTGTCGCCACTGGCGGCCGCCGCCGCCGAGGACATCGCCCGCGGCGAGCGGGCCGAGCTGGCGCCCTGGGACGATTGCTGCTGCGCGCTGGCGTCGCGTCGCGCCGACGCGCTGGCGGCCGCCGGCCGCGACGCCGGCGCCGAGGTTTCCTTGCGTCTTGCCGCCAAGCCGCGAGCATGAGCCGCGCCCGCTCCGGCGCGCGGCCCTGTCGCCGTGCTCGGGCCGTTGAACTGAATGGCACGAGGATCCACGCGTCGTTCGAGCCATGAGTCGAACCGGCGCCGCAGTCGCGAGTGTTGCGCTGCGCCGGCCGCGGCGACCGGCCTGTCTATAATCGCCGCGAAGGCGCCTGCGGGGCGCCGCGCATGGGGAGTGGGCGATGGGAATCGGGATGCTGCTGGCGGCCGTGGTGGTCGTGTTCGTGGTGGTCACCCTGTTCAAGGGCGTGCGGGTGATCCCGCAGGGCTACGAGTACACCGTCGAGCAGTTCGGCAAGTACACCACCACCCTGACTCCGGGCCTGCACATCCTGATCCCGTACATGCAGGGCATCGGCCGCAAGGTCAACATGATGGAGCAGGTGTTCGAGGTGCCCAGCCAGGACGTCATCACCAAGGACAACGCGGTGGTCAAGGTCGACGGGGTGGTGTTCTTCCAGGTGCTGGACGCGGCCAAGGCCGCCTACGAGGTGTCCAGCCTGGACCAGGCGATGATCGCGCTGGTGCAGACCAACATCCGCACCGTGATCGGCTCGATGGACCTGGACGAGTCGCTGAGCCAGCGCGAGACCATCAATGCCAAGCTGCTGGGCGTGGTCGACCACGCCACCAGCCCGTGGGGGGTGAAGGTCAACCGCATCGAGATCAAGGACATCCAGCCGCCGCGCGACCTGGTCGACGCGATGGCCCGGCAGATGAAGGCCGAGCGCGACAAGCGCGCCTCGATCCTGGAAGCCGAGGGCGCGCGCGCCTCGGAGATCCTGCGCGCCGAGGGCGAGAAGCAGAGCGCGATCCTGGAGGCCGAGGGCAAGCGCGAGGCGGCCTACCGCGAGGCCGAGGCGCGCGAGCGCCTGGCCGAGGCGGAGGCCAAGGCCACCACCCTGGTCTCGCAGGCCATCGCCGAGGGCGACGTGCAGGCGATCAACTACTTCGTGGCGCAGAAGTACGTGGAGGCGTTCAAGCAGCTGGCCACCGCGCCCAACCAGAAGTTCGTGCTGATGCCGATGGAGGCCAGCGGCATGATCGGCTCGCTCGGCGGCATCGCCCAGCTGGCCAAGCAGGCGCTGGGCGAGCAGGCCGCGCCGCCGCTGCCGCCGCGCAATCCGGGTTGACGCCGATGGCATGGCGGATGGCGTTCTGGTGGCTGCTGGCGCTGGCGCTGTTCGCCGCCGAGGCGCTGCTGCCGGGCGCGTCGATGATGTGGCTGGGCTTCGCCGCGGCGGCGATGGCGCTGCTGATGCTGGTGGCGCCGGGGCTGGGGGTGCTGCCGCAGGCGTTGCTGTTCGCCGGCTTCGCCTTCGTCTCGCTGTTCGCCTACGCGCGCTGGTACCGCGGCCACGCCCGCCCCAGCGACAAGCCGCTGCTCAACCGCCGTGCCGACCAGCTGGTCGGCCAGACCGCGGTGCTCGACCAGGCCATCGTGCGCGGCCGCGGCCGGGTGCAGATCGCCGACACCTACTGGACGGTGGAGGGGCCGGACCTGCCGGCCGGCGCGGCGGTGCGGATCGTCGCCACCGACGGCATGACCCTGAAGGTGCAGGCCGAGTAGCGGCCGGGCGCAGGCCAGGCTTCGGCGATAATGGCGGCTGCCTTATAGACAGGTGTCGCCATGATCCGCAAGACCATCCTCAACGACAGCCACCGCGCCCTGGGCGCGCGCATGGTCGACTTCGGCGGCTGGGACATGCCGATCAGCTACGGCTCGCAGATCGAGGAGCACCACGCGGTGCGCCGCGACGCCGGCATGTTCGACGTCAGCCACATGACCGTGGTCGACCTGCGCGGGCCGCGCACGCGCGAGTTTCTGCGCCGGCTGCTGGCCAACTCGGTGGACAAGCTGAAAGTGCGGGGCAAGGCGCTGTACACCGCCATGCTCGACGAGCGCGGCGGGGTGATCGACGACCTGATCGTGTACTTCATGGGCGAAGACTGGTTCCGGTTGGTGGTCAACGCCGCCACCCGCGCCAAGGACCTGGCCTGGATCGACGCGCAGGCCGCCGCTTTCGACGTGCAGGTCGGCGAGCGCCCGGAACTGGCGATGATCGCGGTGCAAGGCCCGAACGCGCGCGCCAAGGTGATCGCCTTGCTGGCCGAGGGCGACCGCGCCGCGGCGCAGAAGCTGGGCCGCTTCGCCGCCGCCGAAGTGACCACGGTCGACGGCGCGTCGCTGTTCCTGGCGCGCACCGGCTACACCGGCGAGGACGGCTTCGAGATCGTGCTGCCGGCCGAACGCGCGCCGGCGCTGTGGCAGGCGCTGCTCGCGGCCGGTGTGCGGCCGGCCGGCCTGGGCGCGCGCGACACCCTGCGCCTGGAGGCCGGCATGAACTTGTACGGCCAGGACATGGACGAGAGCACCACCCCGTACGAAGCGGCGATGGGCTGGACGGTGGCGCTGGACGAGGGCCGCGACTTCATCGGCCGGCCTGTGCTGGAGGCGCAGCAGCGCGACGGCGCGCCGCGTCAGCTGATCGGCCTGGTGATGGACGACAAGGGCGTGCTGCGCCATGGCCAGAAGGTGCTCACCGCGCAGGGCGAGGGCGAGATCCTGTCCGGCACCTTCTCGCCGACCCTGGGCAAGGCGATCGCCTTCGCGCGTGTGCCGGCCGGCGAGCCCGGCGCGGTGAGCGTGGACATCCGCGGCCGTCAGGCGCCGGTGCGGGTGGTGAAGTTCCCGTTCGTGCGCGAAGGAGCCAGCCTGGTGCCCGTGCCGTGACCGTGTCGGCGGCCGCCGGGCCGGCATGCCGTATGACCCTTGGCTACACTGTCGCCACGTCCCATCCCCATCGCATTGCATCGGAGCCAGCCATGAGCGAGATCCCCGGCGACCTCAAGTTCCTCAAGTCCCACGAGTGGGCCCGCGCCGAGGGCGACGGCCGCGTCACCGTCGGCATTTCCGACCATGCCCAGGGTCTGCTCGGCGACCTGGTCTACGTCGAACTGCCCAGCGTCGGCGACAGTGTCCAGGCCGGCAACGCGGTGGCGGTGGTCGAATCGGTGAAGGCCGCCTCGGACGTCTACGCGCCGGTGTCCGGCACGGTGGTGGCGGTCAATGAGGCGCTGACCGACAAGCCGGAGACCATCAACGAGGACGCCTACGGTGAAGGCTGGCTGTTCGTGGTCGAGGCCGGCGAGCCGGACGAGCTCAACGAACTGCTCGGCCCGGACGACTACGCCGAGCTGCTGGAAGCCGACGCGGACTGATCCGCAGCCTTCGCCGCTCCGAACGCCGCGTCTGCGACGCGGCGTTTTTTTGTGGTTCTTCTCCCATCTGCGGGAAACGGAAGTTCCTGGCTGTCGGCGCGCGCCGGCTTCGGAAACATGCGCAGCCCCCGGTGGGAATGCTCCTCGGCTCGGTCGGACATCCATGTCCGACTCGCCGCC
>JASGEB010000206.1:0-6039 GCA_047606785.1 Pseudoxanthomonas sp.
CCGGCCAAGCCGCCGCCAACGGCATGGCCGCGGCCGGCCAGGCCGCCGCGCCCACGCCGGCGGCCCAGGCAGGCACGGCCCCCGTCGCCACCGGCCAGGTGCTGGGTGCGCTGCAGGCCCTGCAGGAGCAGGTGCCGGCCGCCACCGGCGGCGATGCGTCGATGTCGCTGGCCGGCGTGCGCGAGCGGCTGCTGGAGCGGCTGCGCCAGCAGCACGGCGCGCAGGCGCGGCTGGCGCCGGAGGACGAGGACACCTTCGAGCTGCTCGACCTGCTCTACCACGAGATCGGCCGCGAGGTGCGCAGCACCGCCCCGGCCACCGGCCTGCTCGCGCGCCTGCAGGTGCCAGTGGTGCAGGCGGCGCTGGCCGACCGCGAGTTCTTCCTGCGCTCCCGCCACCCGGCGCGCGAGCTGCTCAATTCGGTGGCCGAATCCGGCGCCACCTGGCTGGGCGAGGACGAGGTCGACCCGGTGCTGGTGCAGAAGCTGCACCGGGCCGTGGACAAGGTACTGGCCGACTACCGCGGCCAGGAGCAGGTGTTCGAACAGGCCAACCAGGAGGTGCAGGAGCACTTCCAGGCACTGGCCCGGCGCGCCGAGGTCAGCGAGCGACGCCATGTCGAGGCCGCGCGCGGCAGGGACCGGCTGGAGCAGGCCAAGCGCCGCGCCGCCGACACCATCGCCGAAGCCCTGCAGGGCCACGCGGCACCGCCGTTCGTGGCCGCCCTGCTCGACCAGGCCTGGGCCGACGTGCTGACCCTGACCCAGCTGCGCAGCGGCGAGGACTCGCCCGAATGGGAGGCGGTCGCCAGCCTGACCCGCGACATCGCCCACCACGTGGCCGGCGCGGACGCACCGGCCGACCGCGCGCTGGCGCCGCGCATCGGCCAGGCGCTGACCGAGGTCGGCTACCACAGCGACGAAGCCCAGGTCATCGCCCGCCGCCTGGCCGGCGAGGCGCAGATCGAGGACCGGCCGGAAAGCCGCGAGGTCGCCGCGCGCCTGCAGGCGCGCGCGCGTGAACGGCCCGAGCCGGCCAGGAAGCCGGAACCGCCGCCGCGCACGCCGGCCGAGCAGCAGTGCTTCGAGCAGGTCCGGCTGCTGCCGTTCGGCACCTGGTTCGAGTTCACCAGCAACCAGCAGGGCGACCTGGTGCGCCAGCGCCTGTCCTGGTTCAACCCGGTCAGCGGCAACGCCCTATTCGTCAACCAGCGCGGCCACAAGGTCGGCGAGCACACCCTGGACAACCTGGCGCGGCTGCTGGCGCGCGGCCAGGCGCGGGTAGTCACCGAGGACCGCGGCCGCCTGATCGACCGCGCCTGGAACGCCACCCTCAACGCGCTGCGCAGCCTGGCCGGGACGGCGCCATGAACACCCGTGCAGCGCAACGCGCACCACGCCGCCCGGCGACCACGCCGATGCCGGTGGCCGACGTGATGACCGGCCAGCCGCTGGGCCGGGTCGGCAACCTCAGCGAGAGCGGCATGCTGCTGGTGGCCAGCCAGCCGCTGGTCGAGGACGCGCTGTACCAGCTGCAGTTCGTGCTGCCGGGCACGGACGGGCGCCGCGAAACCGTCATCGACGTCGGCGTGCACGTGGTCTGGATGGGCCGCGCCAATGCGCCCGGGCAGGCCTTCGCCGGCCTGCGCTTCCTCACCATCGACGCGGCCCAGCAGCAGGCGATCCGCGACTGGGTGGCCGCCGGCGCCGCGCGCGCGTAGGAACGCACCGCAGTGGCGCGATCGGGCTTTCGCGCAAAAGCATCATCGCGCCCCGGCGGTGCGCTCCCGCCCCGGCATCGCCGCGCCGGCGCTTGCGGCAGAATGGCCGGCCCCGTCCGCCCGAGCCGCCGCCATGCGCAGCACCGACCCCGCCCCGCTCTACGCCGCCCACCTGCAGGCCATGGCCGAACGCGCAGCGCAGGCCCTGCAGCGCGGCGGCTTCGACCACCTGCTGGTGCCCAGCGGGCGGCTGCACTACCAGCTGTTCGACGACCGCGACTATCCATTCGCCATCAACCCGCAGTTCAAGGCCTGGCTGCCGCTGACCCGGCTCACCGACAGCTGGCTGGTGTTCACCCCCGGCCGGCGCCCGCGCCTGGCCTACCACCAGCCACGCGACTACTGGCACGCGGTGCCGGCCGCGCCTTCGGGCTGGTGGCTGGAGCATTTCGACGTGGAGGTGATCCGCGAGCCCGAAGACGCCCTGCCGCTGCTGCCGGCCGAGCCGGCGCGCTGCGCGATCCTGGGCGAGGCCGGCAGCGCGCTGGGCGCGTTCGTGCCGAACAACCCCAGGGCGGTGGTCGACTGCCTGGAGTACCAGCGCGCGTACAAGACCCCCTACGAGCTGGCGCTGATGCGCCAGGCCCAGCCGATCGCCCTGCGCGCGCACCGCGCCGCCGAGGCCGCCTTCCGCAACGGCGCCAGCGAGTTCGACATCCACATGGCCTACTGCGCCGCCGCCGGCCAGGACGCCAACGACCTGCCCTACGGCAACATCGTCGCCCTCAACGAGCACGCCGCGGTGCTGCACTACACCGACCTGGGCCGCACCCCGCCGGCGCCCGTGCACAGCTTCCTGATCGACGCCGGCGCCAGCGCCTGCGGCTACGCCGCCGACATCACCCGCACCTACGCCGCCGACACCGGCGGCGAGTTCCAGGCGCTGATCGACGCGGTCGATGCCGCCCAGCGCGGCCTGGCCGCGCAGGTGCGCGCCGGGGTGGACTACAAGCAGCTGCACATCGACGCTCACCTGGCGCTGATGGGCGTGCTGGGCGAGTTCGGCGTGATCACCGCCTCGCCGGAGGCGGCGCTGGCCACCGGTGTCAGCGCGGCGTTCTTCCCGCACGGCCTGGGCCACCCGATCGGCCTGCAGGTGCACGACGTGGCCGGCTTCGCCGCCGACGACCGCGGCGGCCGCATCGAACGCCCGCCCGGCCACCCCTACCTGCGCATGACCCGGGTGCTGGAACCGGGCATGGTGGTGACCATCGAGCCGGGCCTGTACTTCATCGACCTGCTGCTGGACGAACTCAAGGCCAAGGGCCTGGCCGCCAGCGTGGACTGGAAGCGGGTCGAGCGGTTCCGCCCCTATGGCGGCATCCGCATCGAGGACGACGTGGTGTGCACCGACGGCGAACCGGAGAACCTCACCCGCCAGGCGTCCACGGCGGCGGGCTGACTTCCAGCGCGTTGCCCGCAGGCACGGGCAGGGCCTGCACGAACCGTTCCACCTGGCCGGGACGGGACAGCACGAACACCGCCTTGCCCTGCGACCGGGCGAGCGCCAGCTGTCGAAGGATCCCCGGCCGGCGCGTGCGGCGGTAGCCCAGCACGAAGCGGACCAGGGCCCAGCTCAGGCGCTCCGGGCAGCCTGGGCCCATGTCCGGACGACCGCGCCCATGGAACTGGACCCGGCGGCGCACGATCCGCCACAGGCAACGCCACCGCTGCAGATCCAGGAACACCACCGCATCGCACGCCGCCAGCCGCATCGGCAGGGTGTCGCCATAGTTGCCGTCCATCACCCACGCCGGCCGCTCGACCAGTTCGGCGACCTGCGCCCGCCACTGCGCACGCTCGGGCACCTGCCAACCCGGCGACCAGTACAGGGCATCCAGATGGATCAACGGCAGCCCGGTAAGTTCGGCAATGCGTCGCGCCAAGGTGGACTTGCCGGCGCCGCTGCTGCCGATCACCAGCAGCTTGCATACCGGCGGGATCGCCGACGGCGCTCCCGGGGCCTGCCCGCTCATCCGCGCCCCGCCATCGCGTCCTCGATTTCTTCCGCTGAACGCGGCAGCGCAGCGGTCAGTACCCGCTGGCCGTCGGCGGTGATCGCCACGTCGTCCTCGGTGCGGATGCCGATCCCGCGCCACTTCGGCTCCACGCTGGTGTCGTCGGGCGAGACGTACAGGCCCGGCTCGATGGTGAAGACCATGCCCGGCTCGAGCAGGCGCGAATCGCCGTCGATGCGGTAGTCGCCGACGTCGTGCACGTCCAGGCCCAGCCAGTGGCCGGTCTTGTGGCGGTAGAAGCGCTTGTAGCTGCCGTCGGCGATGCGCTTTTCCAGCTTGCCCTTGAGCAGGCCCAGGCGCAGCAGGCCCTCGGTCAGCACCTGCACCGCCGCGTCGTGGCCAGCCTCGTAGGGCAGGCCCGGGCGCGCCTGCGCCAGCGCCGCGGCCTGGGCGGCGCCGACCAGATCGTGCAGGGCGCGCTGGGCCGGGCCGAAGCGGCCGTCGACCGGGAAGGTGCGGGTGATGTCGGCGGCGTAGTTGCGGTACTCGGCGCCGGCGTCGATCAGCACCAGCTCGCCGGCGCGCGCCGGCGCGGCGTTGGCCACGTAGTGCAGGATGCAGGCGTTGGCGCCGGCGCCGACGATGCTGGCGTAGGCCGGGCAGGCGTCGCTGGCGCGGAACACGCATTCCAGCACCGCCTGCAGCTGGTACTCGCGCACGCCCGGCGCGACCGCGCGCATCGCCGCCAGGTGCGCCTCCACGCTGATGTCGGCGGCGCGCTGCATCAGCTTCAGCTCGTCCTTCGACTTGAACAGGCGCTGCTCGTGCAGCAGGTGGCCCAGCTCCAGCAGCTCGTGCGGCGGCTGCGCGCCGCGCCGCGCCTGTGCGCGCACCTGGTTGACCCAGCCGATCAGCTTCAGGTCGAACTCGGTGTCGCGGCCGAAGTGGTAGTAGACCCGCGAGCGCCCTTCCAGCAGGCCCGGCAGGATCTCGTCGATGTCGTCGATCGGGTAGGCGTCGTCCATGCCGTAGCCGTCGACCGCACCCTGCTGGCCGATGCGCGGGCCGTCGTACAGCTCGCGCAGCGGGTCGCGGTCGCGGTTGAACAGGACCACCTCGCCGTGGCGGCGGCCGGGGACCAGCACCAGCACCGCGCCCGGCTCGGGGAAGCCGGTCAGGTACCAGAAGTCCGAGTCCTGCCGGTACGGGTAGTGGGTGTCGTGGCTGCGCACCCGCTCGGGCGCGGCCGGCAGCACCAGGATGGCGTCCGGCCCGGCCAGGCGCATCAGCTGGCGGCGGCGGCGCGCGAACTCGGCCGCGCCGATGCCGGCGGCCGCCTTCAGCCGCTTGTCGCCCTGCGCGGCCAGCGGCCGGCCGTCGTCTTCGCCGGCCATGTTCAGTTGAAGCGGCGGCGGTGGCGAGCGGCCATCACGCAGTCGCCGTGCAGCAGCAGCGCGGCCACCCGCACGAACTCCTCGATCTCGGCCAGGGCCTGTTCGTCCTCCTCGCCCTCGCCCGCCTCCGGGCGCGCGCCGGCGAGCTTGGCCAGGTCGTCCAGCGCCTCGCGGCCGTCCTCGCCCAGCGGCGGCTGCGCGCCGGCGGCCAGGCCGAATGCGCCGAGGAAGGCGCGGCACCACTCCAGCAGGGCGTCGGCGCGCGCCTGCAGCGCCGCCTCGGCCGGCGGCAGCAGCAGGGCCAGGCCGAAGCCGCCGTCCTCCAGCTGCGCGGCGGTGGCGCGGTGCAGCCGGTCCAGCGCGCTGTCGGCCGGCGGCACCGGCGCGGCCGGATCGGCCAGCACCCGCCCCAGCCAGTCCGGACCGCCGCCGCCGCCGCACAGCCAGCCGCACAGGCCGCCGTGCAGTTCGGCCGGGGTGCTGGCCAGCGCCAGCGCGCGCGCCTGCTGCGCCACCGCTTCGTAGTCCGGCAGGGAAGGTTCGATCATGGGATGCGAGCAGCCGGAAGGACTCGCGCATTCTAGAGCGTCTCGAGTGCGTCATCCGCGTGGTTGCGTCTCGGCAAGGCGGTGCAGACACACCGAGACGTGCGGGGAACTGCATGGAACGCTTTGACGCTATGGCCACAGGCGGCTTGTTGCCGCGCCGCGCGCGCGCCTACACTCGTGCCTTCCGGACTGGGGACGATCCGTTGCGCGCGATGCGCTGGAAGCAGGCGCTGCTGGCCTTCACCTCGATGCCTGTCGCCTGGCGCCTGGGCTCGGTCGCGGCGGCCGCGCTGGTCCTGGCCGCGGCGATCGCGGTGGCCGGCCGTGGCCGCTGGCGATCGCACCCGCGCCGCGGCAGC
>JASGEB010000207.1:0-5355 GCA_047606785.1 Pseudoxanthomonas sp.
ACCAGCCTGCCGCCGACCTCCGCCGTACCCGCCCCGGGCGCACCGGCCCAGCCCGCGGCGTCGGACGCCGCGGATGCGCCGGCGGCCGCCGAGCCCGCCTTCGCGCCGCAGCCGGTAGCGCCGTTCAAGGCCAGCTACGAGGCCTGGTACAAGGGCAAACTCGCCGGCAGCGCCATCCTGCAGGTAGTCAAGGGCGAAGGCGACCTGTGGCGGCTGGATCTGCAGATCACCGCCGAGCACGGAGTGGTCAGCCTGTTGCGCCTGAACATCCAGCAGAGCACCGTGTTCCAGGTGCTGGACGGCGAGCGCTACCGCCCGCTGAGCCAGAGTACCGTGCGCAAGGCCCTGTTCGGCGGCAAGGCGATGACCGCGGTATACGACTGGAACGCGCACAGCGCGCGCTGGCAGGGCGACATCAAGAAGCAGCGTCGCGAGCCGGTGCCGCTGCAGGACGGCGACCTCAGTTCGCTGCTGCTGGACCTGGCTATCATGCGCGACGCCACCCCCGGCAAGGTGCTGACCTACCGCGTGGTCGACAATGGCCGCGCCCGCCAGTACCAGTACGCGGTGTCGGCGCAGACCGAGATCGTGCCGGTCGGCGAACTGAGCTACGACGCCCTGCGGGTGGCGCGCAGCAACGGCAACGACGAGCAGATCTTCTGGGTGGCGTCCGGCGTGCCCACGCCGGTGCGCATCCTGCAACGCAACGACGGCGAAGACGCCGTCGACCTGCGCCTGATCGATTACCAAGGAGTGCAATGACATGAACATCGCCCTGCGGCTTTCCCCCAGGCTTTCCCCCACCGCGCGCAGCCTGGCCGCGCTGGCCCTGGCCGCGGCCGCCGCCGCCCCGGCGCTGGCCGCCTCCGCCCTGCAGCCCTTCCAGGCCACCTATGAGGCCACCGCCCTGGGCATGCAGGGCACCGGCCAGATGAACCTGACCCGCCAGGCCGACGGCCGCTGGCAGTACACCCTGAGCGTGCGCAACCAGGTGGTCAACCTGCAGCAGTCCACCACCTTCGACGAGAAGAACGGCCAGCTGCGCCCGCTGGCCAGCAACGACGTCAGCGCGCTGCTGATCAAGCGCAAGGCGGTGCAGGCCAACTACGACTGGGGCAAGGGCCAGGCCACCTGGAGCGGCGACGTCAAGCCCGAGCGCGCCGGCCCGGTGCCGCTGCAGCCCGGCGACATGGACGCCCTGCTGGTCAACCTGGCCATCGTCCGCGACGTGGCCGCCGGCAGGCCGCTGAACTACCGCATGGTCGAGAACGGCAAGGCCCGGCAGATGAGCTACCAGGTGGCCGGCAAGGAGACCATCACCGTGGCCGGCGAGCAGAAGACCGCCACCAAGATCACCCGCAGCGACGGCAACAAGCAGGTGACCGCCTGGATCGTGCCCGGCATGCCGGTGCCGGCGCGGATCGTGCAGAGCGACAGCGACGGCGAGATCCAGCTGGCGCTGACCTCGGTAAATTAACGGCAGAAACGTAGACCGTTGCCGCTACGGCGCGACCTTGGTCGTGCATTCGACCCGGATCTGCTCGCCGCTGGCCCGCCACTGGTAGCTGCGGCACTCGCGGTTGCCGTCGTGGCTGGTCACCACCACCACCGAGAAGAAGCCCTGCAGGATCTCGCCGCGGGTGACCACGCCGTCGCCGTTCCAGTCCATCGACCGCGCCGGCGTGCCGACGATGCCGGCGGTGCCGACCCAGCCCATCCACGCCAGCACGGCCAGCACCGCCAGCAGCAGCGCCAGCACCGCGCGCCGGCGCGGCGACAGCCGCAGACGCGCGCGCCAGCCGCTCACGGCCCCGGTTCCGCGGGGACGGCGTCGGCGCAACGGGGAACGAAAACGTGCATGCGATCGAACAATCCTGTGCCGGCGGCGACCATCGCCGCGGCGAGTGTAAGCGCCGCCGTCAGCCTTGCCCAGGGTCGTCCGCGTAGACGCGCACGTAGTCCACGACGTACATCTTCGCCGGCAGTCGGCTTTCGTCGACGGCGAAGCCGGGCCAGTCGCCGCCGATGGCGAAGTTGAGCAGCAGGAAGAAATTCCGGTGGAACGCGCCGGCGCCGTCGGCCCAGTCTTGGAAACACTCCCGACCGGCGACCGCAGCGGCCGCCGGCCCCATTCACGACACCCTGCGGATGCGGGCGCCCAGCGCGCCCAGCTTCTCCTCGATGTTCTCGTAGCCGCGGTCCAGGTGGTAGATGCGGTCGATGGTGGTCTCGCCCTGCGCCACCAGTCCGGCCAGGATCAGCGACGCCGAGGCGCGCAGGTCGGTGGCCATCACCGGCGCGCCGGACAGTTGCTCGGCGCCGCGCACGATCGCGGTGTGGCCTTCGACACGGATGTCCGCACCCAGCCGCAGCAGTTCGTCGACGTGCATGAAGCGGTTCTCGAAGATCGTCTCGTTGATCACACCCACCCCATCGGCCACGCAGTTGAGGGCCATGAACTGGGCCTGCATGTCGGTCGGGAACGCCGGGTACGGCGCGGTGGTCAGGCTCACCGCCCGCGGCCGCCGGCCGTGCATGTCCAGGCTGATGCTGTCGCCCGTGCAGGACACCTGCGCGCCGGCCTCGACCAGCTTGTCGAGCACCGCCCGCAGGGTGTCGGCACGCGCGCCGCGGGCGATGATGCGGCCGCCGGTCATCGCCGCGGCGACCAGGAAGGTGCCGGTCTCGATGCGGTCCGGCAGCACCCGGTGGTGGCCGCCGGCCAGGCGCTCGACGCCGTGCACGGTGATCCGCGGGGTGCCGGCGCCCTCGATGCGCGCGCCCAGCGCGGCCAGGCACTCGGCCAAGTCCACCACCTCCGGCTCCATCGCCGCGTTGTCCAGCACGCTGGTGCCCTCGGCCAGGGTGGCGGCCATCAGCACGTTCTCGGTGCCGGTGACGCTGACCATGTCGAAGGTGTAGTGGCCGCCCTGCAGCCGCCCCGGCACGGAGGCCTTGATGTAGCCGTTCTCGACAGCGATCTCCGCGCCCAGCGCCTGCAGGCCCTTGATGTGCTGGTCGACCGGCCGCGAGCCGATCGCGCAGCCGCCCGGCAGCGACACCTCGGCCGCGCCGTGGCGGGCCAGCAGCGGGCCGAGCACCAGGATCGAGGCGCGCATGGTGCGCACCAGTTCGTACGGCGCCACGTGCTGGTCGACGCCGCTCGGATCGACCACCACCGTGCGTCCCTTGGCCAGCGTGCCCTCGTCGACGGTGATGCCGGCGCCCAGCTCGGCCAGCAGCTTGGTGGTGGTCAGCACGTCGTGCAGGTGTGGCACGTTGGACACCTCCACCGGCCCGTCGGCCAGCAGGGTGGCGCACAGGATCGGCAGGACCGCGTTCTTGGCGCCGGAGATGGCGACCTCGCCGTGGAGGGCGTTGCCGCCGGTGACGATGATTTTCTGCATGAGGATGGCTGGGAATCGGGAATGGGAGGGCCGGGACCGGGGACCGGGGACCGGGGACCGGGGACCGGGGACCGGGGGAGAATCAAGCAAGAGCGAGGGTGGCGCCTAGCCTTGGCTTTTCCGGGTCCCGGGTCCCGGGTCCCGGGTCCCAGCTTCCTCAGGTGTCAGCGTCTGCAGCTGCAGGGCGTGGATGGCCCCGCCCATGCGCTCGCCGAGGGTGGCGTAGACCATGCGGTGGCGGGCCAGCGGCAGCTTGCCGCGGAAGGCCTCGCTGACCACCCGCGCCTCGAAGTGCACGCCGTCGTCGCCTTCGACCTGGACGCGGGCGCCGGGCAGGCCGGCCTGGATGAGTTCACGGAGGGTTGCGGCGTCCAACCGGGCTTCCTTCTAGAATGGCCGGTCATTCTACGCCGTCGCCACCCTTCGCCCATGCCTCCACCCGCGCAGCACGACATTGCCACCGACGATGCCGCCCTCATCGCCAGCGGCCGGCGCGCCATCGGCGTGGAGATCCAGGCCCTGCAGGCGCTGGCGCATCGCATCGACGGGCCGTTCGCGGCCGCCTGCCGATTGATCCTGGACGGACGCGGGCGGGTGGTGGCCACCGGGATGGGCAAGTCCGGCCACATCGCCCGCAAGATCGCCGCCACCCTGGCCTCGACCGGCACCCCGGCCTTCTACGTGCATCCCGGCGAGGCCGGCCACGGCGACCTGGGCATGATCACCGACGCCGACGTGGTGCTGGCACTGTCCTATTCGGGCGAATCGGACGAGATCCTGACCCTGCTGCCGGTGCTCAAGCGCCAGGGCAATGCCTTGATCGCGATGACCGGCCGGCCGGACTCGACCCTGGCGCGCGCGGCGGAGGTGCACCTGGACGTGAGCGTGCCGGCCGAGGCCTGCCCGCTGCACCTGGCGCCGACCAGCTCCACCACCGCCTCGCTGGCGGTGGGCGACGCGCTGGCGGTGGCGCTGCTGGAGGCGCGCGGCTTCACCTCCGACGACTTCGCCCGCTCGCACCCGGCCGGCAGCCTGGGCCGGCGCCTGCTGGTGCACATCGAGGACGTCATGCACATCGGCGAAGAGATCCCGCAGGTGCCGGTCGAGGCCACCCTGGCGCAGGCGCTGGTGGAGATGAGCCGCAAGCGCCTGGGCCTGACCGCGGTGGTCGACGGCGACGGCCGCCTGGCCGGCATCTTCACCGACGGCGACCTGCGCCGCGCCCTGGACAACGCCAGCCTGGACGTGCGCAATACCCCGATCGTGCAGCTGATGACGCGCACGCCGGTGACCATCGGCCCACGCGCGCTGGCCAGCGAGGGCGCGCGTCTGCTGGAGACGCGCAACATCGGCAGCGGCCTGGTGGTGATCGACGGCGACGGCCGGGTGGTCGGTGCCCTCAACGTTCACGACCTGTTGCGCGCGCGCGTGGTGTAAGCGGCAGTTCGCCGCCCAAGGAGCCGGACCTCGACGATGCCCCATTCCCACCTCCACGACGTCACCGACGCCCTGCTCGCCCGCGCCCGCCGCGTGCGCCTGGCCTGTTTCGACGTGGACGGGACTCTGACCGACGGCGGCCTGTTCCTCGACGCCGACGGCCGCGAGGGCAAGACCTTCCACGTGCGCGACGGCCTGGGCCTGGTGCTGCTGCGCCGCGCCGGCCTGCAGGTGGCGCTGGTCACCGCCCGCCAGGGCGGCGTGGTCGCCCACCGCGGCGCCGAACTGCGCATCGACGTGCACCAGGGCGTGCGGGACAAGCTGGCCTGCGTGCGCGGCCTGTGCGCGGGCGCCGGGCACGGCCTGGACGAGGTCATGTTCATGGGCGACGACCTGCCGGACCTGACCGTGCTGCGCGAAGTCGGGCTGGCGGTGGCGCCGGCCGACGTGCATCCCTGGGTCGCCGCCGCCGTGCACTGGCGCACCGGCGCGCGCGGCGGCCACGGCGCCG
>JASGEB010000208.1:0-5528 GCA_047606785.1 Pseudoxanthomonas sp.
CTGGCTCGTGCTCTGCGAGACTGATGGAAAGTTCGGCGATCCGCCGAAAAGAGATTCGGGCTTGATCGAAGGCCGGCAAAGCGGCAGCAAGCTGAGCCACAGGCCCCTTGAGATAAAGCAGAACGATGACAGCGCCGCTGATGGCGCTGCCATTAATGGCGAATAGGCCTTTCCAGGCGAGAAGCATTCCGATGATGATGAAGAAGATCCCGGAACCGGCGGCATCCGCGATCCAGAACAGGCGCATTGCTCGGCTTTTAAATGTGGCGATACGATCTGCCGCCCCGGTCAGCAGAACGCCGTGTATACGAACACGACGTGGGAGACTGATCTTGAGTTCCTTCGCTCCATCGGTGATCGCCCGGTACTGCTTGTGCAATTCATCCTGGGCGTTACGCACGTTTTCATAGTCGCGAATCCATCCGCGTTTTGCCACGATGTTGATTACCACGCCGAGCAGCAGGGCCGCGACGGCTAGGACGAAGACAACGGCGGAAAGGATCCACAAATAAGCGAAGCCGCCGATCGTGATTGCCAGGGCGATCGCATAGCCGGACATGTTGAATGTGAACACGCTGACGGTGTCGACGTCTCCGGTCAATACAGCCATCAGACGGTGGGGACGACTAGCCTCGAGAGTAGCGATCGGAGCCTGGAGGATACGCGCCGATATATCCTTTCGCAGCGAGGCGATGAGTTTTTGTCCGACGATGCTATTGATGGAGCCGGCAATCGCGGTGCCACCCACGCTCAAGGCACACAAGGCGGCAAAGCCGAATGCGGACTGCCAGCCAAAGTCTGCTGGACGGTGAAGTTCGTCGTTGATGACAGCGAGAAGCCATGCCGTCGCTAGTCCGCTCACCACACCGGTGCAGGCGCCGAAAAGGCCCAGAGCCGTGAATGGCCGAAGCAAACGTAATGTCTCGGCCATGATGCCTTGCGACCTTTGAACCATCACCGCCGTTCTCCTTCAATCATGTTCTTTTGCGGAACCCTCGCCCTCTCGGCGTCCAAGCCGCCAGTAGGCAGCGCAGAGATGTTGCGAACGGTCGAGGCCGCATTCCTGACGCAGATAGCTACGAAGCCGCCGGGCGACTGAAGTTTCGGCTCCCACGAACACAAAGGATTTCATATCGTCGGGAAAGACGATGGCTTTGACGGCCTCTTCGAGCGCAGTGGTATTCCCAGATTCAGGATAAGCGGAATGCAGATAGCGGAGTTCAATCTTTGTGACTGATTTGATCTTCTGCGCCTCCGAGGCGGCAGGGATCTCGATCAGGGCAACGCCACGCTTAGTAGGCGGTAGCTCTTCCAGTAGACGAGAAATAACCGGAAGCGCCGTCATGTCACCCGCCAACAAATACCAGTCTGCTTCGCGCACCGACATCCCGCCAGGGCCCATGATGCCGACCACATCTCCTTCACGGGCAGCCGCTGCCCATCGCGACGCGATGCCGTCATCGCCGTGAAGGACGAAGTCGATATCCATCTCTCCCGCAGGAACGTCGATACGTCTGATAGTGTAAGTTCGCATAATTGGACGCCGGTCTTCAGATGGCCATTGTGGCCGCCCATTGCGCCCGGCTATCGGCCATTCCGGCGTGGCGACCCCTTCCGGCGGCACCAAGACCTTCACATGGTGGCCTCCAGAGGCGAAGCGCGCGAGATCGTCACCCGATAGAGTGATTCGCCGCATCTGCGGTGTCAGCGCCGTCGTGCGCGCCACGCGCATAATCCGCAGATTGGGCAGTTCTGTCACGTCGCATCCGTCGCCCGTCCAGACGATCTCCGGCGGCTCCTCCGGCGCCAGCTCTTCCAGATGCATGGCCAGAATGTTCTTGAGGCGAAGCAAGCCAGGAATATCTTCTGCCTCCGCCTGGACCAGAAGATACGTCGCCTCTGCCTCGAACAGTCCACATCCAAAGGGAAACCGGGCATCGCCACGTGTTTCCGTCCATGTTACAACCACTTCTTCCTCCGCGAAGTGCTGGCATACGACCGAAAGCATATGTTGCGGCCGCCGCATCGGGATCACTGCCTTAGAAACAAATGTGTTCATTTTCTCCATTTCCTTCCCCCTCGCGACGCCGGATGCGACCCCCCGGTATCCGAAGCGTCAGTCGTGCCATCGACAGTGATGCGAAGTCCGGCCAGCGGATCGGCTTCTACTCGCGCCCTGACACCATAGACGGAAGCGAGCGTTCCCGATGTTATCGCGCTATTAGGTGAACCGGATGCGTGCACCTTACCGTGATCAAGCAATACGATGTCGTCCGCCCACCGGGCGGCGAGCGTGAGGTCGTGCAAAACGACGATAACGATCCGGCCTTCGCCAGCCAAAGACCGCAGCAACTCCATGACTTCGACCTGATGCCGAAGATCAAGCGCACTTGTTGGCTCGTCGAGCAAAAGCAATAACGGGTCCCGGACGATGGCCTGCGCGAGACTTGCCAACTGCCGCTGACCACCGGAAAGCTGATCCAATGGTCTGAGGCCGAGGTGAGCAATTCCAATCCTGTCAAGCACCGAAAGCGCCCGAAGGCCCGTGACTCTACGGTCGTGATCAAGGTCTGTGCTGCGTGGCATGGCACGGAAAGCGACGATCACGCTCTCCAGGACGGTGAGAGAGCTATGGGCTGGAAAGCCCTGTGGCATAAAGCCTACGCGGTTCGCGCGCTCGCCGGCCGAACACCCGATCAACTCCAGTGGGCCGAGCCTGGCAGACCCTTTCGCTGGAATGAGACCCGCAAGCGCCCGCAATAATGTCGACTTTCCCGCGCCGTTTGGTCCGACAAGCGCGACGACCTTTCCTGCCTGGATCGATGGAAGCGATAGTCCATCGACCACCGTGCGCGACTGATACCAGGCGGAAAAATTGGATATGCTGAGAGTGCAGCCGTCCTTCACGAGACCTCCTGTCGACGAAAGACGAGGAGGAAGAAGATCGGCAAGCCGATTATGGCCGTTACCACGCCGATCGGAAGAAGTGCGCCGGGGATCACCATTTTACTGGCAATAGATGCCAGCGACATGACGGCAGCGCCGGTGAACAGCGCGCCAGGCAACAAGAACCTTGAATCCTCGCCGATCAGCAGGCGCGTGATATGGGGACCGACAAGTCCAACGAATCCGATCGTGCCGACGAAGCACATCGCTGTCGCTGTCAGCAAAATGGCCCGAAGCAGCGATGCCAGCCTGGCATGCGTCGTATCTATCCCGAAACTTCTCGCTCTTTCTTCACCAAGTCCCAATGCGGTCAGCCGCCAGGCGGAAGCAAACGAAAACGGCAGTACGACCAGAACAGCCAAAGCGAGAACGGTAACCTGGTCCCAGCTCGATTGAGCAAGGCTGCCCATTGTCCAGAAGACAATCTGTTGCAGTGCTGTCGCAGATGCAAAGAACTGGATAATGGCCGTCAGCGCCTGGAAGGCGAAAGTTAGCCCAATTCCTAACAGTACCACCCGGTCGGCGCCTGAACGCTGCGATCGCGACACAGCCCAGACGAGCATTGCCGCTCCAAAGGCGAAGAGGAACGAACTAGCTGGAATGAGCCATACCTGCGCAATGCCAAAGACAGTTAACCCTGAGACGATAACGATCGATGCTCCGAATGAGGCAGCCGAAGCGGCGCCGATGGTGAAAGGGCTTGCCAGCGGATTGCTGAGCACGGTCTGTAGTTCGGCGCCCGCCAGCGAAAGCGACATGCCGACCAGCAGCGCCATGATGGCCTGGGGCATTCGCACCTCCCAGACGATCATCCCCAGCGGCGAGTCGTCGGCGTTGGGAAGCAATAATTCATGCATGACCGCGCCGGCCGACAGTCCTGCAGGCCCGGTGGCGATATCGATGCAGAAGGCGGCGATCGCCACGACGACAAGAAAGACAAGGACAAGGATTTTTCGCCGTGCGAGACGCTGATGGCCTTCGAGGGTGGCCAGCGCTTCGTTGGAAAGATGATCCAGCTGAATAGTCTGCTTCGTGGTTGGGATGATCTCACTTGCCAACGGGCGTATTCTCCATGCTCGTCCAGTAGGTTCCCTCCATCGGCACGGCCAGAAAACCATTCAACGCCGTCAATGTCGCATCGGGATCGATATCGCGAAATCCCTCTGGATCGATCCACTTGGCGATCACCTCGGCCGCGACGATATTTGCGGGCGTGTCGAGAAAGAAATTCCACAGGCCGTACACTTGGTTTTCTCGGACCGCGCTCGATGTTCTCAGATCGTCGGCGCTTGCGAGCGTCCTCAACGATCGCTTTGCTTCCATCGTCGAAACACCGGGACCAATCGCAAGTCCGCCGTTGGCGCCATTTTCTGGGCGGCCGGTGGCAATATAGACATCCGGGTTTGCGGCGATCACATATTCGCGGCTGAGCCAGCCGCCATGAGCGGGAAGCGGGTCGGCTCCGATGTTCAGACCACCGCCAAGGGTGATATAAGCGCCGAGGCTTGCCTTGCCCGGTGACCAGCAGCATTTCCAGATCCCGGCATGAGCTTGAAGCAGCACTTTGGGAGCGGTTCGCCTATTCGGATCGTTCTCCCGAAGCTTTCGCATGTGGTCTTCATAAAAGGCGATAAAGGCTTCGGCCTTCTCCTGCCGCTGCAATATCTCCCCTAGGATTCTGAGACTGGGAACGGTGTCATTCATCGGGTCATTGAAGAAGTCGACGAAGATGACAGGGATCTTGAAGGCCTCAAGCCGCTGCACGAGCTTATCGCTGGCCGATAGCTCGAGCGGCAGGATGATGAGGTCGGGGCGCAGCGCAACGATCTGCTCGAGCGAGACGCCTCCCGCACCGATCTCCCCGATCGTCGGCACGGCGTCGATCGCGGGAAATTTCCTGCGATATCGCGCATAGCTGGCCGGATCAATCGCTTTGAATGTTTGCGACCAGCCAGCCATTATCTTGACCGGGTCCGGTTCCAGGACGTTCAAAGCGTTGATGACGAAGCCATCAGCCAGCACCAATCGCTCCGGCGGCTGGTGCAATTCAACCATGCGTCCGGCGAGATCGGTCACCGTGATCGATTCCTGCGCGGCCGCGGCGGTCGCCAGAGACCCGACGAATGAGCCTGCAAGCAGAAATGAGACGATGGCCCGCCAATATCTAAAGAACCTTCCCTGCACGGGCTTCACCAGCGATAGGTCAAGGTGCCGAATACAGTCCGCCCGAGACCGTAGAAGCATTTCGTGGCTGTCGCGCAGGCCGATACATATTCCTTGTCGAACAGGTTTGTGGCATTGACGGCGAGGCTTAGCCCCTTCAATCGCGGGTTCTTTTCGCCAAAGTCATACCGAACAGCCGCGTCGAACAGGGTAAAGTCGGGTACCTCGATCGAGTTGTCGGCATTGGCGTAGCTGCGTCCGTTATAGCGGATGCCGCCGCCGACGCTCAGACCGGCCGCCGCACCATCATGGAACGTATAGTTCGCCCAAAGAGCTGCCGTCTGATCCGGAACGTAGGTGGGATGATAACCCTGAGCGGTCGTGCTCTTGGTGTTGATGTTGTCCATGTAGGCATAGGA
>JASGEB010000209.1:0-4008 GCA_047606785.1 Pseudoxanthomonas sp.
CCTGGAGCGCCGGCGGCGAGGATGGGGGCGGGGGCGTCGCCGGGCCGTCGGGCGGTGGCAGCGGGCCGTCCGCATCGCCGGCGGCCGCGGCGTCGTCGGGCCCGGACCCGCGGCCGCGCACCGCTTCGGCCTCGATGCGCAGCTGTACCTGGTCGCCGATCACCCCCGGCCAGGCGTCGATACCGAAGGCGGCGCGGCTGAACGTGGCGGTGGCCGAGAAGCCGGCGGTGCTGCGGAACGGCGGCAGCGGATGGTGCTTGAGCTGGTTGAACGTCACCGCCAGGGTCAGCGGCCGGCGCCGGCCGTGCAGTTCCAGCACGCCCTCCACGTCGAAATGGCCCGGGTCGCGGGCCACCACCCGGGTCGAGGTGAAGCGCGCCAGCGGGTAGCGCCCGGCGTCGAGCAGGCCGCGGGCGAGCACCGTGCGGTTCCACTCGGCGTCGCCGAAGTCCAGCTTCTGCAGCGGGATCTGCACGTCCACCCGCGCGTCGACCCAGTCGTCCGGATCGAACGCCAGGCTGCCTTCGCTGCCCGACACCGTGCCCAGCGCCTGCGAGAAGCCGGCATGGTCGATGGCCACCAGCACCCGCGTGTGCACCGGGTCGAGGCGGTAGTCGCGCGGCTGCGCCGGCGCCGCGCCCGCGGCCAGGCACAGCGCCAGCGCCGGCAGCAGGCACAGCAGGCGGGTGAGCAGGGCGGGCGGGGCGGGCATGGGAGGGATTCTAGGGATTTTGTCCGTCGTTCCGGCAAATCAGCCGGGCCGGCTTGCGCGAGCGGCCCGCCGATTGCGAGGATGCGCTGCGGCGCACAGGAAGGCGCCGGGGGGACAGGGACGTGATGGGCAAGACAGGGTGGTTGCTGGTCCTGCTGTTCGGCGTGCTCGCCCAGGCCCGCGCCGGGGTGCCGGAGATCCCGCGCTTGCGCGTGCTCGGGCCGAACGAGGGCCTGCCCAGCACCGGCATTCCGGCGCTGGCGCGCGACCGCCAGGGCTATCTATGGCTTGCCACCTGGGACGGGCTGGCGCGCTACGACGGCGTCGGCTTCCGGGTCTGGCGCCACGATCCGGCGCAGCCGGCCTCGCTGCCCGGGAACATGGTGCAGGCGCTGTACATCGACACCCGCGACCGGGTGTGGGTGGGCACCGAGCACGGCGGTCTGAGCGTGCTCGACGCGCAGCGGCGCGGCTTCACCCACTACACGCCGGCCAACCATCCGCAGATGCAGGGCGAGGACGTGTTCGCCATCGCCGGGCGTGGCGAGGAGATCTGGTTCGGCACCTTCGGCGGTGGCCTGCACCGGCTGGACGCGTCCGGCCGCATCACCCGCTGGCAGGCCGATCCGGCGCGGCCGGACGGGCTGCCCGACGACACCATCATGGCGCTGGCCTTCGACCCGGCCGGCACGCTCTACATCGGCACCTACGGCGGCCTGGCGCGGATGCAGGACGGACAGCCGCGGCGGGTGGCGCTGGCCGGCGCCGACCCGATCGTCTACGGCCTGCAGCCCGACGGCGACACCCTGTGGGTGGGCGCCGCCGACGGCGTCTACCGCTTCGACCGCGCCGGCCGCTGGACCCGGCCGCCGTGGTCGCCGATGTTCGCCCGCCCCAATGCGCTGCTGGCGATCGTCGGCGACGGCCAGGGCGAGTACTGGATCGGCAGCCAGGGCGGACTGTGGCGCACCCGCGGGTCGCGCGCGCCGGTGCCGGTCGGCCAGGACGCGCAGGGCCGCGGCGTGGGCCGGGTGCTGCAGACCCTGCTGCGCGAACCCGACGGCGGCCTGTGGGCGCCGCTGCCGACCCGCGGCCTGGGCTACCTGCGCCCGGACTGGCAGCGCATCGCCGCGCTGTCCACCGCCCAGGGCCTGGACGGCGGCATCTACCTGAGCCTGGGCCCGGCCCGCGACGGCGGCGTGTGGCTGGGCAATTCGCTGGGCCGCATCGACCACCTGGACCTGGCCAGCGGCGCGGTCGCGCCGTTGCCGTGGAGGATCCCGGCGCTGGCCAACATGCGCGTGTTCTCGCTGCTGCAGGACCGCGCCGGCCGGCTGTGGGTCGGCGCCAGCCCGAACCTGGTGCGGATCGACCCGGCCAGCGGCCGCTCGCGGCGCTGGACGCCGGGCCAGGGCGAGGACGCCACCCCCGGCAGCAGCGTGACCCGGCTGCTGCAGGCCGGCGACGGCAGCCTGTGGCTGCTGACCCAGGCCCATGGCCTGCAGCGGCGCGACCCGGACCGCGGCCGGGTGCTGGATCGCATCCGCCCTGGCGATCCGGGGCTGGAGGAGCCGGACGTGCAGGACATGCGCATCGCTCCGGACGGCAGCCTGTGGCTGGCGGCCAGAAGCGGACTGGAATACTGGGACGCGCAGGCGCGCGCGCTGCGCCCGGTGCCCGGGATCGGCGGCGAGCGGGTGTTCAACTTCCTGTTCCAGGCCCCGGACCAGCTGTGGCTGCACCGGCTGTCCGGGCTGGAGCAATGGCGGCTGCGCGGCGGGCGCTGGCAGCGCAGCCAGCGCATCGGCGCGGCCCAGGGCCTGCCGGTGGTCGAATCCACCGGCCTGCAGCAGGACCGCCGCGGACGGCTGTGGCTGACCACCCGCCGCGGCCTGGTGCGGGTGACGGCGCAGGATGCGGTGGCGGTGCGCAGTTTCGGCGTGCGCGACGGCCTGCTCGGCCAGGAATTCAACCAGCGTGGCCTGATCGCGCTGGACAACGACGTGCTGGTCGGCGCCACCGCCGACGGCTCGCTGACCCTGCTGGACACGGCCATGCCCGACCCGCCGCCGCGGCGGCCCAACCTGGTGCTGTCCGGCGTGCAGTTCAGCCGCGGCGATCGCCTGCTGCAGTTGCCGGTCGCCGACGGCTTCGTGCTGCGTCCCGGCGACCACGAACTGACCGTCAACATGCGCCTGCTCGCGTTCGAGGACCCGGCCGGCAACCGCTACCGCTCGTGGCTGCAGGGGCTGGACCCGGACTGGGTGGAGCAGGGCTCCAGCGGCGAGCGGGTGTTCTCGGTGTTGCCGCCGGGGCGCTACCGGCTGCGCGCGCAGGCCTTCGACACGCAGGGCAACCCTTCCGTCGAGCGCAGCCTGAGCTTCAGCGTGGCGCCGCCGTGGTGGCGCAGCGGCTGGGGCATGGTCGGGTTCGCGCTGCTCGGCCTGGCCGCGCTGGTCCTGCTGGCGCGGGCCTATCGCGGACGCGTGCGCCGGCGCGCGGCCTGGCGGCTGGAACAGCACAAGCGCGAACTGGCCGAACAGGCCTCGCAGGCCAAGACCCGCTTCCTGGCCACCCTCGGCCACGAGGTGCGCACGCCGATGACCGGCGTGCTGGGCATGAGCGAACTGCTGCTGGCCACGCCGCTGGACGCGCGTCAGCGCGGCTACGCCCGCTCTATCCGCAGCGCCGGCGAGCAGTTGCTGCGGCTGGTCAACGACGCCCTCGACCTGGCCCGCATCGAGGCCGGCAAGCTCGACCTGGTGGTGCAGGACTTCGACCTGCGCGAAGTGGTCGATGCGGTGGCCGGGCTGGTCGCGCCGCTGGCGCGCAGGCGCGGGCTGGACTTTGCCTGCACCGTCGCCGCCGACGTACCGCCGTGGCTGCGCGGCGACCCGCTGCGGCTGCGCCAGATCCTGCTCAACCTGGCCAGCAACGCGGTCAAGTTCAGCGAACGCGGGCGGGTGGCGATCGAGGCGGCGGCGCGGCCCGGCGGCGGCATCGTCCTGCGGGTGAGCGACACCGGCCCGGGCATCGGCGCCGAGCAGCAGGCGCGGCTGTTCCAGCGCTTCGAGCAGGCCGAGGGCGCGCGCACCGCCGCCCGCTACGGCGGCAGCGGCCTGGGCCTGGCGATCTGCCGGGAGCTGGCTGCGGCGATGGACGGCCGGATCCGGGTCGAGAGCGCGCTCGGCCAGGGTGCATGCTACATCGTCCAGCTGCCCTGGCCGGCGGCCGGGGCGCCCGCGGCCGCCGCGGATCCGGCGCCGCCGCCGGATCCGGCGCGGCGCGCGCTGCTC
>JASGEB010000210.1:0-10608 GCA_047606785.1 Pseudoxanthomonas sp.
GATGATGTTGGCGGCCTGGCCGAGCAGGATGATGCCGGCGACCGCGGTCCCGGCCTGCTTGAGCTGGGTCGCCGCTTCCGGCGCGCGCAGGGTGCCGTAGCTTTCCCCGAGCAGGTAAACCTGTGCGCCTTGGCGGCCATGTCGCTGCAGCCAGGCCTGTACCAGTTGCGCCAACTGCCGAGAATCGGCACGGGTAGAGAACTGGCTGGCCGGGGCCACGCCGTCGGCCACCCGGCTGTAGCCGGTGCTGGCCGGATCGAAGATCACGATGTCGGCCACGTCCAGCGGCGAGTAGCGGTTGTCGACCAACTTGAAGGTGCTGGCATCGGCATGCAGGTCGTCGGGCACGGCCAATCGTTGTGGCCCGAGCAGACCGAAATGCAGTGGCGTGCTGGCGGCAATTGGGCCGCCATTGAATGCGAACAACACGGGTCGCGCGATCGATGAGGGCTTGACCGCAACGTAAGAAGTGGAGACCAATCGTGCGGTGATCGTCCCATCCAGTGCCGTGGTGGTGAAGCTTTCGACGATGGCGTCGTAAGCCAATCGTTGTCCGTTGAAAATTCCATGATGGCGTGTGATCACCGGTGAGGGCAATGTCACCGGTTCGAGTTTCGTCGGATCGATGAACGGAGACGTTTCGGCATGCGCAGCGACACCGCACAAGGCAAGCGCCAGCGTGGCGAGCAGCCGGAAGAAGCGGCATTGAGGATTGGAGCGTGCGATGGCGGATGGCATGGGTCAGTCCGCGCTGGAGGGTGGGTCGGTGGCGAGGAACTGCTCGAAGGCATGTCGTCCTTCGGAACGGCTGGCGCGCTCGGAGTACCACATGTGCCCGCCCTGCAGGCACAGGTTGGTGATGCGGGAGGCGTAGCGCGGCTCGGCTGCGCGGGTGCTTTCGACCGAGCTTTCGCAGGGCCAGCCGTCGTAGCGTCCGCGCAAGGTCAACACGCGCAGCTGCGGGTTGCGGTCCATCGCCTTGCGCAATGGCGCATCGGTACCTGTGGGAGCCATGCCGTCGAAATTCCACAGCACTGCCGTCCAGTCATCGGGGAAACCGGTTTTCGGATCGTTGAGCAACGGTTGCGGGTGGAAGGCGTTGCCGAACGGACCGCGATAGAGCAGGTCGCTCTCGAAGCCGAGCTGTTGATGCAGGTAACGATTGAATACGCGCGACGTACCGTTCATCAGTCCTTTCATCGGCGTCAGACTGGGATCGATCCACGGCAACCAAGCCGTGCCTTCGGCGCGGCGCGGGGCGGTCATGCGCAGGTCGTAACGGCCCAGTTCCAGGCCACTGTCGGCCAGTAGCCGGTCGGCGAAATCGGCGGTGGAGACGGTCAGTTTGGCTGGGTCGATGTCTTTCTCGTGCAGACCGGTGAAACGTGCCAGCCCAGCCAGTATCCGGCTGCGGGCTTCGGTCGTCTGGGCCTTGGGATTTGCGAAAAAGGGCAGGTATTCCTGCTGTGTCCAGGCTTGGGCTTGGGCCACTGCAGCGTTTTCATCCAGTGCCTGGAGCGCGGGATCGAGCCGCTGGTGATAATGCGCCGCTGCAGTGAACTGCGGCAGGTTCAGAGCGTCTTCCGGATAGGCCGGCGTGGGCGTACCCAGGTCGAAGTTGTAGGAGATCAACACCACGCCGCGTACTGGCGTCGCGCGTCGCTCGAGCGCTTCGGCGACCAACATTGCTCGAATCACGCCGTAACTTTCCCCGGCCAGATACAGCGGTCGATTCCATGCGTCATGACGGGTGAGGTAGACCCGGATCGCTTCGGCGAACACCTCTGCGTCGCCATGCGACGAATACAGTATGGGCAGATCCTTGGCGTCGACCGCGCGGCTGTAGCCGCTGCCTACTGGATCGACGAATACCAGGTCGCTTGCTCCCAGCCAGCTGTCGGCATTGTTCACCAGCGGACGCTCGCTTTGCGAGGGCGTCCAGTCCGGCAGGCGATCGGCAGTGTCGAGCCGCTTGGGGCCAACGCCCATGTGCAGTTGCGCGGAGTTCGAGCCCGGACCACCGTTCCATACGAAGGTGATGGGACGGGGCGAAGCCGTTGTCGGCGCAGTGCTGTAACTGACGTAGAACACCGAGGCCATCAGCCTGCCGGTAGTATCGTCGAGGATTGGCAACAGCCCTGCTTCGGCGTCGTAATCGAGCTTGCCGTGGCCATCGATCGTCACCTTCCCTTTGCTGTGCACGTCCGCCTCGCCGTGCACGGGCATGGCAGGTAGCGCCTGAGCAATGGGGGCGGCGGCCAACCACAGGCTTGCAAGCCACATGCCCAGTTGTCTGGCCGGAAACGATCGCGGCCAGGCACGGATATGGAGGCGTGAACTTGCAGATGGCGCACATGTGGACATTTGTTTTTCCAATGAAACGTGGGTGGTCGGCTCAATGAACGGAAGGGAAAATCTTCCTGACCACGACGTCCCATCCGGGTCGTCGCGCGCTTCGATGAACTCGACATTTTGTTGATACATGAAAATAAATTTGATGTCAATAACGTAAAGGCAGGATCATGCCCAAGACAGGTCCCGATGCAGTTCTGGCGGCAGGGCGCAGGCGAACAGGCAGGCGCATGGCACGTGCCCCGACGTGGGAAAAAGCCCCTCCCAGCCCTTCGGGCCGGCCCTCGGACACAGCCCTCGGGCGTTCGACTGCTTGCACGCCGATGACGTGCAAGCAGCCTGCCTCAGCCTCTGTTCGCTGCGGGAGCAAGGGGAGGGGCAGAACGCCCTGCTCTGGAAGTTGATGGAGAGACGGGCAGAAGCCGGGGTGCCACCGCCCTCATCCGGCAGGTGGTGGCACCCGCCGGGGCATCGGCACAGCCAACCGGCTGGCGCTTTCGTCCGCAACGCGGGTCCGGATCTGCTCATCGCCGGGGCAGTCCGCCACCAACTACCGAGCCAGTTCAACGGTGAACGCGCTTGGTGGGCCTCCGTGCCTCCCGGCATCGGGTTGGCGAGCGACACAGCCTGCCAGACCGGCAGGTTGCGTCGCTGATTGGATCATCCTTTGGCCGCCACAGCCTGTCGCCGGGGCCTCGGGGAAAAACCTACTTGTTTGGTTCGGTCTTGGGAATAATTCCGCCTGGGACTGGGAGTCCCTGCACGAATGCTCGCACATCGCGCAGAAAAGCCTTCAACCCTGGCTCATCGGTATAGAGCATGTGTCCCGCCGCGTAATAAGTAAGCGTCACCTGCTCCTTTTTCCCCATCCGGGCAAAGGCATTTTCATCGGCTCCCATCGATGCCGCACGGTCATAAAGGCCGATGCCGACCAATACCCGCAGCGAAGGGTTGTCCTGCATCTGCCGGGCCAGCGACTCCAGGCGTTCGGCGTTGGGAATAAAGGTCCAGTCCCATGTGACTGCGCCGGGTGCGAGCGTGCGATAGTCGCCCAGCCCCTTCACCTTCAAGGTCGCACTGCCGAGACGCTGCATGTTCGCGTCGACGCCCCGTACCATGGCGTCCCAGTCGCGCTCCTCATCGCTCGGAGCGCTCGCCGCCGGCTCGGTATGACGGATGTCGAACAGGCTGAGCACCTTCCCCTCGGACCTGAGAAGATCCTGCGCGGGCGCTTTGATGATGAGATCGTTCTGGCGATAATAGTCGGTGGACAGGCCCGTCAAGCTGGACAGGCGGATGAGGATATCCGCGCGTGCGCGCTCATCAAGGCGGTTGCCGAGCAGCAGCGCCCGGATATAAGGGCCGAGCGCGAAGTCCCGCGCCCTCTCAACAGCTTGCGCCAGTGTCTGCTCTCGATTGTCGATCAGGCCGTAATACCAGCTCCACGCCGCTACATCGATGACGCGGTCCACCGCGTCCAGCGGTGCAGGATCGAGGCTGGTATTTGCCGGAACCGGACCGGACACCATCACCATGCCAGCCAGCCTGATTTCGGACTTCAACCGAGCCAGATCGCGGCCCACATGGATGTTGCGATGTGTCCCGAAGCTTTCGCCGACCAGAAAAACCGGCGATCCGTTGCGCCCATGATCTTTCAGCCAGCGGCGAATGAGCTGCACGCATGCTGCAGCATCGGCATCGCTGTTCCGGAAGGTCTGCGGATCCACGCCGGGAAGAAGGCGGCTATATCCCGTTTCCGGCGGGTCGATGAAGACCAGATCGGCCACGTCCAATATTGTATCGGGATTGGGGGCCAGCGGGGTCTTCGGGTCGGCCTGCACCTCGACGCTCATCTGGGCCATCTTTACCGGCCCGAATGCACCCAGCTGCAGATAATTCGAACCGGCTCCGGGCCCGCCATTATAGATGAAGACCACGGGCCGCCCGACCGGTGCGGGTACATTCTCGCGCACGTAATCGATACTGAACAGGCTTGCTGCAGCCTTTCCGTCGCGATCCTTGACGATGGTTTCGCCGACCGTCGCGATATAGTCGACCTTCACGCCGCCAAAGGTGCCGTGGTGATGCGTTACGAACTGGCGTGGCCCGGCCTGCGCCTCCAGCGTCTCCACAGGCCAGGTAGACCGGTCGCCAGGCAGCGTCGGCTTCTGCTGGGCGGCTGCCGGCAGCCCGGCCACTGCTATCAGCGCGGCAAGACTCTTCCAGCCTATCCTGACGAGCCGGCGGAACATGCTGAAGAAAGCAGTTTCATCGGCAATATCCCAATGTCGATCCTTTTTTCGCATGTGGGCAATCATGGGCGGATAACCCCGGTAGCTCCTTCGATCGTAATGACCGTGCCGAACGGGCGGGAAAGTTGCTGAAGCCGCTGCAGTATTTCCCGAGCGCGTCCCGGAGCGGCCAGGCGGGTGCCTTTGCCGCCTGATCGGTCGAGTGGGTGCAGACGCACTTCACGCAACTTGCCATCCTGGAAGGTCGTCGTGGCGATCAATCCCTCGCTCCAGCTTTCCGGTTCCCGAAAGGCTCCATCCTTGGGATTGCGAGCGTCCGCTTGGGCGCCATCCTCATAATGTTCGGTCTTCTGCTCCTGCGTCAGCACGACATTGCCCCCGAACAGGAATACCGCAAGACCGTAGAAAATCGGTTTTCCCCGATAGATTTCGATGCCGCGCATCGAATGTGGCCCGCCGCCCATCACTACGTCGGCACCTGCATCCACTGCGTCATGAAACAGCCGGACCAAGAAGTCTGCGGGTGGCCCGGAGGCAAGATCGTCCATATTATCGGCATTTTCATGCGCGTGAAGGCTGAAGACGGCAAGGTCGGCCTGCTGCTTGCCTTGGCGGATCGCCTCGACAATGGCGTCGTGATCGACGACGTTCATGTCGTAGATGACTCCCGGCGCGGTACCAATGCGGTAGCGTCGCTCGATTGGCTGGGCGAAGGGCGTGTCGACGGAAACGACCAGATCGCCGGAACCTTCCGACTGGCCGGCTGCGCTGCGCAGGTGGCGCATCGTCTCGGCCGTGACGATGTTGATTGGCCGGATGCGCAGCCCGCTGATCCCTGTCCGCGCGGGCACCCCATCCATCGCGTCCTGCGCCTTTGCTCCCTGTTTGTAGGTCGATGCTGCCGCGATCAGCGCGACACGGCCCTTGGGCGTTTGCAGGAAGCGCGGCCCGCGCGCCTCCGCCAGCGTCGTGCCGTCCCCCGCGTGAACCACTCCCGCCGCGTCGAGCAGGTGGGTCATCGCCATCAGTCCCTCGCTTCCCCAGTCATTGGAATGGTTGCTGGCCGTCGACACCATATCGATGCCGATATCCTTCAGTCCCTGAGCCAGTTCGGGACGTCCCAAAAGGATATAGGGACTGCCCGGCCCTTCGCCGCCAAATGCTGCCAAATCGAAGAAGACGGTTTCCTGGTTGCCGATGGCAACATCACTGGCCCTCAGAATATGCGCGATATCGCGCGCATCCGGGTCGCCTTCGGTGTCGAGCGGGCGGGCATTGATGAGATCGCCGACGCTGCTCAGAGTGAAGGTTCCCCGCACCGTAGCAGGTGGCGCCGGATCGGCGGAAGGACTGCCGATCGCGCTGGACAAACCTAGCATTGTCAGGGCGAGGCCGCTCAACATGCCGCCCAACAGACGTTTCCGCATGCATCGATCAAAAGTCCTGACCACATGACTCCTCGCGTAGCAACACCAGCTATCAGCGCACCGACGTGTCATCTGTGCGACCGCGTCCAGTAATTTTCGTGTTCAATGGCGGGCCAGGCTCCTCCTCAATCTCGCTGCACATGGGTTTCCTGGACCCTGCCGCGTCGACATGGACGATGGCGCCACACCGCGCACAACGGTATCTTTCAATCCTGACAGCCGACTCGACGCTGCTGACATGATCCTGATCGATCCTCCCGGCATCGGTCTATGACAGTCCCTAAAGGAAAAGCTGTTCGCCCTAACGGGCTGTTGACAGGTTGCCGCCGCTGGGTAATTATCAACATAATGTTTGTGTTGTCAACAAAAAGTCAATGCCGACCCAATGCCGGGTTGATCGGGGGATGGGCGGGTTCCATGGCGCCGGGCCAATGCCGGCTTTCGAGAAGGACGGATATGGCATCTACTGGAGCAACCCGGCGGAGTTCGATATCGCGGCGCTGTCCAGGCCACTCGGCGCGAGGACCGACATCGAATACCCGCCGCCAGGCGAGACGGTTGAGTCCTGTCGCTGGGTGCTGGCTGGCTATGCCGACAAGATCGACTGCAGGATTCTGATGCCATGCGAGAGAAGCAAGATTCCAATGGGTTGCACGAAGGGCTTTCCCGCCGGCGGCTGTTGAAGGCGGTGGGGACACTGCCTGTGGTGGCGGGCATCGGCACGCTGTTGGCTTCCGAGCATGTTCGTGCTGGACCGGTCTCCAAGCCCCGCCCGGACGTCAAGGGCGGCATGAGCGCCCCGGAACTGATCCGGAGGTCGTTGACCTGGGACAACCATGGTGCCTTGACCCTGGAGCCGTTCGAATGGGATTGCCTGCCGAAGCTCGCTCGCTATCACGACGCGGGATTCGACGTGGTTTTCCTCAACATCGGCTATGGCGAGCAAGGCATCGAGCAGCATGTGCGGATGCTGGCGCATCTGCGCGGCTGGCTTGCCGGCCAGGCAGACCGGTACGTGGTGATCCGCTCGGTCGAGGACATCGCCCGCGCCAAGCAGAGCGGGCGGCTGGCGGTGGGGTTCGACATCGAGGGGGCCAACGGCATCGCCGACCAGCCGAGCATGCTGCAGCTCTACTATGATCTCGGCGTGCGCTGGATGCTGCTGGCCTACAATCGCAACAATCGCGTGGGCGGCGGCTGCCTGGACGAGGACACCGGATTGACGCCCTATGGACGTCAGGTGCTCGAGGAAATGGCCCGGATCGGCATGGTCGTCTGTTGCAGCCATACCGGCTACCGCACCTCGATGGACGTGCTGACCAGCAGTCCGAACCCGGTGATCTTTTCGCATTCCAATCCGCGTGCGGTGTATGACCATCCGCGCAACATTCCCGACCCACTGATGCGTGCCTGCGCGGCAACCGGCGGCGTGGTCGGGATCAACGGGGTCGGCATCTTCCTCGGCAACAACGATGCCAGTACCGAGACGATGGTCAGGCACATCGACTATGCGGTGCAGCTGATCGGACCGGAACACGTCGGGCTCGGGCTGGACTACATGATCAACATGCGCGAGATCGACGAGTACCTGGAGAAGATGAAGGCGACGCTCCCGCCGGGCCACGGCTACGAGCGCGGCATCCAGTTCGTCGAGCCGGAGCGGTTGGAGCAGATCGTGGAACGCCTGCTGCAATTGGGCTACGACGAGGCGGCGATGACCGCGATCCTCGGCGGCAACTGGCTGCGCGTCGCCCGGCAGGTCTGGAAGCCGGAATCGACCTGGGTGGCGTCGGAGCAATCGACATGAGCCATGCTGCAGAGGACGAAGCGTGCGGCGAGGGCGCGGGGGCGGCGATCGCCAGCAGGCGCCGATCGTGTCTGCCGGGCGCATGGTCGCGAGTGATGGCGCTGGCCCTGTTCTTGGTCGGTTGCGGGTCGGTTCCTGCTGCCGCGCAGGAGGGCTTCCGTTATGTGATCGCCGGCGATCTGCTGGGGCCTTGGCGTTCGCGCGATGACAGCGCCGACCAAGAGCTGGAGCGGGTCGCACGCATCTTCCAGAATGCGGATGCCGGCTTCGCGAACCTGGAAGGCAACCTGTTCGACTTGGACGGCTTCCGTGGCTACCCGGCCGCGGAGAACGGCGGGTTCGAGCAGGGCGGCGTCGGCGGAGGCCCCCGCTTCGATGCGGGTCAAGCAGCGGCAATCAAGCGCTTCGGCATCAATACCCTGAGCGTGGCCAACAATCACTCGATGGACTGGGGGATCGAAGGCCTGGTGGCGACCATGAGCAACCTGGACAAGGCTGGCATCGTGCATGCCGGCGGGGGCATGAGCCTGGCTCAGGCTCGTGCCCCCGTCTTCCTGGAAACTCCGCATGGGCGGTTGGCGCTTGTCTCGGCGGCGTCGACGTTCCTGCCGATGGCGCCAGCCGGACCGGGGGACGAGAAGACCGAGCGGCCACCGCGTCCGGGCATAAGCGCACTGCGCAACAGCGCCTACACACTGGTCTCTGCGGAGGAGTTCCAGGTATTGCGCGGCATCACCGAACGTCAAGGACAGCGGGTCGCCAACGACGCCAGCGACCTGACCATCATCCCGAACGATGCGACGTTCACCGGACAGAACTTCCGCAAGTCGGACCGGACCGGTGTGGTCTACGAACCGAACGGACAGGATCGCAAGGAAATTCTCGAAGCGGTCCGTGCCGGCAAGCGCGAGGCCGCCCTCGCCGTGTTCAGCATCCACGCGCACGAGAGCAACACCGGCGCGGGCGACCACCTGGTCCCGGGCAATACGCTGGCGCCGCCGGAGTTCCTGCAGGCGCTGATGCACGATGCGGTGGACGCAGGGGCGGACATCGGCATCGTCCATGGGCCGCACAGCCTGCGCGGTATCGAGATCTACCAGGGCAAGCCCATCTTCTACGGCATGGGTAGCCTGTTCTTCGAGGTGCCCGACATCTATCCGTGGCCGAAGGACTGGTTCGATTCGTTCATAGCCGAAACGCGGTTCGGTACCCGAGGCGTCAAAGAAATCCGTCTTTACCCACTGCGGATCCGGCGAACCGACGACAGCGCGCCAGGCGTACGGATCGGAGCGCCGAAGCTGGCCGACGCGGTCGATGCTGCCCGCATACTGGCGGCGCTGCAGGCGGCCTCCCAGCCGTTCGGTACACGGATCGAGATCAGCCACGGCGTCGGCATCATCCGCATTGGGGCGCAGTCCAACTGAAAGCTGGATTCAGGCAGTGTCGAGCAGTGCCTTGCCATGACGCGAGCGGGGATACGGAGCTTCGATGGATTTCGTTCAATTTGCCGTCTGTCCGGGAAAATGACAGGCCGCTCCATGACTCTGGATCAGATTCCAGCGGTACCGCTGAACCGGCTCGCCGAGCGTTGAATATGCGATTTGAAGCGGATGTCCGTCACGCAGCACCTGAAGCCTGACGCTGGGCTCCAGCGTTACATTGGGTGCGCTATGCGCAATTCGCTCATGCACGCCGCTGAAACTCGTCACCACGTCCCCTTCTTCAAGCCCTGCTCGGGCTGCCGCTGATCCTGGGACCAGCGATGTGATGACACGTGGCCGAACGAGCAGGGAGAACTCGTCGAAGCCCAAGTCGCGGCGGGGTACGGTAGTCGACGTGCGCTCGAAGCAAGGCCCGAAGGCGTCTTCAGCCGGCACCAGCGTTTCTCCGGACAACATGCGATTGAGATCCATAATCGCAGATTCGCCGAGTTCGTTCCTCAATAGGTCCCGCCACGCTGCCTCGTCATAGGATTGCCCCTGCCGCCGTCTTTGGAGCATGGCCAGGACCAGGTCATCCAAGCTTCGCTTGCCATCCGAGTGCTTGACGATCTTGTCGTTGAGATCGACAAAGTACATGAATCCGCGGTTGTATGGGATGGTCTGGATCTGTTGATTCGCCCAGCGCTGGCGGCCAGCTTCCTCCATCGACAGATTGCGGAACGGACTCTCGTAGTAGGCCTCCGTCATGACGTTGAGTTCGCGCTCAAGGTCCCGAACTTCGATGCTGGCGGCCTTTGACGTCACCCAAAGCTTGTAGAACTCAGCCAATCCTTCGCCGTACCATGCATTCTTGCCGCTGTCGCCGTCCAGACCCCCGAGGAAGTGATGGACCATCTCATGGGTGAACATGATGCGACGAGCAGCGTCGGACATGTGCCCGGTGCCGAATTCAAGCATGAATCCGCCCCTCGATGCCCCACCGCCGTCACGCGGCAGCGCAAAGGGCCGCATCAGCAGTGTGTAGCCGCCTGCGCTGGGATCATTGAATCGCTGTTGCAGTTGGTTGAATGTCTTGTTCGTCCACTGCTCCATCTGGGGAACATCGAATGGCGGATGTCCTATCCAGTAGATCTTGAACGGCGTAGCGGGGGAATCCTGGTGTTGGATCGCACCGGCGAGGAAGTACAGCGAGCGGACGGTTTCGGTATCCACTTCGGCGTGGTAGTTCCCAACTTGGGCTGTAGTGACCGCAAGCGCTCCTGGGGCAAGTTCAGCGAAGTCCCACTTCAGATCGAAATCCATGGTCCCGCCTTGGTCTGGCAGGAGCA
>JASGEB010000211.1:0-6146 GCA_047606785.1 Pseudoxanthomonas sp.
CCTCGGCCGGCCGGCGCGCGCGCCGTTGGCCGTGGCCGGCGCGGCCACCAGCCTGTCCGGCTGGCTGCTGGCGGCGCAGGCCGGGCTGATCGCGGTGGCGGCGCAGCGGGTGCTGATGGAACACCGGCCGCCGGCCGCCGCCGCGCCGCTGCTGGCCGGGCTGCTGGCGGTGCTGCTGCTGCGCGCCCTGCTCGGCTGGCTGGCGCGCGCCCAGGCCGACCGCGCGGTCGAGGCCCTGCGCCATGGCCTGCGGCTGCAACTGGCCGACCGCCTGCAGGCGCGCGGGCCGCTGTGGCTGCGCCGCCAGCGCAGCGGCGCGCTGGCCGAACTGCCGCAGGCGCACGTGGATGCGCTGGAGGGCTACTTCGGCGGTTTCTGGCTGGCGCGCAGCGAGATCGCCACGGTGCCGCTGGTGCTGGTGATCGCCACCGCCTTCGCCGACCGCATCGTCGCCGCGATCCTGCTGCTGACCCTGCCGCTGATCCCGCTGTTCATGGCCCTGGTCGGCTGGGGCGCGCAGGCCGCCAGCGACCGCCAGCTGGCCGCGCTGACGCGGATGGGCGCGCACTTCGCCGATCGCCTGCGCGGGCTCGGGCTGATCCGCCTGTACGGCCGCGCCGAGGTCGAGCTGGACGGGATCGCCGCGGCCGCCGACGGCGTACGCGCGGGCAGCCTGAAGGTGCTGCGCATCGCCTTCCTGTCCTCGGCGGTGCTGGAGTTCTTCGCCTCGATGGGGGTGGCGATGGTGGCCCTGTACCTGGGCCTGAGCTACCTGGGCATGCTGTCGATCCGCAGCGCGCCGCTGGACCTGGCCACCGGCCTGTTCTGCCTGCTGTTGGCGCCGGAGGTGTACGCGCCGCTGCGGCGGCTGGCCGCGCACTACCACGACCGCGCCGCCGCGCTGGCGGCGGTGGACGCGATCGACCATGCGCTGGAGAGCGAAGCGGCGGCCGCGCCCGTGGCCATGCCGGCCCCGGCCGAGGCCGGCGTCGCGGTGGCCGCGCGGCAACTGGTGCTGGGCCACGCCGGCGCCCCGGCACCGCTGCTGCGCGGGCTGGACTTCGCCCTCCCGCGCACCGCGCACTGGGCGCTGGCGGGTCCCAGCGGCTGCGGCAAGAGCACCCTGCTGGAGGCGCTGGCCGGCTGGCTGGCGCCGGAGTCGGGCACGCTCGAACGCGCCGCCGGCCTGCGCATCGGCTACGCGCCGCAGCGCCCGCACCTGTTCGCCGACAGCCTGGCCGACAACCTGCGCATCGCCGCGCCGCAGGCCAGCCAGGCGCAATTGCTGGAAGCCGCGCGCATCGCCCAGGTGCTGCGCTTCGCCCAGGCGCTGCCGCAGGGGCTGGACACGCCGGTGGGCGAACGCGGCTTCGGCCTGTCCGGCGGCCAGGCGCGGCGGGTGGCGCTGGCGCGCGCGCTGCTGCGCGAGCCGGACCTGCTGCTGCTCGACGAACCCACCGCCTTCCTCGACCCGGACACCGAAGCGGCCCTGCTCGACGCCCTGCTCGACTTCGCCCGCGGCCGCAGCCTGTTGATCGCCAGCCACAGCCCGGCGGTGCTGGCGCGGCTGGGCACGGTGCTGTGGCTGCCGCAGGGCGTGCTGCGCACCGCGGAGGACGCGCCGTGAACGCGGTGCTGGCCGCGCACCGCCGGGGCATCGCCCTGACCCTGGCCCTGCTGACCCTGACCGTCCTGGCCGGCACCGCCCTGCTCGGCCTGGCCGGGCACTTCCTCACCGCCGCCGCGCTGGCCGGCGCCGGCGCGCTGGGCTTCAACCTGTTCGGGCCCTCGGCCGGCATCCGCGGCCTGACCCTGGTGCGGATCCTGTCGCGCTACGCCGAGAAGCTGGCCGGCCACGACACCCTCCTGCGGATCGGCCGCGACCTGCGCCTGGACTTCTTCCGCCGCGCCCTGCCGCTGGCGCCGCTGAAGCTGTCCGGCCACCGCCTGGGCGACCTGCTGGCGCGGCTGGTGTCGGACATCGAACGGGTCGAAGGCCTGCTGGTGCGCGCGCTCGGCCCGCTGATCGCGCTGGCGCTGCTGTGCGTGATCGCCTGCGTGCTGGTGCTGATCGCCGCGCCGGCCACCGGGCTGGCGCTGCTGGCCGCGTGCGCTCTGCTCGGCGGCCTGCTGCCGTGGCTGGCCGCACACGGCAGCCGTGCGCAGGAGCGCCTGCGCGCCGAGGCGCGCGCGCGCCTGCGCAGCGTCAGCGTGGAGATGGTCGAAGGCGCCACCGATCTGGCCGCGCTGGACGCGCAGGGCCAGTGGCGGGAACGCTTCGCCCAGGCCAGCGCGGCGCTGGCCGCCGCCGAACGCCGGCGCAAGCGCCGCCTGGCCCTGGCCGGCTTCGCCTACGGCGCGGTCAACGCCGCGGCGATCGTCGCGGTGCTGGCGCTGCTGCTGCGCGCGCACGCGCTCGGCCAGCTGTCGGCGGCGGCGGCGGCCGGGCTGTTCTTCGTGTGCATGGCGGTGTTCGAGGCCTGCGCCGGCGCGGCCCTGGCCTGGCGCGAACTGCAGGCCGGCCTGGCCGCCCGCCAGCGCCTGGAGGAGGTGCTGGCGCCGCTGCCGCCGGTGGCCGATCCGCCCACCCCGGCGCCGGTGCCGGCGCAGGGCGTGCTGGAACTGCAGGACCTGGGCTACGCCTGGCCCGGCGCCCCCGCGCCGGTGCTGCAGGGCCTGGCGCTGCGGCTCGAACCCGGCCGGCGCATCGCCATCGCCGGCGATTCCGGCGCCGGCAAGAGCTCGCTGCTGGCGCTGCTGCTGCGGCTGGCCGACCCGGCGGCCGGCGCGATCCGCTTCGCCGGCACCGACCTGCGCGCCTTCGCCCAGGCCGACTGGCAGCGGCGCATCGCCTGGCTGCCGCAGGACGCGCCGGTGTTCGCCGGCAGCATGCGCGAGAACCTGGCGATGGGCGACCCGCAGGCCGACGACGCCCGCCTGTGGGCGGCGCTGGCGCAGGTGCGCCTGGAACAGGTCGTGCGCGCCCTGCGCGGCGGCCTGGACGCCTGGATCGGCGAGGGCGGGCGCACCCTCTCCGACGGCCAGGCCCGGCGCCTGGCCCTGGCCCGCGCCCTGCTGCGCGATGCCCCGCTGCTGCTGCTCGACGAACCCACCGAGGGCCTGGACGTGGACACCGCCCAGGCCCTGCTGCGCGACCTGGCCACGGCCGCCGCCGGCCGCAGCGTGATCCTGGTCAGCCACGACCGCCTGCCCGACGGGGTGGTGGACGCGCGCTACGTGTTGGCCGAGGGGCGTTTGCGGCCGGGCTGAGCGGCGCCGGCGGTTTTTCAGCCGGCCGCCTCGGCCAGCGCCTCCAGACGCGCGCGGTCGAGCACGCGCACGTGCTGGGGGTCGTCCAGCGACAGCACGCCTTCGTTGCGCAGCTTGGTAAAGCTGCGGCTGACCGTCTCCACGGTCAGGCCCAGGTAGTCGGCGATGTCGGGGCGGGCCATCGGCAACTGCACCATCGCCTCGTCTTCGCCCAGGCGCCGGCGCCGCTTGGCCATGTCCAGCAGGAAGGTAGCCAGGCGCTCGGGCGGGGTCATGCGCGCCAGCGCCATCAGGTTGTGGCGGGTGTCGTCCAGCTCGATGCAGGCGCGCTCGTAGAGTTCGTGCTCCAGCCCCGGGTGGGCGACGCACAGGGCGAGCATGTCCGCACGAGAGAGCGCGCACAGGGTGCTGGCGGTGATCGCCTCGATCGAGTGGCGGTAGCGCGGCGCGCCGGAGAAGCCGATGTAGTCGCCCGGCATCAGGAAGCCGGCCACCAGCCGGCGGCCGTCGGGCAGCATGCGCACCCGCCGCAGGGCGCCGGCGGTGACGGTGAACACGTGCTTGCGCGGATCGCCCTCGCGGGCCAGCAACTGGCCGGCTTCCAGTTTGACGTCGCCGGACATGGCCTCCAGCACGTGCGCCGACTCCGCCGGCAACGCGGTGCACACGGCCAGGTGGCGGACCAGGCAGGCCTGGCAACCATGCTGGAGGGCGTGCGCATCGCCCGGCTCGCTGCTGTGGCGCTGGATGCGCAGGTTGGCCATGCCGCCATGATAAACGGCGCGCATGGCGGTTGCCTGCTCGCTGGAGCGGGTCCTGCCTCACCGCGTCCGGCTACCGCAGGCTGGACTTGCGCAGGTCAAATTATTGCATATACGATAATTTCCGCATGGACCACGACCCTGCCAAGCGTCGCAAGAACCTGCACAAGCACGGCATCGACCTGCCCGGCTGCATGGAGGCGTTCGATGGCCCCATGCTCACCCGCGAGGACGACCGCGAAGACTACGGAGAACAACGTCTGATCAGCCTGGGATGGGCGCACGGCCGGGTCGTCGTGCTGGTGTGGACCGATCGCCAGGAAGGCCCGAGACTGATTTCCTGCCGAGAGGCCGAACCCAATGAACGAGAAGCGTACTACCGCGCGTACCCGCAAGGCTGACCTGCCCTACGACCCCAGGAGCAAGGCCGCCACCCTGAAATACTGGGAAGGGGCCACCGCGCACAAGGGCGTGGCGGAGCTACGCGCCAAGCGCGGGCGGCCAGCCAAAGCCGCCGAGGACCGCAAGGAGCAGATCGCCTTGCGCGTGGACAAGGAAGTGCTGGAGTGGTACCGGGCGCAAGGTGCCGGATGGCAAACGAGAATGAACGCCGTCCTGAAGGCGTACCGGGACGCGACGCTCTAGGCCTCGAGACCCAACACGCCGCTGGACGCGGCGCGTACAATGCGCGCCCTGCATGGCCTGACGGTCGTTTCCCCACCGCATCGCCGCCCGGCGCCCCGCGCCCCGTGGCCGATCGCCTCTCCGACGTCGCCCGCCACGCAGACGGCTCGCCATCCGGCGCGGCCGCACCAGGTTGTTCGCGGCGCGGTTCATAGGGAACGCTTCGGATCACCAGCACCGCCGACGGCGGTGGCACGGCCCTGTGCGGCCGCGCCACGGGCTGCCGCGGTCCGTTTCCCGGAGCATCACCATGGACTTCTCCTCGCTGGGCCTGGCGCCCACTCTGCTGCGCGCGCTGGCCGAGCAGGGCTACGACCAGCCCACCCCGATCCAGCAGCAGGCCATCCCGGCCGTGCTGGCCGGCGCCGACCTGCTGGCCGGCGCGCAGACCGGCACCGGCAAGACCGCGGCCTTCGGCCTGCCACTGCTGCAGCACCTGGCGGCCAAGCCGGCGCACGCCGGCGCCGGCCGCCCGCGCGCGCTGGTGCTCACCCCCACCCGCGAGCTGGCCGTGCAGGTGCACGACAGCCTGCGCGCGTACGGCAAGTACCAGCGTGCGGCCTCGACCACCATCTACGGCGGGGTGGGCATGGGCAACCAGCGTACCGCCCTGCGCCGCGGCGTGGACCTGGTGGTGGCCTGCCCGGGCCGGCTGATCGACCACCTCGACCAGCGCAGCCTCGACCTGTCCGGGGTCGAGATCCTGGTCCTGGACGAGGCCGACCGCATGCTCGACATGGGCTTCCTGCCCTCGATCAAGCGCATCCTGGCGCGCCTGCCGAAGCAGCGCCAGACCCTGCTTTTCTCGGCCACCTTCGCCGACCCGGTGAAGGCGCTGGCGCGCGAGTTCATGCGCCAGCCGCAGGAGATCCAGGTCACCCCGCGCAACACCGTGGCGCAGACCATCGCCCACCGCGTGCATCCGGTGGACACCGAGCGCAAGCGCGAGGCGCTGCTGCACCTGCTGGCGCAGGGCCCGGCGGTGCAGACCCTGGTGTTCGCGCGCACCAAGCACGGCGCCGACCGCCTGGCCAAGCAGCTGACCCAGGCCGGCGTGCGCGCCGACGCCCTGCACGGCGACAAGAGCCAGGGCGCCCGCCAGCGCGCGCTGGCCGGCTTCAAGTCCGGCCAGGTACCGGTGCTGGTGGCCACCGACATCGCCGCGCGCGGCATCGACATCGACCAGCTGCCGCGGGTGATCAACTACGACCTGCCGATGGTGGCCGAGGACTACGTGCACCGGATCGGCCGCACCGGCCGCAACGGCGCCCAGGGCGAGGCAGTCTCGCTGGTGGACGCCGAACAGGCGCGCTGGCTGCGCCAGATCGAGCGCCTGCTCGGCCAGGAGATGGAGACCGTCGAGCTGCCCGGCTTCGCCCCGCGCGCGCCGCTGCGGCGCGGCAACAGCGCCCCGGCCGCGGCCGAGCGTCC
>JASGEB010000212.1:0-4021 GCA_047606785.1 Pseudoxanthomonas sp.
CGCTGGCCGGCGCGCCGGCCTCGGGCAGCGGCGCCTGCAGGTCGCGCAGGTCGGCGCGCGCGGCCTCCACCCGGCCGCGCGCATCCAGGTCGCTGACCACGGCGCGCACCTGCGGGTCGTCGAACAGGTGCTCGACGTCGCGCTGGAATAGGTACTGGATGGCGACGAAGCGGGCGTAGTGGGCGCGGCTGGCGAACGGCTGCGCGCGCTCCATCAGCGCGTGCATGCGCAGGTGCTGGGCTTCGGTTTCGGTCTTGAGGCGCTGGGAGAGAGGATCGGCGGTCATCGGCGAGACTTCCAGGGGGCAGGCGGCCCGGCGCGGGCCGGGCCGTGGTTGCGGCATCAGAACGAATAGCGCAGCGAGGCGGTGAGGTAGCGGCTGGGCATGGTGTAGTAGTCCAGCGCGCTGCCCGAGCTGACCGCGTCGTTGAGACCGTTGCCACTGATCAGGTTGCCGAGCACGCCGCCCTGCAGGTTGCCCCAATCCCAGTACTTGCGGTCGGTCAGATTGTTCAGACCGACGTCGATCTGCAGGTTCCTGCCGGGCCGGTAATGGACGAACAGGTCGAGCTTGGCGTAGCCGGGCGGGCGGAAGTAGCTGGCTTCGCTGAGCTGGCTGTGGCGGCGCACGCCGGTGCCGACCAGCTCGGCGCCCCAGTCGTCTGCGTCGTAGGCGATGCCGAGCACGGCCTTGGCCGGGTCCACCGTGTTGAGCGGGCTGTAGCCACTGTCGCCCGGCTCGATCAGCAGGCCCTTGGCGATCGAGGCGCTGGCGTTGATCGTCCAGCCATCGAGCGCGTCGTCGAACCAGCCCAGGCGCAGCTGGCCGCTGGCCTCCACGCCCTTGATGATGGCGTGCTCGGCGTTGACCGCCTGGTAGGCGTAGGTGATGAGCGCGCTCGGCGCCAGCGCGGTGAACCAGGCCGGGATCGCCGAGGAATCCAATTGGTAGCCGTTCCAGATGAAGTCGTCGTAATAGGTGTAGTAGCCGGCCAGGTTGAACCAGCCGGCCTCGCCCTGGCCGCGCAGGCCGATCTCGCCGCCGCGGCTGGTCTCTTCCTTCAGGTCCGGATTGGGGATGTAGCCGATGTTGTAGTAGGTGGCCGATTCGACCCAGGCACCGTCGATCTCGTTGTACAGCGGCGGGCGGAAGCCCTCGGCGTAGTTGAAGTAGGCCGTGAGGTTGTCGTTGAACTTCCACTGCACGCCGAACTTGAACGAGGCCGCGGTGGTCTTGTAGTCCTGGGCGGTCGAGCCGGTCATCGCGTAGTAGGTGCTGTCGCTCCCCGGCTTGTACTCGTAGCGGTCCACGCGCACGCCGGGGATCAGGCTCAGGCGGCCGTCGGCCAGCTCGATCCGGTCCTGGCCGAACAGGGCGAAGCGGTCGGTATCGCTCTTGGGGAACAGGTGCAGCGGATAGTCGCCCGGCATGTAGCCGGACGTACTGCCGGAGCTGCCGTCGCTCTTCTTGACGCCGTAGCCGCCGACGTAGCCCTTGGGCGTGGTGCGCGAGAGTTCGACGCCGTAGCTGAGGGTCTGTGGCACGGCCGTGCCTTCGCCCACATGCTTGTTCGCCGTCAGCTTGCCGCCGAAGACCTTCTCCTGCACCGGCAGGCTGCTGTAGTAGCGCCAGTAGCGGGCGGTCTCGGTCTGGGTGTGGGTGCGGGTGCTGGTCTTCTGCCAGTAGCCGGTCCAGTCCAGGCTGTCGGCCAACAGGCTGTCCAGCTCGCTGTAGTCCTGGCCGAAGTTCAGCTTGAAGCGCTGGTTGCTGTCCTGCGACAGGTAGTAGGTGGCGCTGGAGGTGACGCTGGCCAGGCTGTTGGTGTCGGTGTCGGTGCGCGAGGTCTCGACGCCGACGAAGTCGCGGCGGCCGCTGTCGGCGTTGTGCACGTACTTGGCCAGCAAGCCGGTCTGCGTGTAGCTGATCGGCTCGGCCTTGGTGCGGGTCGAGCCGCTGCCGCCGACCTCGCCCTCGTTCTTGGTCTCGTGGCCCTCGCGGTAGTGGGCCTGCAGCAGCAGGCTGTCGCGCGCGTCGCCGAAGGCCAGGGTCGCGGTGGTGCCCTTGCTGTTGTCGCTGCCGTCGTAGCTGGCCTTGACCTGGCCGCCGAAGTGCTTGCCCGGCTGCAGGTAGTCGCCCGGGTCCTTGGTCTTCAGCACGACCATGCCGCCCAGCGCGTCGGAGGCGTACAGCGCCGAGGCCGGACCGCGCACGATCTCCACTTGCTTGATGTTGTCCAGGTCGATCTGGTTGCGGCCGGCGCGGTAGCTGCTGCCGGCGACGCTGGCGCCGAACGAGGCCGGCAGCGAGGCGCCGTCGATCTCGATGCGCGAGCGGTTGCCGGACAGGCCGCGGATGTTGAAGCTGTCCAGGCCGAAGCGCCCACCGCTGCCGATCACCGACACGCCCGGCTCGTAGCGGACCAGGTCGCGGATGTTCTGCACCAGATGCAGGTCGATGCGCTCGCGGCTGATCACCGAGACGGTGCCGGGCGCGTCCAGCTTGATGGTGGGAGTGGTGGCGGTGACCTGCAGCTTGGGCAGGTCGGTGACCTCGTCGGCGCAGGCTGGCACGGCCAGGGCCAGGCCGACCAGGGTGGCCAGGGGAGAAACGCGTGGGAAGGTGCGCATGGAATCCTCGTCGGCCCCGCCAGGGGCAAGTGACAAGGCGCGCGGGCTTCAGGCCGGGGCCTGGCAGCTGGCTAGCGGTGGGGGATGGGGCTCGTCCGTGCCGGCGTGGCCGGTGCGGATGGCCGGCAGATATTAGCGGCGCCCTGCCCGCATGAAAATTTCATTGCGGACACATTTCCCCGGCGGTCGATGCCGGTTCAGGCAAGCCTGGCCAGCACCGCCTGGGTCGGCCGGGCCAGGTTGAGGGTGTAGAAGTGCAGCGCCGGCGCGCCGCCGGCGAGCAGCCGCTCGCACAGCCTGGCGACCACGTCAGCGCCGAACTCGCGCACCGCCTCGACATCGTCGCCCAGCGCGGCCATGCGCCGGCCCAGCCAGCGCGGGATCTCCGCGCCGCACTGCTCGGAAAAGCGCCTGAGCTGGCCGAAGTTGGCGATCGGCATGATCCCGGGCACGATCGGCGCCTGCACGCCCAGTGCGCGCACTGCGTCGACGAAGTGGAAGTAGGCGTCGGCGTTGTAGAAGTACTGGGTGATGGCCGCGTCGGCGCCGGCGTCGATCTTGGCCTTGAAGTGCCTCAGGTCGGCCAGCGCGTCCTCGGCCTGCGGATGGGTCTCCGGGTAGGCGCCGACCTCGATGCGGAAGGCGTCGCCGTGTCGCTGGCGGATGAACGCGACCAGATCCGAGGCGTAGCGCAGGTCGCCGGGATGGCCCATGCCCGAGGGCAGGTCGCCGCGCAGGGCGACGATGCGGGTGCAGCCCAGCGCGCGGTATTCGTCCAGCAGCGCACCGATCTCCGCGCGGGTGCCGCCCACGCAGGACAGGTGCGGCGCGGCGGCCAGGCCGTGCTTTTCCTGCAGCCGGCGCACGGTGGCGCTGGTGTAGTTCAGGGTCGAGCCGCCGGCGCCGAAGGTGCAGGAGACGTACTCGGGCGCATGACGCTTGAGCTTGGCCGCGGTGCGGTCCAGCTGCGCCATCTGCTCGTCGGTCTTGGGTGGATAGAACTCGAAGCTCAGAGCGGTCATCGGCGCAGCGCTGGCGGGCGGGGCGAGCATTCTATCGCTTCATCGCGATGGAAAAGAAGAGCGCGACCCGTGCGACGCGCCCGCTGCGCGCCGAGGGTGCGTACCAGCGCCGCCGCCGCGGGGCACGCAGGGTGTCCCCGCCGAGGCGTACGTGCCACCATCGCCCCCGCGCGCGACCTGGGAGGGCATGCGATGCAAGCACTACGCTGGATGGGTGCCGCGCTGCTGGCATGGGCGCTGGCCATGCCGGCCGTGGCGGCGGATTTCCTGCGCGTGGACGGCACGCGCATCGTCGATGGCCAGGGCAAACCGGTGATCCTGCGCGGCATGGGCCTGGGCGGCTGGATGCTGCAGGAGGGCTACATGCTGGA
>JASGEB010000213.1:0-11289 GCA_047606785.1 Pseudoxanthomonas sp.
CATCGGGCCGTCGGCCGCGCTGCACACCAGGATCGCCCCGTCCATCTGCGCCGCACCGGTGATCATGTTCTTCACGTAGTCCGCGTGCCCCGGGCAGTCCACGTGCGCGTAGTGCCGGACCGGCGATTCGTATTCCACGTGCGCCGTCGAAATCGTGATCCCGCGCGCCTTCTCTTCCGGCGCCGCGTCGATCGCGTCGTAGGCCTTGAACTCGCCGCCGAACCGCTCCGCGCCCACCTTCGTCAGCGCCGCCGTCAGCGTCGTCTTGCCGTGGTCCACGTGACCAATCGTGCCCACGTTCACGTGGGGCTTGGTGCGCTCGAACTTACCCTTTGCCATGGCTGCCTGTCTCGATGACCGTCTGTAGTGGGATTGCTCTGGTTGCGAGCCCGCCCTTCCGGGGCGGACCCTCGCGGAGGGCCCCTCGATCGGCAAGTCCGGCCGGGCCTGCCGCGGAGGGGTTCCGCACGACTGGTGCTCACGAATGGAATCGAACCATCGACCTCCTCCTTACCAAGGAGGTGCTCTACCGACTGAGCTACGTGAGCGTGGAACCTGGTTTGGCGGGAGTCGGTCCCTGCCGGCGCGCGTCTGTCCAGATGGAGCGGGAGACGGGAATCGAACCCGCACCATCAGCTTGGAAGGCTGAGGTTCTACCATTGAACTACTCCCGCGCCGGGAGACACACACAACCGCCTGCAACACTGGAAAAACCGTCCGATCCGATACCGCAGGGATCGTCGTTGTAGCTGGTGGAGGGAGGTGGATTCGAACCACCGAAGGCGTAAGCCAGCAGATTTACAGTCTGCCCCCGTTGGCCGCTTGGGTATCCCTCCGGATGACGCTCCCCATGCCGTCGCCGACCGGGGTGAAACAGCCCGAGATTCTGGCCTGTCCCGGCGGCACTGTCAACGCCTGGCAGGCGAAACCATGCACCCCGGGCACGCCCCTTCAGACGTTGAAGCGGAAGTGCAGCACGTCGCCTTCCTGCACGCGGTATTCCTTGCCTTCCAGGCGCAGGCGCCCGGCCTCGCGCGCGCCGGCCTCGCCCTTGTACTTGATGAAATCGTCGTAACCGATGGTCTCGGCGCGGATGAAGCCCTTCTCGAAATCGGTATGGATCACCGCTGCGGCCTGCGGCGCGGTGGCGCCGGCCTTGACCGTCCAGGCACGCACCTCCTTGACCCCGGCGGTGAAATAGGTCTGCAGGCCGAGCAGCCGATAGGCCGCGCGGATCACCCGGTTCAGACCCGGCTCGGCCAGGCCCAGGTCGGCCAGGAAGGCATCGCGGTCGGCATCGTCCAGCTGCGCCAGTTCTTCCTCGATGGCCGCCGACACCGGCACCACCTCGGCACCCTCCTGCGCCGCCCGCGCCCGCACCGCCTGCAGGTGCGGGTTGCCCTCGAAGCCGTCCTCCAGCACGTTGGCCACGTACATCACCGGCTTGAGGGTGAGCAGGAACAGGTCGCGCACCAGCACCCTCTCCTCCTCGTCCAGCCCGGCGCTGCGGCCGGGCCGGCCGTCGGACAGCGCCTTAAGCAGCTTCTCCAGCACCGGCTTGCGCGCCTGGGCGTCCTTGTCGCCGCCCTTGGCCGCGCGCTCGGCGCGGTTGAGCGCCTTCTCCACGCTGTCCAGGTCGGCCAGCGCCAGCTCGGTGTCGATGGTCTCGATGTCGGCGATCGGATCGACCTTGCCGGCCACGTGGATGATGTCGCCGTGCTCGAAGCAGCGCACCACGTGGGTGATGGCGTCGACCTCGCGGATGTGCGCCAGGAACTTGTTGCCCAGGCCCTCGCCGCTGGCCGCGCCGGCGACCAGGCCGGCGATGTCGACGAACTCGACCGCGGTCGGCACGACCTTTTCCGGCTTGACGATCGCCGCCAGCTCGCCCAGGCGCGGGTCCGGCACCGGCACCACCCCGACGTTCGGCTCGATCGTGCAGAACGGGAAGTTGGCCGCGGCGATGCCCGCCTTGGTCAGCGCGTTGAACAGAGTCGACTTGCCGACGTTGGGCAGGCCGACGATGCCGCATTTAATGCCCATGGCGGGCTCCCGTACTCGGAAAGCCGGGCCCCGGGACCCGGGACCGGGGGCCCGGGAAAAGCGCAAACACGTGCATGTTCAACCTCGTCGATATGTAACAGTCCAATGCAAAACAGCGGCCGCCGCGGCGACGCCCGCTTCCGCTTTCACGGGTCCCGAGTCCCGGGTCCCGAGTCCCGGCCCTTCCCCGTATGCAAGCGCTTCATCGCTTCGTTGAAGTCGCCGGCCACCGCCAGCGGCAGGACGTCGAGGACGTCGTCGAGGGCGCGGTCGATCAGGATCTCGTCGTCCCTGTCCGGCTTGCCCAGCACCCAGCCGATCACCTTGTCCTTGTGGCCGGGGTGACCGATGCCGATGCGCAGGCGGTGGAAGCGGCCATGGCCGAGCAGGCGCATGACGTCGCGCAGGCCGTTCTGGCCGCCGTGGCCGCCGTCGAACTTCAGCCGCGCCGTGCCGGGCGGCAGGTCCAGCTCGTCGTGCGCCAGCAGCGCCTGCTCCGGCTCGATCTTCCAGAACCGCAGCGCCGCCAGCACCGACTTGCCCGATAGGTTCATGAAGGTGGCCGGCTTGAGCAGCCATACCGGCTCGCCGCCGATGCCGGCGCGGGCAACTTCGCCGAACAGCTTGGGCTCGACCGACCAGCGCAGGCCCTGGCGCTCGGCCAGGGCGTCGACAAAGCGAAAACCCGCGTTGTGGCGGGTTTTCGCGTGCTCGGCACCGGGATTGCCCAGGCCGACGATGAGACGGAGCGCCGCAGCCATCGGAGGCACGCCTCCGGTGCACCCGCGCGCGGCGGGCGCACCGGGGGCGGTCACTTCTTCTCTTCGTCCTTCTTGGCGACCTTGGCCGCGGGCACCTCGGCGGCCGCCTCGGTCGGCTCCGGCTCGGCCTCGGCTACGCCGTACTTGGCGATCACCACCGCCACGTCGTGCTCCTTGCCCAGCTTCAGCTCGGGGATCTCCACGCCCTTGGGCAGCTTCAACTCGGACAGGTGGATGACGTCGCCGACCTTGAGCTCGCCCAGGTCGATCTCGATGAACTCGGGCAGGTCGGCCGGCAGGCACTCGACCACCACTTCGTTCAATTCGTGGGTGACCACCACCTCGGCGGACTTGCCGGCCGGGGACTTGTCCTCGTTGCTGAAGTGCAGCGGCACGGCCGTGCGCAGCGCTTCCTTGTCGTTCACCCGCTGGAAGTCCAGGTGCAGGATCTGCTGCTTGAACGGGTGGCGCTGGATGTCGCGCAGCAGGACCTTCTGCACGTCGCCGTTGAGGCTCAGGTCGAGGATCGACGAATAGAACCAGTCGTTCTGGCTGGCCAGCCAGACGTCGTTGTGGTTGAGCAGGATGCTCACTGGCTTGAGTTCGCCACCGTAGACGATGGCCGGCACATTGCCTTCGCGGCGAAGGCGGCGGCTCGCACCCTTCCCTTCGGCCTCGCGGCGCTGGACCTTGATTTCATGCGTGGTTGCCATGGTTTTCACTTCTTCTGGTTGATGGGCCGCCTCGCGGCGGCGATGCGGCTCCCCCGCGACCAGGGGAGCCGTTGGTTCCCGGGAACCGGGAATCGGGAATGGAGAATCGGAAAAGCGCTCCGCTTTACGATTCCCTATTCCCCATTGCCTATTCCCGTTTCTTCAATCCACGTACAGCGAACTCACCGACTCGCCGAAGGCGATACGGCGGATGGTCTCGGCCAGCAGCTCGGCCACCGACAGCTGACGGATCCTGCCGCAGTCGCGCGCCGCCGGCGACAGCGGGATGGTGTCGGTCACCACCAGCTCGTCGAGCTGCGACTTGTTCAGGTTGTCCACCGCCGGCCCGGACAGCACCGCGTGGGTGCAGTAGGCGGCGACCTTGTGGGCGCCGCGCTCCTTCAGCGCGGCGGCGGCTGCGCACAGGGTGCCGGCGGTGTCGACGATGTCGTCCACCAGCACGCAGTCCTTGCCGGCCACCTCGCCGATGATGTTCATCACCGTGGCCACGTTGGCGCGCGGGCGGCGCTTGTCGATGATCGCCAGATCGGCGTCGTCCAGGCGCTTGGCCACCGCGCGCGCGCGCACCACGCCGCCGACGTCGGGCGAGACCACGATCAGGTTGTCGGTGCCGTAGGCGCGCCAGATGTCGGCCAGCAGCAGCGGCGAGGCATAGACGTTGTCGACCGGGCAGTCGAAGAAGCCCTGGATCTGGTCGGCGTGCAGGTCGACGGTCAGGACCCGGTCGGTGCCCACCGCCGAGAACATCTTGGCCGCGACCTTGGCGGTGATCGGCACCCGCGAGGAACGCAGGCGGCGGTCCTGGCGGGAGTAGCCGAAGTACGGCACCACCGCGGTCACGCTGGCCGCCGAGGCGCGCTTGAGCGCGTCGATGATCACCAGCAGCTCCATCAGGTTCTCGGCCGCCGGCGCACAGGTCGGCTGCACCACGAACACTTCCTGGCGGCGCACGTTCTCCTCGATCTCGACCTGCACCTCGCCGTCGGAGAAGCGCGAGACCATGGCCTTGCCCGGGCGCACGCCCAGCTGCCGGCAGATACTGCCGGCCAGCGGCTTGTTGGCGTTGCCGGTGAATACCAGCAGATTGCGGTCGTCTTGCATGGGCCTGTCCCGGCGGCGGCGAGGAACTGCGGTGGGCGGAGTGGTGGTTCTGGCGTGGGTGTTGCGTACCGGCCGGAGCCGGGCTTGCTGCTGTCTTGCTGCTGCTCGAAGCCCGCCGGCCGGCACACGGATGCGCGGGCCGCTGCGCAGGGACCGCATCGTGGCTGGGGCGGTAGGATTCGAACCTACGAATGCCGGGATCAAAACCCGGTGCCTTAGGCCGCTTGGCGACGCCCCAGTGGTTCCGATGCCGGTTGCGCAGATTGCGGTGGTGCGTGGCCTCGTTCAGCGCATCCCTTCCAGCGCATCGAGCAGCGGCGAGCGATCCGTGCCCGCCGCCACCCAGGCCCGCAGCTGCGCCGGGAGCGCCGCCCGGGCCGCCTGCGCGGCGCCGTGATCGGCAAACTCGAGGAAACAGCCGCTGCCCGACCCGGTAAGGCGCGGTGTGCCGAAGCGCGACAGCGCCGCGAAGGCGGCCTCGACGGCGGCCTCGCGGCGGCGCAGCACCGGCTCGAACGCATTGCCGAGGCGATGACCCGAAAGGAAGTCCGCTATTTTCGCGGGCGCGGCATCCCGCGTCAAATCCGGGGCACCGAACAGCGCGGCGGTCGGCACCTGCACGCCGGGATCGACCAGCACGTACCAGGCCGGCGCCAGCGCCAGCGGCTGCAGCGCCTCGCCCACGCCCTCGGCCCAGGCGCTGCGCCCACGCACGAACACCGGCACGTCCGCGCCCAGCCGCAGGCCCAGTTCGGCCAGCCGGTCCTCGCCCAGGTGCAGGCGCCACAGCCGGTCCAGCGCGCGCAGCACGGTCGCCGCGTCGGACGAGCCGCCGCCGAAGCCGCCGCCGGCCGGAATGCGCTTTTCGACGGCGATATCAGCACCTTGTGAGCAGTTTGCCTCCGATTGCAGCAGGCGGGCGGCGCGGACCAGGAGATCGTCGGCCTCGGCCACGCCCGCCACCGACGCTCCGATCCGGCGGACCTGGGCGTCGGCGCGCAGGCGGATACGCACCGTGTCGCCCCAGTCCAGGATCCGGAACATGGTCTGCAGCAGGTGGTAGCCGTCAGCGCGGCGGCCGGTGATGCGCAGGAACAGGTTCAGCTTGGCCGGCGCGGGCCAGACGCTCCAGCCATCGGAGCCGGGGGGCGCGATCATGGACTTCCTCAGGGGGCGGTCGGCCCGCTCGGCAGCTGCCATTGGTCGACGATCAGCCGCACCCGGGCCTGTCCGTTCACCGCTTCGACCCGGACCGGCAGCACCGGGTCGGTGCCGGCCTGGCCCGTTGCCGGCCACTGATAGCCGATGGTCCAGCCGCCCTGGACGATACGCAGCGGCTGGCCGTCGCTGCCGTAGTCGACGTCGGCGCGGCCGTAGCGGGCCGGATCGGCGGCGATCGCGCGCACCCAGCTGGCCAGCGCCTGGAACGGCACCTGCCAGCCGGTGACCTGCAGCAACAGAGCCTGGACGTCGGCGCCGGTGCGCGGCCCGCCTTCCAGGCCGTCGATGCGGGCGCCGCCGGCATCGCCGCTCAGGGTCCAGCTCTGGCGGGTCACCGGCGCGCTCAGGGCGAGGGTGTAGGCGGCGCCCTGCTGCCGCCAGTCGATGCGGCCGCTGCCACCCTTGCCGGCGTTGGCCACGGCGATGCGTCCGGCCAGGGTCCACTCGCGCAGCGCCGCGCGGCGGGCCTCCAGCACGTGGTCGCCGGTCTGGCCCGACGCCGGCGCGGACGGCCGGACCGGCGCGCCGACGCAGGCCGCCAGCAGGACCGCCAGGGCGAGCAGCACCGCGGCGCGGGCGATGCCGGCCGCGCTCATACGCCGGTCGCCTGCAGGGCGCGCTGCAGCGAGCGGTTGTCCGGATCGAGCTTGCGCGCCTCGCCGAAGACCTTGCGCGCCTCGTCCTGGTGTCCGGTCTCCCACAGCACCTGGCCCAGGTGGGCGCCGATCTCCGGGTCCCTGGCCAGGCTCCAGGCCCGGCGCAGCTGCACCAGCGCCTCCTGCCGGCGACCCAGCCGGTACAGCACCCAGCCGTAGCTGTCGACGATGGCGCCGTCGTCGGGCGCGGAGGCGCGGGCGCGGTCGATCAGTTCCAGCGCCTCGGCATAGCGGTCGGTGCGGTCGGCCAGGGTGTAGCCGAGCGCATTGAGGGCGGCGGTGTTGTTGGGGTCGCTGACCAGCACCCGGCGCAGGTCGGCCTCGGTGCGGTCGATGCGGTCGCGCCGTTCCCAGGCCAGCCCGCGCGCATACAGCAGCGCCGGTTCGTCCGGATAGGCGGCCAGGCCGCGGTTGAGCGCGTCCATCTCGCCGGCATCGTCGTCGTCCTTCTGGCGCAGCTCGGCTTCGAGCAGATAGGCATCGCGGCGCGAGTCGTCGTCGATGGCCGCATCGGCCTGCAGGCCGTGGATGCGCCCGAAGGCCTCGTCCTTGCGCCCCAGTTCGTACAGGGTATTGGCCGCACGCAGGCGCGCCTCGACCTGCTGCGGCCCGGCCGACACGCCCTGGTACCAGTCCAGCGCCTCGGCCGGGCGCTTGAGGCCCTGGGCGATCTGGCCCAGCAGCAGCCGGCCCGTCGCGTCGTCGCCGGCCACCCCGGCCTTCACTTCGTCGTACAGCCGCGCCAGGCCGGCCTGGTCGTCGGCGCGGGAAAGCAGCGTCGCGCGCAAGCCCCAGCTGCGCTCGTCCTGCGGCCCCTGCGCCAGCGCCGCGGCGGCCGAGGACTGCAGGCCCATGGCGTCGAACTCGGCCGCCACCGCCAACCGCAGCTGCGGGTCGACCGCGCCTTTGGGCAGCAGGCCTTCCAGGATCTGCCGGGCCTGGTCGTCCTGGCCGTCCTTGCGCAGCTGGCTGGCGTGCAGCAGGGCCACCCGCGGGTCGGCCGGGAAGCGCTGCACCACCTGGGCGACGATGCGCTCGGCCAACTGCGGCTGATCCAGCTTCTGCGCCAGCGCACCGAAGACCAGCCACAGCGGCAGGTCGTCCGGCAGGGTCTTGTCGTCCAGCAGCTTGCCGAGCACCTTGCCGGTCAGCGCCGGGTCGCGGCCGCTGGACAGTGCGGTCACCGCGTAGCGCCACGCCGCCGGATCGGGATCGCGCAGCAACGCCTGCAGTTCGCGGCGGGCGCGGCGGGCCTTGCCCTCGCGCAGGTCGAGGGTGGCCGCGGCGGTGCGCATGGCCAGCGAGGCCGGCGCGCGCCGCTGCCATAGTTCCAGCGCGGCGCGGGCGCGGGCATCGTCGTTGGCCAGCAGGGCGATGCGGGTGGCCAGCTCGGCCAGGCCGACGTCGCCGCCGCGCTGGGCGGCCTGCAGGTACCACTGCGCCGATTCCTGCAGGCGTCCGGCCTGCAGGGCGAATTCGCCGGCCATCACCGGCTCGAGCACCTGCCCGGTGCCCCCCCCGGCCGGCTTCGCTTCCTCCGCCCGGGCCGCCAGCAGCGGGGCGCAGGCCAACAGCAGCACGAGGGCGAAACGGGGCGTCGCGGGCATCGAGGGGAACCGGGCCGTAAAATAGAGGCCCTGACAGCCAGCAGCTTATCGCAAGCCCTCCTCCTCCATGACCTTGTGGGTCCTCGGCCTGAACCACCAGACCGCGCCGGTCGCCCTGCGCGAGCGCGTCGCGTTCGCCGCCGCCGCGGTGCCCGCCGCGCTGGCGGCGGTGCGTGCGCTGCCGGGGATCGCCGAGGCGGCGCTGCTGTCGACCTGCAACCGCACCGAGCTGTACGCGGTGGGCGAGGACGCCGGCCCGCTGGTGCAGTGGCTGGCCGAACAGGCCGGCGGCGTGGACGGCTACCTGTACCGCCACCGCGACGCGCAGGCCGTGCGCCACCTGTTCCGGGTCGCCACCGGCCTGGATTCGATGGTGCTGGGCGAACCGCAGATCCTCGGCCAGGTCAAGGACGCCTGGGCGCTGGCGCGCCAGCAGCAGGCGCTCGGGCCGGGGCTGGACCGGCTGTTCCAGCAGGCCTTCGCGGTGGCCAAGCGTGCACGCACCGACACCCGGGTCGGCGCCAACCCGGTGTCGGTGGCCTCGGCGGCGGTGCGGCTGGCGCAGGAGAGCTTCACCCGCCTGGGCGACTCGACCGTACTGCTGGTCGGCGCCGGCGAGACCATCGAACTGGCCGCCCGCCACCTCAGCGAAGGCAAGGTCAAGCGCCTGCTGGTGGCCAACCGCACCCTGGCCCATGCGCAGGAACTGGCCAGCCGCCACGGCGGCTACGCCCTGCCGCTGGCCGAGCTTGACCGCCACCTGGCCGAAGCCGACCTGGTGTTCTCCGCCACCGCCGCGCGCGAGCCGGTGATCAGCCGCAGCCAGGTCGCCGCCGCCCTGCAGCAGCGCCGACGCCGGCCGATGATGCTGTTCGACCTGGCGGTGCCGCGCGACATCGAGGCTTCGGTGGCCAGCCTGGCCGACGCCTACCTGTACAGCGTGGACGACCTGGAGCGGGCGGTGGAGGACAACCGCCGCAGCCGCCGCGAGGCCGCCGAAGCGGCCGCTGCGATCATCGACCTGCAGGTCGAGCGCTACCTGGAATCCACCCAGGCCCTGGCCCACCAGGCCCCGCTCAAGCGCCTGCGCGCCTACGGCGAGGCCACCCGCGATGAGCTGCTGGCCAAGGCCCAGGCCCAGCTCGCCCACGGCCGCGACCCGGCCGAGGTGCTGCAGCAGCTGGCCCACGGCCTGACCAACCGCCTGCTGCACCCGCCCACCGCCGCCCTGCGCGAAGCCGCCCTGCGCGGCGACCCCGAACTGGCGCGCGCCGCCGAGCGCCTGTTCCCCGAGCGCGCGCCCTACGCCCACCCCACCCTGCCGCCCGATGACGCCGACTCTGCGCCGCAAGCTTGAAGCGCTGGCCGAGCGCCGCGAGGAACTCGAACGCCTGCTGGCCGACCCCACCGTGGCCGCCGACAGCGCGCGCTTCGCCGCGCTCTCGCGCGAGTTCGCCCAGCTCGAGCCGGTGGCCGCCGCGCTGGCCGCCGAGGCCCGCGCCAAGGCCGACCTGGCCGCCGCCGAGGCCCTGCGCGCCGAGCCGGAGATGCGCGAGCTGGCCGAGGAGGAGATCGCCGCCGCGCAGGCGCGCCTGGCCGAGCTGGACGGCGAACTGGCCCTGCTGCTGGTGCCGAAGGACCCGCGCGACGACGGCAACCTGTTCCTGGAGGTGCGCGCCGGCACCGGCGGCGACGAGGCGGCGATCTTCGCCGGCGACCTGTTCCGCATGTACACGCGCTACGCCGAACGCCAGGGCTGGAAGGTCGAGGTCGAATCGGACAGTCCCGGCGAGCACGGCGGCTACAAGGAGATCATCGCCCGCATCGTCGGCCGCGGCGCCTATTCCAAGCTGAAGTTCGAGTCCGGCACGCACCGGGTGCAGCGGGTGCCGGCGACCGAATCGCAGGGCCGCATCCACACCTCGGCGGCGACCGTGGCGATCATCCCCGAGGCCGACGAGGTCGAGGACATCGCGATCAACCCGGCCGACCTGAAGATCGACACCTTCCGCTCCTCCGGCGCCGGCGGCCAGCACGTCAACAAGACCGAATCGGCGATCCGCATCACCCACGTCCCGAGCGGGGTGGTGGTCGAGTGCCAGACCGAGCGCAGCCAGCATGCCAACCGCGACAAGGCGATGAAGCGGCTGCAGGCGCAGCTGCTGGACGCCGAGCGCAGCCGCCAGGCCGCCGCCGAGGCGCAGACCCGCAAGCTGCAGGTCGGCAGCGGCGACCGCAGCCAGCGCATCCGCACCTACAACTTCCCGCAGGGCCGGATCACCGACCACCGGGTCGAGGGCCTGACCCTGTACGACCTGCCCAACATCGTCGAGGGCGACCTCGACGCCCTGGTCGGCCGCCTGCAGCACGAGCACCAGGCCGACGAACTGGCGCGGCTGGCCGCGGGCTGAGCCGGCGCTGCGACGCCAACCGGCATCGCCGGCCCGTGCCGGCACACTCGCCCGGCCGCCGATCGCGCCGGCCATGCCGGACATCCGCCTTTCTGCGCATGCCCGCGCCGGCCACGTCGGTTCTTCAACGCCAGCCTGCAGCCCGCGCGGCGCGTTCGCCGGCCGCGTCCAGCGCATCGCCGGCCATGCGCGCGTCAACCGCGTCGAGGACCGCCGCCGGCAGCGGCGAAGCGGCCTGGCGCAGGTCGCCCGCGCCGACCGCGGGCGCGGCGGCCAGTACCGGCAGGGTCCAGCCGTCCGCGCTGCGGCAGGCCAGCCCGGCCACGCCGGCTTCGGCAAGACGGAAGGCACGACAGTAACCGCCGCCGCGGCCGCGGAAACTCAGCGTGACCTGGACCTCGCCGCCGCCCGACCCGGACAGCTGGCGGTCGAGCGCCGCGGCCAGCGCGGCATTCGCGCGCAAGCCCGCATGGCCCTGCACCCAGGCGGCCTGGTCGCCGCCGCCGCGCAGCCACGGCAGCGCCGCCACCGCCAGCGCCACCCCGGCGGCCAACGCGCCCAGGTGGGTCGCCACTCGCCACAGGCGCCGGCGCGACGCAAGCCGCGTCACCGTGGTGGCCGCGGGCACGCCCGCTGCGGTGGCCGGCGCGCCCAGCACCTGCCGCAGTAGTGCCGCCGGCAGCGGCGCCTGCAGGGTGTCGGCATGGGCGCCGCGCACGCGTGCGTCGAGCCGGCGCTGGCCGGCGATGCGCGCG
>JASGEB010000214.1:0-28155 GCA_047606785.1 Pseudoxanthomonas sp.
GCCAGCCGCCGCCCGCGCCGGTTCCGGCCGCCGCGCCGGCGGTCGCCCCGGCCCAGCGCATGGCCGAGGTGCAGGCCGCCGCCGCCGGCGACGACCGCGAGCTGGACGTGCAGCCGCTGCGCGATCCGCAGGTCGAGGACCTGCGCCAGGCTGCGCAGGCCGCACGCACGCGCGGCGACCTGGGCGTGGCCGGCGACGACCTCAACCAGGCCCTGATGATCAGCCCCGAGGACCCGGCACTGCTGCAGGAGCGCGCCGAAGTGGCCCTGCTGCAGGGCGAGTGGGAGCGTGCCGAGGCCCTGGCGCGCAAGGCCGTGCAGCTGGGTTCGAAGACCGGCCCGCTGTGCCGCCGCCACTGGGCCACCATCGAGCAGTCGCAGCTGGCCCGCGGCCAGGACCTCAACGCCGCCTCGGCGCACGCGCAGATCGCCGCCTGCACGGTGGCCGGCGTGCAGCGCTATTGAGGTCGCGGCGCGCGCGGCCGTTGTGGGCGCGTGCGTGAGCGTCCATCTTTGCCCGCATGTCGCAACTGGCCAGCCAGTCCCTTGAAGCCCTCGACGCCGGCGGCGCGCTGGCGCAGCGGCTGGACGGCTTCGCCCCACGCGCGGCGCAGCTGCGCCTGGCCGAGGCCATCGCCGGCGCCATCGAGGACGGCGAGGCGCTGCTGGCCGAGGCCGGCACCGGCACCGGCAAGACCTACGCCTACCTGGTGCCGGTGCTGCTGTCGCGGCGCAAGGCGATCATCTCCACCGGCACCCGCGCGCTGCAGGACCAGCTCTACCACCGCGACCTGCCGCGGGTGCGCGCCGCGCTCGGCGTGGGCCACAGCGCGGCGCTGCTGAAGGGCCGCGCCAACTACCTGTGCCGCTATCGTTTGCAGCAGGCGCGTGGCGAGCCACGGCTTGCCAACGGAATGTTCGCTTCCAAGGAGCAGGCCGACCAGTTCCAGCGCATCGTCGCCTGGTCCGGCCGTACCCGCTTCGGCGACATGGCCGAACTGGAGTCGATCGCCGAGGATTCGCCGCTGCTGCCGATGGTCACCTCGACCGTGGACAACTGCCTGGGCAGCGAATGCCCGCTGTTCGACGACTGCTTCGTGGTGCAGGCGCGCCAGCGCGCGCAGGCCGCCGACGTGGTGGTGGTCAACCATCACCTGCTGCTGGCCGACCTGGCGCTCAAGCAGGAAGGCTTCGGCGAGATCCTGCCGGGCGCGCAGGTATTCGTGATCGACGAGGCCCACCAGCTGCCCGAGCTGGCCTCGAACTTCTTCGGCGAGAGCTTCGGCATGCGTCCGCTGCAGGAACTGGCGCGCGACGCGCTGGCCGAGTGCCGGGGCGTGGCCGCCGCGCTGCCGCTGCTGCAACCGCATGTGCAGGCGCTCGAACAGGCGCTGCGCGGCCTGCGCGCGGCGATGGAGGCGATCCCGCAGCGCGGCACCCGCGAGCGCGCGCTGGCCGACACCGGTGTGGCCGCCGGCTTCGACGCCCTGCTGGCCGAATGCGCGGCCCTGCGCGATGCCCTGGCGCCGCTGCGCGAATCCTCGCCCGGGCTGGACGCCTGCCACGCGCGGGCGGTGGAGTTCGTGGGGCGGCTGGGGCGGTGGCTGGAGGAGCCGGGACCCGGGACCCGGGACCCGGGACCCGGAGAAGCGCCTGGAGTCGCGGGAGCGTCGTCTTTTGCTGTTTCGGGTCCCGGGTCCCGGGTCCCGGGTCCCGGTCTTTCCCCCATTCCCGGCTTCCCCGACGTCCACTGGTACGAACTGTCCCCGCGCGGCTTCCGCTGCCAGCGCACACCGCTGGACGTGTCCGGGCCGCTGCGCGAGCACCGCGAGCGCTCGCGCGCGGCGTGGATCTTCACCTCGGCCACGCTGGCGGTGGGCGGGCGGTTCGACCACCTCGGCAAGCGGCTGGGGCTGCACGACCCGCGCACGCTGTTGCAGCCCAGCCCGTTCGACTGGCCGCGGCAGGCGCTGTGCTACCAGCCCGGCGGCCTGCCCGAGCCGAATGCGCGCGGCTACGGCAGCGCCCTGATCGCCGCGCTGTACCCGGTGCTGGAGGCTTCCAACGGCCGCGCCTTCCTGCTGTTCGCCTCGCACCGTGCCTTGCGCGAGGCCGCCGAGGCGCTGCGCGACGCGCCCTGGCCGCTGTTCGTGCAGGGCACGATGCCGCGCAGCACCCTGCTGCAGCGCTTCCGCGAATCCGGCAACGGCGTGCTGCTGGGCAGCGCCGCCTTCCGCGAGGGTGTGGACGTGGTCGGCCAGGCGCTGAGCGTGGTGGCGATCGACAAGCTGCCGTTCGCCGCGCCGGACGACCCGGTGTTCGAGGCGCGCCTGGACGCGGTGCGCCGCAGCGGCGGCAACCCCTTCCGCGACGAACAGCTGCCGCAGGCGGTGATCGCGCTCAAGCAGGGCGTGGGCCGGCTGATCCGCAGCGAGCACGACCGCGGCGTGCTGGTGCTGTGCGACCCGCGGCTGCTGTCCAAGTCCTACGGGCGGGTGTTCATGGACTCGCTGCCGCCGTTCGCGCGCACCCGCCGGATCGAGGAGGTGGAGGCGTTCTTTGGTGGGGAGGTGGGGATGGGGCGGTCGGCCGTTGACGGTGATGGCCTGGCGCGGTCGGCCGATGAACTCACCGATCCATGGCCGATGGCCAGGTCGAAGGAGGTGTCGCGGACCGGAAAGGGTGATTTGTGATTGGGGAACTCGTGGACCAGATTTGATGGATGGACAGGCCGCCGCTGTGCGACTCGAGGTGACCTGTTCCTACACTGGCTCAACGACAGCCAGTCGATAGTGAACAGGCGACGATCGGGTTCAGATCTGCCCCAGCGCCAAATACTTGATGTCGGTGAAGTCGTCCAGGCCGTAGCGCGAGCCCTCGCGTCCCAGGCCCGATTCCTTGATCCCGCCGAACGGCACGGCCGGGTTGGAGCTGAGCACTTCGTTGATTCCGACCATGCCGTATTCCAGCGCTTCGCCGACGCGAAACGCACGGCCGAGGTCGCGCGACCAGAAATACGCCGCCAGGCCGTAACCGGTGTCGTTGGCCGCGGCGATGACCTGCTCCTCGCTGTCGAAGCGGTACAGCGCCACGACCGGCCCGAATATCTCTTCCCGAGCGATCCGCATGTCCGCGCGCGCCCGATCGAGCAGGGTCGGCGCGAAAAAGTTGCCGCCGCACGGGTGCGCCGCGCCGCCGAGCACGGCCTCGGCGCCGCGGTCGCGGGCGTCGTCGACCAGTGCGGCGACCTTGGTCACCGCCGCGGCGTTGATTAGCGGCCCGATCCGGGTGTCCGCCGCCAGACCGTCGCCGACGGTCAGCGCGGCCATTTCCCGGCGCAGGCGCGCGACGAAGGCGTCGGCCACCGCGGCCTGCACGTAGACTCGGTTGCTGGCCACGCAGGTCTGCCCGGCATTGCGGAACTTGGTCGCCATCAGCCCGGCGACGGCGGCATCGAGGTCGGCGTCATCGAAGACGATGAAGGGCGCGTTGCCGCCCAGTTCCAGCGACAACCGCTTGACCCCGTCGGCGCACTGGCGCATCAACAGCTTGCCGACCCGGGTGGAGCCGGTGAAGGAAATCTTGCGCACGTCCGGATGCGAGGTCAGCACCGCGGCGACCTCGGCCGGCGCCGCCGCGGGCACCACGTCGAACACCCCCGGCGGGAAGCCGGCCTGCTCAGCCAGCAGCGCCAGCGCCAGTGCGCTGAGCGGCGTGTCCTCGGCCGGCTTGACCACGATCGTGCAGCCGCAGGCCAGCGCCGGCGACACCTTGCGGGTGATCATCGCGCTGGGGAAGTTCCACGGCGTGATCGCACCGACCACGCCGACCGGTTGCTTCAGTACCAGGCAGCGCTTGTCCGCGGCGTGGCTGGGGACGATGTCGCCATACAGGCGCCTGCCTTCCCCGGCGAACCATTCGATGAAGCCGGCGCCGAACAGCACCTCGCCGCGCGCCTCCGCCAGCGGCTTGCCCTGCTCGAGCGTGAGCAACTGCGCCAGTGCCTCCTGCCGCTGCACGATCAGCGCGTGCCAGCGGTGCAGCACCGCGGCGCGCTCGGCGGCGGTCCGGCGCGCCCATGCCGGGAACGCTTGCCGCGCCGCCGACACTGCGGCGCGTGTGGCCTCCGCATCCAGGTCCGGCATCTCGGCCAGCAGACTGCCGTCGGCCGGGTTGTGCACCGGAAAGGTTCGCGTCGCCGGGTAGCGGGCGGCGAAGGCGGTCACTTCGGCCAGCAATGCACGGCCGGCGGCATCGGGCGCGGATGGAGATTCGCAAGTCACGGTCGTTCCGGTCGTCGAGGCGGGGCGGCGGCGCTCAGCCGAGCGCACGCACCACCGCGTTGAAGAAATCGTTGTCCGCCACGACCTCGGCCAGACGCGGCTTGGAGCGCGCGCTCAGCACGTTGATCTGAACCTGGCGGCGTGGATTGAGGTACAGGAACTGGCCGAAGATGCCGCGCGCGGCAAATGCGCCGTCGGCAAGCGAACCCTGCGCGTCCGGCACCGGCCACCACATGTAGCCATAGTCGGTCCGGCGGCCATCGATCCACAACGGCGCGCTGGCCTGTGCCAACCAGTCTTCCGGCAGCACCTGCTCGTCGTTGATGCGCCCGCCGCATAGGACGAAGCGGCCGAAGCGGGCGAAGTCGCGCAGCGTCGCGCAGATGCCGCTGCCGGCGACCTCCAGCGCGTCCGGTGCCTCCAGCCACCAGTAGGCGTCGGCCTGCATGCCCAGCCGTGACCAGATCCGCTCGCTCAGGTAGTCCGACGGCCACGACCCGGTCGCCGCGCGCAGCAGCGCGCCGACCACGTGGGTCTCTCCGGTCGAGTAGTTCCACGCCGTGCCCGGTGTCGCCACGCGCGGCAGCGACGCCATGTAGTGGATGATCGTGCCCGGCATCTGCGCCAGTTGCAGGTCGAGCATGTGCCGGCGCTCGGAACCAGGCAGTGTGTAGCCGTCGTCCCAGCGCGCGCCGGATGTCATCTGCAGCAACTGCCGCACCGAGACCCCGTCGTAGGCGCAGCCGCGCAGTTCCGGCAGATAGCGCACCAGCATGTCATCGACACCACCGATGCAACCGTCGCGCAGCGCAACGCCGACCAGGGTGGCGCTGATCGACTTGGCCATCGACATCGACAACCAGTGCGTGTCCGCGTCGATCCCCAGTTCGTAGCGCTCGTGGACGACCCGGCCGCGGTCCTGAATCAGCAGACCGGCCACGCGGTTGCGCGAGACGTAGTCGTACAGGTCGTAGTCCTGGCCATGCGAGCGGATCTGCAGGTCGCACAGCTGGCGCTCGGCCGCCGGCAGCGGCGCGACCGCGCCGGCGCGCCGGATCGTGCGAGTGGCGAAGGCGTGGTGGCCGTGGCTCAGCGTGTAGACCACCTGTTCGGGCATCAACTTGCCGGAATACAGTTCCACCATCGGTCCGACCTCGTGGCCGGCGGGCGACGTCCGGCCCCAGACCGCGGCGCAGTCGTCGGCGGATGGGTCGATGCGTGCCTTGCCGCTCAATGTCTGTCCTGCGGTCGCTGCGATTGACCACGACACCTTATCCGCGCCGGCGCGACGGCAGGCAGTGCAAAGCCCACGGCAAGCGGTGCGCTGGCAACACCAGTGCAAGCCCTGATGCAGGTGCATGGCAGGCTGCGCTGTCGGCCTGAAGTCAGGCGGGGTCGGGTCGGCCCGAACACAGCGCATGAGTGTGCCGCAGGACGCAGTCGCCGCTCTATGTGGCCAGTCGGAGGCGACGACATCGGTCGGAAGGCGGGAAGTCTACGGTCCGTGCTGGCGGTCCGCGTGGTGGGCGCCGGGTTTGTCACCTTCGCACTCGCTCGGATTCCCGGCCACCGGATCAACAGCCGCCGGTCAGGCCGGGGAAATCCTTGCGCAAGCTCTCCAGCAACCAGTCGCGGTAGCGCGAGACCAGCGGCATGTCCCAGCGCTCGACCGGGCTGATCACCAGGTAGTTGCCCTGTACCGGCGGCTGGAAGTCGGGGTTGTCCTCGCCGATGTCGACCAGTTGCCCGGAGCCGATGAATTTCTCGGCAAGCAGGAAGTTCATCAGCGCGACGCCGCGGCCGTGGATCGCCGCGTCCAGGGTCAGGTGGCCGTGCCACAGCCGTGGCCCAGTCAGGTCCAGTTCCTCGTAGACGTCGTGTTCGGCCAGCCAGTTGGCCCAGCCGTCGAAGTCGATCTCGTGCAGCAGGCGATGACCGAGCAGGTCGCGCGGCGACTTGATCCGCGCCGAGGCGGCCAGGTAGTCGCTGCTGGCGACCGCCAGGATCGGCATCGTCGCGGCGACCTCGCAGCGGCTGCCGGCCGCCGGCCATTCCAGCGGCTTGCGATAGCTCGGCACGAAGCGGATCTCGATGTCCGGCTCGAACAGGCCCTTGTCCTGACCGCGGTCGGAGGGGCGCAGCTCGATCTCGACGCCGGGATGCGAGCGTTCGAACACGCCGACGTGACGCGACATCCAGTGCAGCGCGAACCCCGGCGCGCAGGCGATGTTCAGGTGGTTGTGGCAGCCGCGGCGCATCAGCTCGATGGTCGAGGACGCGATCGCGTCCATCGCCGCGGCGATTTCCTTGTGGTAGCGCCGACCCTCGTCGGTCAGCACCGCGCCGCGCGCGGTGCGCTCGATCAGGGTCGCCCCGGTCCAGGTCTCCAGTGCCTTCAGGTGGCGGCTGATCACCGCATGGTCGCGCCACAGACTGCGCGCGGCGTTGCGCACGCTGCCCAGCCGCGCCACTGCGTCGAACGCGCGCAGCGCCTCGAACGGCGGGATGGTCTTGCGCGAGGGTGGGTTGTAGGCGACTGCGGCGCGCTCTTCGCTCAGCTTGTCCACCACGGCCGGCGGGTCCTCCAGCCCGGTTCCGCCGGGCGCCGCGGTCATAGTGCCGCGTCCGCGGCGCGCGGTTCAAGCCGTCGCGCCAGCGGTCTGTACAGCACCAGCAGCAACAAGGTGCCGGCGCCGCCGATCGCGGCGTGCAACGCCCAGAACGCCGGCGCCTGCAGCGCGGTCTCGTAGAACCGCCCCAGCCAGCCGGAGCAGAAGCCGGCCAGGAACAGCCCCAGGTAGTAGGCGCCGGCCATCATCGCGTTCACCGCCGCCGGCGCCGCCCGCGACACCAGGGCCAGCGCGACTGGGGCCGAGCACAGGTAGCCGAGCCCGGCGACGAAGTGGAACAGCACCGGCCACAACGCCGCGACCCTGCCGTCGTGAGGGCTCAGCCATTGCCCCAGGCCCAGCACCAGGCAGGCCAGCCCGTACAGCGCGCTGCCGCTGGCGATCTTGCTCAGATCCTGCGGCTCGCGGCCGGTCGCGGCCAGGCGCTTCCATAGCCACATCAGCAGCGGCGCCAGCAGCAGCACCGCCAGCGAGTCGATCGACTGGAACCAGGTCACCGGAATGCTCAGGCCGGTGCCGACGCGCAGGTCGACGTGGTCGCGCAGCCACAGCGGGTAGATGTTCCAGGCCTGCGTCTGCACGGTCCAGAAGCAGGCGGTGATCGCGATCAGCAACAGCAGCCAGGCCACGGTGAGCCAGTCGCGCGCTGACATGCGCTGCGGTACCGCAGCGGCGGCCAGGAGCTGCGGCTCGCGGTAGTGGCCTATGCCGCGCAGGTACACGGCCAGCCCCAGCAGCATGCCGATGCCGGCCGCGACGAAGCCGTAGCGCCAGTCGAAGCGCTCGCCCAGCGTGCCGCAGACCAGCGGCGCGAGGAAGCCGCCGACGTTGATCGCGGCGAAATAAGCGGTGTAGCCGCGCTCGCGGCGGCTGTCGCGAGCCGCATACAGCTGTCCGACCTGGGCGGCTAGATTGGACTTCAGCAGGCCGGTGCCGGCGACCAGCAGTGCGATCGAGGCCAGGAAGGCGGCCGCCGACGCCATCAGAAAGTACCCGGCGGCGAGCATGCAGCCGCCGGCGAGCACCGCCTGGGTGCGCCCGAGCACGCGGTCGCCGAGCCAGCCCCCCAGAATAGGGCTGAAGTACACCAGGCTGACGTAGATGCCGAAGATCTGCGCCGCCAGCGCCTGCGGCGGCAACGGTCCAGCCAGCGCTTCCAGCGCCGCGCGGAATTGCGCGAACCCCCAGATGCGGCCGGCCACTTCCGGCAGCAGCAGCCAGCCGGTCATGTACAGCATCAACAGCGACTGCATGCCGTAGAACGAGAAGCGCTCGAAGGCCTCGGCCACGGTGATGTACGCCAGGCCGCGCGGATGTCCCAGCCATTCGTCCTGGCCCGCCGGGGGATCCGTGGTGGCGGCCCGCTGCATCGTCGACACCGGCTTACTCAGAAGTTGACCGAGAAACTTACGCCGACCGTGCGCGGCTTAGTCCGCGCGGCCTGCGACCACGCCGCGAACGGATCGACCAGACGGTTCTGGTCGGTCAAGTTGGTGACGTACAGTTCGGTGCGGTAGCGGCTCCACTCGGCGCCCAGGCGCAGGTTGACCAAATCCACGCTCTGCGACGACTGCACCCGGTAGGCCGGCAGGAACTGCAGGTCGTCGGTGTAGTAGATCCTGTCGCGATGGTTGAAGTCGATGCGGAACGTACCGGCCACCCGGCTCGACCAGTCGAAGCGCCAGTCTGCCGCCAGGGTGTAGCTGAGCCGCGGTACGTAGTCGCCGCGGTCGCCGACCTCGACCGACGCGTATTCGCCGGCGGCCGCGTCCACTCCGACCTCTCTGACCTCGCTGTGGTAGTAGGCGCCGTTGGCGCTCAGCGCCAGTCCCGCGCCGACGTTCCAGGTCAGGCCCAGTTCCACGCCGCGCACGTCAAGGCGGCCGATGTTGGTGGTGTAGCTGACCAGTGCGCCGGAATAGGCGTCGGAGAAGAAATAGCCGCGCCGCAGCGCATCCTTGTACTGACTGTAGAACAGTGCCAGGTCGAACTGCACGGCGCCGCCAGCGCTGACCCCTTTGGTTCCGATCTCGTAGTTGATCAGCTTCTCCGGCTTGTAGGCGGGCAGCCCGCTGGTGTTGAAGCCGCCGCTGCGGAAGCCCTTGGCAACATTGCCGTACAGGTTCCACTGTGGCGTCAGTGCATAGGTGAAATAGACCCGCGGATCGGTGGACTTGAAGGTCTCGCGCAGGACCGCGTCGCCGTAGTAGGCGCTGGCGCGATCGTGGAACCAGCGCAGGCCGGCGCCGAGGTCGAGCCGTTCGCTCAGCGCATACGAGGCGTCGGCGAACAGCGAAAGCGACTCGGAAGTGTCGTCCTTGAGGTAGGTGTAGGGATAGCCGACGCCGTAGTAGTAGCTCATGCCCTCGTCGTACAGGTCCGCGGAGGCATTACGATAGAAAGTGCCGACCGTGTATTGCAACGGCGCACCCGGCCGCGACGACAGCCGCAGTTCCTGGGTGAACTGCTTGGCGCGGTCGTTGATCACGTCGTAGCCCTGATAGTCGTAGTCGGCGTACAGGGTCTGCGCGCCGGCCTCGAACGACAGCGCGTAGTCGCGGTCAAGGGTCACGTAGCTGGTCGACGAGGTCAGTTGCGCGGCGTCGAAGTCGACCGTCGCGGTCAGGTTGTAAAGCGTCGACCAGTCGTGGCGCGACGGCAGCGCTTCGCCGCCTGGGGCGGCGTAGGTCCGGTCGGCATTCTCGTAGCTGCCGTTCAGCTTGCTGCGGTTGGAGTAGCGCGCCACGGTCGCGCTCAGCTGGACTGCATCGGTGGCCTGGAACAGCAGCTTGGCGCGCACGTTGTACAGGTTCTGGTAGTTGCCGTCTTTGATCCCGGCCTCCGGCTGGTCGATCCAGCCGCCGCCGTTCTCCTTGGTCGCCGCCACCCGCAGCGCCAGCCGGTCCTTGATCAGCGGCACGTTGAAGACCCCGGTCAGCTTGGGGTTGCCGTCGCCGTGGGCGATCTCGGAATAGTCGAACTTCAGACTGCCCTCGACGGCGTCGAGCCGCGGCGCGGTGGTGATGTAGCGGATCGTGCCGGCCATCGCCCCCTGCCCGTACAGTGTGCCCTGCGGCCCCTTCAGCACCTCGATGCTGTCGATGTCCAGTACCCGCAGGTCGAGCTGGCGGAAGCCGCCGGTCAGGGTCACCGGCACCTCGTCCAGATAGGTGGCGACCAGCGCATCGGAGCCGGTCAGGTTGCCGATGCCGCGCATGAACACCTGGGTCGAGCCGGGCGCGTCGTAGCGCAGGATCAGCCCGGGCACCGCGAACGACAGGTCCTGGGTCGAGTCGACGCCGCGCGCGGCCACCTCGTCCTTGCCCAGTACGCTCAGGCCCAGCGGAACGTCGATGGTGCGTTGCGCGCGCTTCTGCGCGGTGACCGTGATCGCATCCAGCTCGCGCACGTCGCGGTCGTCGTCTGCCGCCGCCGTGCCCACGCTGGCGCCGTACAGCGCCAGCAGACAGAGACCATACAACGGTTGGCGCTTGGCTATCCGCTTGTTCATCGCTTCTGGTTATCCCGTGTTGAAAGGTGGCGTGTTCCCATAAGGAGATCGGCAACGCAATGTCATGGAGCGCCGTCCTGTGGGCGGCGTGTGGTGCCTCTCCATCGGAGATTCGGGCAGCGCGCCCGCGCCCTGGTATTGCCTTTCTGATCCAGCCTCCGTGCCGGTCGCCGTGGCGCCGGACCCCCGTCGTTCCAGCAACCGCGGCGACGCGTTTGTTGCCTCGGTGATCCGCCCCGCGGAGTGCGGCCGGCTGGTGCGGTAACGAGAAGATTGCGACCCGAAGACTAGGGTCGGTCGCAACCGCTCCGCCAGCGCGAATATCGTTGCCGCTGGTGCGCGCGGGACACCAGTTCGCCGGTGCTCAGGGCGACGCCGCCTTCTGGCGTGTCCCGATCTGCTGCCACGGCCCCGGGTTGACGACCAGGCGGTCACCGGCGCTGAAGTCCAGCACCAGCGGGTAGCGTCCGGGCACGGCGAACTGACCCGGGCGGTACGGCAGCAGTTCGACCGGCGCCGCGCGGCCGATCGCGTAGGCGTCGCGCTCGCCGTTGGCCTGTGCGTACAGCCTGTCGCCGCGGCGGCTGACGCGGATCCCGACGGCGCGGGAGAAGCGGTAGTCGCCGGCATAGCTGTCCAGGACCTGCGCTGCGACCGGCGGCTGCGGCGCGATCCGCGGCAGTGCCGGCTGCTCCGGCACTGAGTTGAGGATCGCGTCCCACATCACTTCGGAGGCGATCGCGCCGAGTTCGGGATTGATCATGTCCGCGGGCGCCTCGACCTCGCCGGTGCTGACTGCGTACAGCACGTCGCCGTCGCCCATGCTGGCGAACGGCTGGATGCCGCGCGCCATCGAGGTGTGCACCTGCACCGCCAGCCGCTGTAGTTCGGCCGGGTCCATCTTCTGGTTGACCACGACCAGGCTGACCGTGGTGTTGCGCTTGGGCCCGCTGGGCGTGTTCCAGCCGGCCTGGCGACTGTCCGGCAGGCCGCGCACCAGTTCGTCCACGCTCAACTGCGCCGGCCAGGCCGGGTCGCGGTAGCAGGCCGCGATCGTGCCGTCGCGGCGGGCGACCACGCCGAAGGCGTTGACCACGGTGAATGCGGCGATTTTTAGCTCGCCCACCTGGCGGAAGGCGCCGCCCTGGCCGGAATGCGCACGACAGCCGAAGAAGTCGCCGCTGCGCGCGAAGCGGCCGGCGCCGGCGGCGCCGTTACGGAACAATCCCGGTTGTGCCGCCCGGTAGGCGGCCTGGGCCAGTTTCTTGTCCGGGTAGACCTCGTTGAGACGGCGGTCGCCGAAGTCGTAGATGATCGCGCCGACCGACAGCGCGATGTTGTCCCAGCGGCCGCTGCGCACACCGTCGTCCTTCAGTGCACTGGCCACCGCGGTGGTCGCCTCCAGCCCGTACCAGGAGCCGCCGGCGAACACCACGCTGTCCAGGTCCGGGGTCGCATAGCCCAGGCGCAGGAAGTCGCTGTTGACCGTGCCAGGCGCACCGCCGCGCACGTCGACCGCGCCGAGCACCTTGCGGCCGAAGTGGAACACCGTGACCCCGGTCGGGCCCTCGGCGTACTCACCGGTGCCGATGCGCAGCATCGGCCAGTCGAAGCGCAGCGGCGTGCCGCCGGCGTTGGTCAGCGGCTGTAGGCCGGCCTGCGCATCGACGCCCTCGGATGCTTCCGCGGTCGCGGTCGCCGTTGCCAGCATCGCCGCCAACAGCAGGACGGCAGGGGCGCGGCGGAGCGCGACAGAGGGCTGGGCGGACGGCAGTGGCTTCATCGTGGGCACCTGTGTGACGGGGGGGAGGAAAGGTGCGGCGGCGGGGAGGCCTGGCGGCGGTATGTGCGACGACGGAATTCACGGCAGCTCCCGCATCAACCGCGCGACCTCTCGCTCGTCGGCCAGCGGCGACCCGGCCAGACCGGCGGCGACCCGCGTGCGGTCGCCGGGTGGATGCGACTGGCTCAGCTTGGTCGCCCCGTCGATGCGCTCGACGTGGATGCGGAACGAACGGATCAGCGGCAGCAACTGCTCGACCCGGCCCGGAGGCGCCATCTGCAGCGTCCATGGGTCGGGCCAGCGCGCCTCGCCGACCTCGGCGATCCGCGCCAGCACCGCCAACTGCCCGTCGTCGTCGTCGATGACCTCGATGCGTCCGCGCACCTGCGCGCACAGGTAGTTCCAGGTCGGTACCTGCGGCTTCTCGACGTACCAGCGCGGCGAGACGTAGGCGTTGGGGCCAGAGAAGATCGCCAGCGCATCGTCGCCCGAGCGCAGCGCCAGCGCGTGCGCATTGCGCCGCGCCAGGTGCCCGACCAGGGTCGCGACCGTGTCGTCTCGCTCGAACAGCACCGGCGTCGCGCTGGCATGCAGCGGCGGCGAGACCAGGAGCGCCAGCGGGTAGTCGCGCACCAGCGCCGCCGGATCGGCCGCGTCGTAGACTGGCGGGCGGTACAGTCCTGGCGCCGGGGCATGCAATGGATCGGTCATCGGATCGGTCGGTCGTGGGCGCACCGGACTCGGGCCCGGGCCGCGACCCGCGCCATCGGCGCCGTTGGCCCGTTGTACCGCGGCGGCGGCGGCGAAGGGAAGGTGCCAAGGCCGCCGTCGCCGGTGCGCCGGCGGCACCGCCGGGGCCGCGCCGGGCGCACGGTGCGGCGCGGGCACCGCGGCAGCCGCATTTGGCATCTTCGCTGCGCCGCGTCCGCGCCCTAGGCTATCCGCACCGGCGCCGGGGCGTGATCGCGGCCCGGTCTTCCCGGGCGTTCACGCCCGTCAGCAGTTGCCATCCATGAACAGCGAACCGATCCTCGCCCGGCGTGCCGCCGCCGTCCCCCGCGGCGTCGCCCACGTCACCGACATCGTCTGCGCCCGCGGCCGCGATGCCGAACTGTGGGATATCGACGGCAGGCGCTACATCGACCTGTCCGCCGGCATCGGCGTGCTCAACACCGGGCACCTGCACCCGCACGTGCTGCAGGGCGTGCAGGAGCAGTTGCAGAAGTTCAGCCACACCTGCTTCCACGTCGCCATCGACCCGAACTACGTGGCCCTGGCCGAACGGCTCAACGCACTGCTGCCTGGCGTCGGGCCGAACAAGACCCTGCTGTTGTCCACCGGCGCCGAGGCGGTCGAGAACGCGATCAAGATCGCGCGGGCGCACACCCGCCGCGGCGCGGTCGTCGCCTTCGGCGGCGGCTTCCACGGGCGCACGCTGATGGCGATGGCGCTGACCGGCAAGGTCGCGCCGTACAAGCGCCAGTTCGGCCCGTTCCCGGCCGGGGTCCACCACGCCCTGTACCCGAACGCCTATCATGGCGTCTCGGTGGAGCAGGCGCTGGAGTCGCTGCACGCACTGTGGCGCAGCGAACTGGCACCGGAGGACGTGGCCGCGATCATCGTCGAGCCGATCCAGGGCGAGGGCGGCTTCTATCCGGCGCCGGCCGCGTTCCTACGCGAACTGCGCCGGCTGTGCGACGCGCACGGCATCGTGCTGGTCGTCGACGAGATCCAGAGCGGCTTCGCCCGCAGCGGCCGCATGTTCGCGATCGAGCACGCCGGCATCGCCCCCGACCTGATGGTCATGGCCAAGGGCCTGGCCGGCGGCTTCCCGCTCTCGGCGGTTACCGGCCGGGCGGAGATCATGGACGCGGCGGACGCCGGCGGGCTCGGCGGCACCTATGCCGGTTCGCCGGTCGCCTGCGCGGCGGCGTTGCGCGTGCTCGACATCATCGTCGAGGAAGACCTGTGCGCGCGCGCCGAGCGGATCGGCGCGCGCCTGGAACGGGGCGTCGCCGCTGCAGTCGGCGACGCCGGCGGCCGCATCGGCCAGGTCCGCCGGCTCGGCGCCATGGTCGCGCTGGAACTGGTCCGCGACGGCGACGCCGCCCAGCCCGACGCCGACGCGACCCGCCGCCTGCTCGGACTGGCGCACCAGCGCGGCCTGATCCTGCTGTCCTGCGGGGTCCGCGGCAACGTGGTCCGGCTGCTGCCGCCACTGACGATCGGCGAGGCACTGCTCGAGGAGGCGATCGCGATCCTCGTCGAATGCGTGCGGCACCTGGATCCGTAGGCCATCCCGGCCCGAAAGTGGATCCGGCACCGTTTCCCTGGATCGCGAGGGGCAAATGTCGCGCGACCGGCCCGTGGATCCCGCTTGGCAGTTGCTTCGCTCACCCCGCAATGATCGGCGGCGGCGTTCGCCGCAGACGCCCTCTGGCACCCATACCATCCCATTTCCCGGAACGCGCTCATGGCCTCCAACTTCCAATGGGAAGACCCGTTCGATCTGAACGCGCAACTCACCGACGAGGAGCGCGCGATCCGCGACGCCGCGCATGACTATGCCCAATCCAGACTGCAGCCGCGCGTGCTCAAGGCGTATGCCGAGGAACGCACGGACCCGGCGATCTTCCGCGAGATGGGCGAGCTTGGCCTGCTAGGCCCGACCCTCCCCGAAGCCTACGGCGGTGTCGGCGCGTCTCACGTCGCTTACGGCCTGATTGCGCGCGAGGTGGAGCGAGTCGATTCGGGATATCGCTCGATGATGTCGGTGCAATCGAGCCTGGTGATGTACCCCATCCACGCCTATGGCTCGGAAGCGCAGAAGGAGAGGTACCTGCCGAAGCTCGCTTCCGGCGAATGGATCGGTTGCTTCGGCCTGACCGAGCCTGACGCCGGTTCCGACCCGGCCGGCATGCGCACGCGTGCGGCCAGGACCGCCGGCGGCTACAGGCTCATCGGCAACAAGACCTGGATCTCCAACGCGCCGATCGCCGACGTGCTCGTGGTCTGGGCCAAGAGCGAAGCGCATGGCGGTGCGGTCCGCGGCTTCGTGCTGGAAAAGGGCATGAAAGGCCTTTCCGCTCCGCGCATCGAAGGCAAGCTGTCGCTGCGCACCTCGGTCACCGGCATGATCAACCTCGACGAAGTGGAAGTCGGCGAGGCAGCGCTGTTGCCGGGCGTCGAAGGCTTGAAAGGTCCGTTCGGGTGCCTCAACCGCGCGCGCTACGGGATCAGCTGGGGTGTGCTGGGCGCGGCGGAAGCTTGCTTCCGCGCCGCGCGCCAGTATGGGCTGGATCGCAGGCAGTTCGGTCGGCCGCTCGCCGCCACCCAGCTTTACCAGAAGAAGCTGGCCGACATGATGGCCGACATCGCGCTGGGCCTGCAGGCCAGCCTGCGCGTCGGTCGCTTGATGGACGAACACGGGCTCGCGCCGGAGATGGTCTCCATCGTCAAGCGCAACAACGTCGGCAAGGCGCTGGAAATCGCCCGCGCCGCGCGCGACATGCACGGCGGCAACGGCATCAGCGAGGAGTTCCAGGTGATGCGCCACATGGCCAACCTGGAAACGGTCAATACCTACGAAGGCACGCACGACGTGCACGCGCTGATCCTGGGCCGCGCCATCACCGGCATCGCCGCCTTTTGACCGTGAGCGGGGTCGCGCTGCCGCTCGCCGGGGTGAAGGTCGTCGAACTGGCGAGGATTCTCGCCGGGCCATGGGCCGGCCAGATCCTCGCCGACTTGGGCGCCGAGGTCGTCAAGGTCGAGGCGCCCGAGGGCGACGAGACGCGTCGCTGGGGGCCGCCGTTCGTCGACAATCCTGACGGCAGTCGCGATGCCGCGTATTTCCATTCCGCCAACCGCGGTAAGCGCAGCGTGGTCGCCGACTTCCGCGTTGCCGAGGACATCGAACGGGTGCGCGGGCTGATCCGCGACGCCGACGTGGTGATCGAGAACTTCAAGGTCGGCGGATTGGCGAAGTACGGCCTCGACTACGCCTCGCTGTCCGCCCTCAAACCGGAGCTGGTGTATTGCTCGATCACCGGCTTCGGCCAGGATGGTCCCTACGCGCATCGTGCCGGCTACGACTTCATCATCCAGGGCCTGGCCGGAATCATGGACCTGACCGGCGAATCGGACGGCCCGCCGGAGAAGATCGGCGTCGCCTTCGCCGACGTCATGACCGGGCTGTACGCGGTGATCGGCATCCAGGCGGCATTGGCGCAACGCGGGAGGACCGGGCGCGGCGCGCATGTCGACATGGCATTGCTGGACGTCATGGTGGGCGTGCTTGCCAACCAGGCGCTGAACTATCTCGTCTCCGGCCGGGTGCCGATGAGGATGGGCAATGCGCATCCCAACCTGATGCCTTACGGAGCCTATCCGGTCAGCGATGGCTGGTTCATTCTCGCCGTGGGTTCGGATGCGCAATTCGCCAGGCTCTGCAAGGCCGTCGGTCTGGAGTGGATCGCCGGCGATGCGCGTTTCGGGACCAATGCCGGCCGCGTCGCCCATCGCGCTGCGCTTGGACCGTTGATCGCCGGCGCGACAGGCCGCTTCACCCGTGCCGACCTGCTGGCGACGCTGGAGCGCGAAGGCGTGCCGGCGGGCCCGATCAATACCGTCGCCGATGCCTTCGCCGATCCGCAGGTCGTCCATCGCGACCTCAAGACCGTCGCTGCCCGCGAGGACGGGATCGAGGTGCCCGGTGTGCGCCTGCCGATTCGTTTCGTTGGACAGGATTGGCCGGTGAATCCGCCTTCGCCGGCCCTGCCGGAGAAATCGACCAGCCCGCGCCGGTCTCCTCGAAGGCCGCTTGGATGATCTCCGTGGTCAGGTCGCGGCATTTACCATGTGCGTTCGTTGTTGCCGAATCCTCCCCCACTGGCCGATCAGAATCAGCGAAAAGAGGTCAGTGTTCCCCTTTCCTGAATCCCGGCATCTTCTCCCCATGATCCTCCTCGCCCTCGAAACCGCCACCGAAGCCTGTTCCGTCGCCGTATGGGTGGACGGGCAGGTGCGCGAGCGCTTCGAGGTCGCACCGCGCGGCCATGCCGAGCGGGTGCTGCCGTGGGCCGAGCAGCTGCTGGCCGAGGCCGGGCTGGCGCGCGCGCAGCTGGACGCGATCGCGGTCGGCCGCGGCCCGGGCGCGTTCACCGGCGTGCGCCTGGCCATTGCGGTGGCGCAGGGCATCGCCCTGGCGCTGGATCGGCCGGTGCTGCCGGTGTCGACCCTGCGGACGCTGGCCGCGCGCAGTTTTTCCCTCGCCCCGGCCGCGGAGCAAGGCCCGGACGGGGAGCGGTCTGGATCGCGTGCCATCCTCGCCGCCATCGACGCCCGCATGGGCGAGATCTACGCGGCCGCCTTCCGCCCGTACGGCGGCGATATGGCGGCGCTCGGCGCGGAAGTGGTCGTGCCGCCGGCCGACTATGCCTTCGAGGATGCGGGCGCCGGCACCCACTGGACCGGCCTCGGCACCGGCTTCGCCGCCGCCGAGGCTGCGCTCGCCCGGCGCCTGTCGCCGCGCTTCGACGCGATCGACGCCAGCGCCCTGCCGCACGCCGCCGACCTGGCCCGGCTGGCGGCACTCGACTTCGCCCGCGACCTGGCCGTGCCGCCCGAGCGCGTCGAGCCGGCCTACCTGCGCGACAACGTTGCCCTGACCCTGGAGCAGCAGGCTGCGCATGCGGCCCGCCGCTGAAACCCGGGCGGTGCGCTTCAGTAGTCGTAGCTCATGCTGAAGCGCAAGTAGCGCGGCGACTGGCGCACGACCGCCCCGCCGTACAGCGGGTCGGCGACGCCGGGGTCGGTCTGCTGGTACGGCCAGATCCAGGTCACGGTCTGGCTGTTGAAGACGTTGAACACGTCCAGTCCGAACTTCAGTCGGCCCTTGCCGAAATCGGGACGGTAGCTCACGCCTAGGTCGAGCTGCTTGACCCAGGGCAACCGGCCCTGCGAACCCGGTGACGAGGGCTCGCCGTTGCAGAAGTGGTAATACGGCCCGTAGCCGGACGGGTCGCTGTTGTCGCTGCCGTAGTAGCTCAGGCAGTTCTTCGGCGCGCCCGAGACCAGGCTGAGGTTGGCCGACACCAGCCAGCGCGGGTTGAACTGGTAATAGCCGAACAGCTTGATCTGGTGGGTATGGTCGTTGCTCTGCACGCCGTTGGTGTACTCCATCAGCGAGGCGTAGTCCCAGTCCACGGTGGTGGATACCGCGGTCTGCCCGATCGTGGATAGCAACTGGCCCTCGGTGGTGCCGTAGCTGCGCGAGAAGGTGTAGTTGAGCCGGGCGTACCATTTGCCGTCGAACGGGTGTTCCAGGCTCAGGTCCAGCGCGTAGTACTTGCGCTTGTACTCGGGCAGGCCCAGTTCCGAGGCGCTCAGCGGCACGCTGACGTAGTTGCCGCTGGTGTCGACCAGGGTGAAAGTGTTGGATTTGCCCGGGTTGATCAGCCAGCAGCTGACCGGGTTGCTGTCGCTGGTGACGGTGTAGCCCAGCGCGGCGGCCTTGGCGAACACGGTGTCGATGTCGCAGTAGTCGTCCACGCCGCTGCGCAGCACCCGGTAGGTGGCCTTGGCGCCGTACACCCAGTCCGCGCCCCAGGCCTTGTTGAAACCGAGGATCGCCTCGTCCTGGTAGGACGGCTTCAGCCCCTGGGCGGTGACGGTCTTCGGGTCGGGCAAGATGCCGTAGTTGTTGTTGGCCGAGACCGCGTCGGAGATCTGGGTCAGGCCGGTCGGCTCGCCGTTGGCGTCGATGCCGCTGTAGGTGTAGTAGGTCGAGGTCGACAGCGTTGCGCCGGCCGCGTTGAGCGCCGGGTTCAGCGGTAGCGCCAGGTAGTAGCGGCCGACGTTGCCGAACACCTTGAATCGCGAGTCGCCGTTCACGTCCCAGCTGAAGCCGAGCCGAGGTGCCCACTGCCCGCTGCTCTGGTTGATGTAGGCCTCGCCGGCCGAGTTGTAGTTGGTGAACTGGTCCAGGCGCAGGCCCAGGCTCAGCAGCAGCCGGTCGGTGACCTGCCAGTTGTCCTCGATGTACTGGGCGCGCTGGCTGGAGCGCACGTTGGCGAGCTTGCTGTAGACCACCTTGGTCACGTAGTAGCCGTCCTCGCCGTTGGGATAGCTGCCGGTCGCGGGCACGCCCAGGCCGCTGTTGATCGCGGTGTCCGGGTCGGACAGGCCGTAGACCCAGTAGTAGCCGGGGCCGGAGGTGGTGTAGCCCTGGTTGACCGCCTCGGCGTCGAGGTTGTCGATGCCGATGGTGATGCTGTGGTTGCCGATGACGTAGTTCAGGTCCAGGCGCAGGTTGCGGGTGCGGTTGCCCCGGCCGGGGTCGTACAGCGTGGAGACGGTCTGTGAGTTGGTGATCGGGGTGCCGCCGGTGATTGCCGGGTTCTGGTAGGAGGCGCCGGAGATGTAGGTCAGGTCGCTGTTGTAGCCCTTCGTGCCGATGTAGTCGTCGGTGCTCATCTTGCCGTACAGCGCGCTGAAGGTCAGGCGGTCGGTCAGGTAGCTGGTGTACTTGGCCACCCACAGGTCGCCGCCGGTCTTCTTGATGCTGTCGTAGCCCTTGAAGTCGCCGCGGGTCAGGGTGTCGTAGTCATAGTCGTAGATGGTTCCGCGGGTCTTGCGCTTGCTGGAGGCGCCGGTGATCTCCAGCAGGTTGCTGTCGTTGATGTTCCAGTCCAGCTTGGCGTACCAGCTCGGCTTGCGGTACTGGTAGTCCGTGTAGGAATTGGTGGCTTCGACGCTGTCGACCGAGTGGCCCTGCTGCTCCTCGAGTTGATAGGCGCCGAAGAAGAACAACCGGTCCTGGAGGATCGGGCCGCCGGCGTAGACGCTCTTGCTGGCGACCCAGGTGGAGTTGCGGCTCTTGGGGTCGTACAGCTCGCCGGTGGCCGGGTAATAGACGTCCTTCGCGGCGGCGTAGGTGCCGGGCGGCTGCCAGGTGAACTGCGCGCCGTAGTGCCATTCGTTGGTGCCACGCTTGCCAACCGCGTTGATCACGCCACCGTCCGAGCGTCCGTACTTGGCGCTGTAGCCGCCGGTGTACACCTCCTGCTGGTCGATCGCGGCGTAGGGCAGGGTCAGGCCGCCCAGGCCGCGCAGCGGGTCGGTGGTGTTGAAGCCGTTGATGTAGTACGCGTTCTCCGCCGCCGAGGAGCCGCCGAAGGACACCAGCGCATCGCCGGTGGGACCGACGAAGTTGCCGTTGCTGCTGTTGGCGACCACGCCGGGCGCCAGCTGCGCGATGGCTTCGGCGGAGCGCGCCAGTGGCAGCTTTTGCAACTGCTCGGCGGTGATCACGGTGCGCGAGTCGACGCTGCTGACGTCGATGCTGGCGGCGGCGCGGTCGGCCGTGACCTGCACCCCGTCCAGTGTGATCGCCTCGCCGAAGGAAACGTCGGTGGCGGTGCCGACCGTGAGGTTGACGGCGTCGCGGTGGGCGATCTCCCTGCCGTCGCGGAGCGCCGATACGCTATAAGTGCCCAGCGGCAACTGGTTGATTTGGTAGCGGCCGTGGCCGTCCACCGGCACTTCGCGGCTGAAGCCGCTGTCGTTCTGCACCAGCACGCTGGTGGCGCCTGCCGGCGCCTGGCCGCTCAGCCCGCCGGTGGTGGATTGGGCCTGCAGGCCGCCGGCGGCAAATGCGAAGGCCAGGGCCAGCGCCAGCGCGCGCCGGTGCGGCCTCTCGGGGACATGGGACATGACGGATCCAGACCAATGGGGGAGGGGGAGGCGTGCCGTCATCGAGGTTCGCGCGGCGCTTACGGAAAACTAACAATTCCCACGGGCGGCCAGGAAATGCGGTATGGCTATGAGCTGCCAACTCCCTGCTATGGCGGCATGCATCACGGCGTCATGTCCGATACAAGAAGCGAGGCCATACCGGAGATCGATCGCTGCTACCGTGGGCGACGTTCGCGAATCCGATCGCGCCCCTGCGGTGCGTTCCTACCGGTCCTGCAGCTCGCCGCCGGGCAGGAACACCCAGGTGCGGGTGACGTGCAGGATGTCCGGGTTTTCCTCGGTCCTGGGCAGGGGCGGGAACGGTGCGGCCAGCTGGACGATGCGCAGCGCCGCCGAGTCCAGCAGGGGGATGCCGCTGGACTGGATGACCTGGGCCTGTTCGACCGAGCCGTCGCGGCGCACCGCCACCGAGATCACCACCTGCCCGGACAGGCGCCGGCGGCGGGCTTCGTCCGGGTAGTTGAGGTTGCCCACCCACTCGGCGCGGTCGACCCAGGCGCGCAGGTACTCGGCCCAGGCGTACTCGGTGGTCGAGGCGGAGACGAACTTGCGCTTGGGCCGCTTGGCGTACAGCTGCGAGCGCAGGTGGATCTCGGCGGCCAGGCGGGCCATCTCGGCGTCGTGCTCGATCTTGCGCTCGCCCGGCGGCAGGTCGGGGCGGTCTGGCTGCGGGCGCGGCTGTTGCTGCGGCACCGACTGTTCGCCGCGGGTCGAGGCGACCACGCGCTCGCGCGGCGGCGGCGCGGCCTGCGGCGACTGTGCACGCAGCGATTGCGGCGCCACCCCGGCCTGCGCCTGCGGCACCCAGCCGGCCTGCGGTTCGCGCGGGCGCCGCGAGCGGTCGCTGTCGCCGCCGCCCTGCTGGCTGGCGGCGGCCAGGAAGTCGGCCTGCTTGGGCGTGAGCGGGGTGCGGGTCTGGCTGAGGATCACGTCCAGGGTCGGCACCACCGGCGCCATGCCCTTGACCGCGAAGCCCACCCCCAGCACCAGCACCGCCAGCAGCAGGGTGGACAGCGCCAGGGTCGCGCCCAGGCGCTGCTCCGGGCCGATCTGCGGCGTCCGCGGCGCGGCGCCGGCGTTCACGCCAGGCGGCGCTCGATGGCGTCGAACAGCAGCGCGCAGATGTTCAGCCCGAACTGCGCGTCCAGCTCGCGCGCGCAGGTGGGCGAGGTGACGTTGACCTCGGTCAGGTAGTCGCCGATCACGTCCAGGCCGACGAACAGCATGCCGCGCTCGCGCATCAGCGGGCCGACCTGGGCGGCGATCCAGCGGTCGCGCTCGCTCAGCGGGCGGCCCTCGCCGCGGCCGCCGGCGGCCAGGTTGCCGCGGAACTCGTCGCCCTGCGGGATGCGCGCCAGGCAGTACTCCACCGGCGTGCCGTCGACCAGCAGGATGCGCTTGTCGCCGGCCGCGATCTCGGGGATGTAGCGCTGCGCCACCACCTGCCGGCAGCCGCCGTCGCCGAGCGTCTCCAGGATCACGTTGAGGTTGGGATCGCCCTTGCCGCTGCGGAAGATCGAGCGTCCGCCCATGCCGTCCAGCGGCTTGAGCACCACCTGGCCGTGCTCGTGGACGAAGGCCTTGAGCGCGGCGGCGTCGCGGCTGACCAGGGTCGGCGGGCAGCACTGCGGGAACAGCTGCGAGGCCAGCTTCTCGTTGTAGTCGCGCAGGCCCTGCGGGTCGTTGACCACCAGCGCGCCGGCGGCCTGGGCCACGCCCAGGATCTGGGTGTCGTAGACGAACTCGCCGTCCACCGGCGGGTCCTTGCGCATCAGCACCGCCTGGCCGGGGCCGAAGGCCAGCTCGGCCGGCTCGCCTAACGCGTACCAGCCGGCCTTGTCTTCCCTGACCGTCAGTGGCGCAGCCCGCGCCCGCGCCCGCCCGTCGCGCAGCGACAGCCCGCCGGGCAGCACGTAGTGCAGGCGGTGGCCGCGGCGCTGGGCTTCCAGCAGCATGGCGAAGGTGGTGTCCTTGGCGATCTTGATCGACCCGATCGGGTCCATCACGACGATGACATCGGCGCTCATGGCGGGCGTGCGGGGTGGGCAGAGGAAGACGCGGCGATGGTAGCAGTCCCCTCCGGCCATCGGTTTCCGCGAACGCCGTCACGACGATGGCCGGGAGCGCGGCTTGACATGTCGACGCAGCGGGTGGGATATAAGGTGCCTGCCGCCGGTGCCGCCCAAGGATGCACCGATGCACTCGTAGCAAGGGGAATGGTCCGCGATGAGCAACGAAAGCAGCCAGGCCGGCGCGTTCAGCGGCCTGCGGGTGATGGTGATCGACGATTCGAAGACCATCCGCCGTACCGCCGAAAGCCTGCTCAAGCGCGAGGGCTGCGAAGTGGTCACCGCCACCGACGGCTTCGAGGCGCTGGCCAAGATCGCCGACCAGCAGCCGCAGATCATCTTCGTGGACATCATGATGCCGCGCCTGGACGGCTACCAGACCTGCGCGCTGATCAAGAACAACCAGATCTTCCGCTCCACGCCGGTGATCATGCTGTCTTCCAAGGACGGCCTGTTCGACAAGGCGCGCGGCCGCATTGTCGGTTCCGAGCAGTACCTGACCAAGCCGTTCACGCGCGAGGAGCTGCTCGACGCGATCCGTACCCACGTGGCGGCCTGACGGTGAGGGCCCCGCGATGATCCGCACGCCGTTCGCGATCCTGGCCGACTACGAGCGCCGCTCGCTGGCCCATGCGGTGCCGCTGCCGGCGATCGAGCGCGGCCACGCCGAGCAGTGGCGCGGGGTGGCCTACCGGGTCGGCAGCCGCCGGCTGGTGTCCAGCTTCGAGGAGGTGGTGGAGATCGTGCCGCTGCCGCCGATCACCCCGGTGCCGGGCGCGCAGCCCTGGCTGCTGGGGGTGGGCAACCTGCGCGGCAACCTGTTCCCGGTGGTGGACTTCAAGCAGTTCCTGCAGGGCGAACGCACCGTCCTGCACGAGGGTCAGCGCGTGCTGGTGATGCGCCAGATCGGCGGTGACATCGCCCTGACCATCGACGAGCTGTACGGTCAGCGCGGTTTCGGGCCCGGTCAGGAGGTGCCGCCGGGGGCGCTGGCGGACGGCCGGTTCGGCCATTTCGTCGCGCGGGCGTTCCGCGACGAGGACCGCGACTGGGGCGTGTTCGCCCTGTCGCGTCTGGCCAGGACGCCGGAATTCAGGCAGGCCGCGCTGTAGCGCGGTGGTGATGGCCGCAGGGCTGCGGCTGGTGGCGGGCATAGGGTTTTCTTCAGGGGTTGACGGATGAGTACTGCGGCAGATTCCCCCAAGGCCAGATTGGGCGGCCTCGGCACCAACTTCTGGTTGGTGCTGGTCCTGGCGTCGCTGCTGGTGCTGGGCGCCAATACCGGCGTGGCCACCTGGCAAGGCAGCCGCCTGTCCGGCGCGTCCGGCGGCGCGGCCGAACTGCAGGTGCTCTCGCAGCAACTGGCCAACCAGGGCCGCGAGGCGGTGGCCGGCAACGCCGAGGCGTTCACCGCCTTCAAAGCTACCCGCGAGCGCGTCAACGACACCATCGGCAGCATCCGCAGCCGCTTCGGTGAGGAAGGCGCGGTGCAGGGCCCGCTGGCGGCGCTGGAGAAAACCTGGGCGCCGCTGGACAAGGCCGCCGGCGCCCTGGCCGGGGCCGAACCGGCGGTGGTGGCGCTGGCCGGCAACGCCAACCGCTTTGGTTCGCAGGTGCCGCAGCTGCAGGCCCAGCTCAACGAGGTGGTGCGGGCGATGTCGGCCAGCGGCGTGCCGGCCTCGCAGGTGTACAGCGCCCTGCAGCAGGTGGTGGTCGCCGGTCGCATGGCCCGCAACGTCACCGAGATGCGCGCCGGCGGCAGCGCCGCGACCACCGCCGGCGACGCGCTGGCGCGCGACGCGGTGGTGTTCGGCCAGGTGCTCGAGGGCCTGCGCGAGGGCAACGCCGAACTGGGCATCGCCGCGCTGAAGAACCCGGCCGCGCTGTCGGCACTGCAGCAGTCGCAGGCCCAGTGGACCGCGATGAAGCGCGACCTGGACGCGATCCTGGGCAGCTCCAAGAACCTGTTCGCCGCGCAGGCGGCGGCCGACACCATCTCGGCCGGCTCCGACCCGATGCTGGCCGACAGCAAGAAGCTGTTCGACGCGTTCTCCGCGTTCGGCTCGGCGCGCGACACCCGGCTGTTCCCGAACTTCTGGATCTCGGCGGTGGCCGGCGTGCTGCTGGTGGTGTCGCTGATTGGCTTCCTGTACAGCTTCTACCGCCGCTCCCAGCGCGAGGCCGAGGCCCGCTACCAGGCGCAGGTGGAGTTCAACAGCCGCAACCAGCAGGCGATCATGCGGCTGCTGGACGAGATCAGCTCGCTCGGCGAGGGCGACCTGACGGTCAAGGCCTCGGTGACCGAGGACATGACCGGCGCCATCGCCGACGCCATCAACTACGCCGTGGACGAGCTGCGCAACCTGGTAACCACCATCAACGGCACCTCGGTGCAGGTGGCCGCCTCCACCCAGGAGACCCAGGCCACCGCCCTGCAGCTGGCCGAGGCGGCCAACCACCAGGCCGAGCAGATCAACGCCGCCTCCGAGCGCATCAACGAGATCGCGGTGAGCATCGACGAGGTCTCGCGCAACTCCACCGACTCGGCCGAGGTGGCGCAGCGTTCGGTGCTGATCGCCACCGAGGGCGCCGGGGTGGTGCGCGAGACCATCCGCGGCATGGACCAGATCCGCGACCAGATCCAGGAGACCTCCAAGCGCATCAAGCGTCTGGGCGAGTCCTCGCAGGAGATCGGTTCGGTGGTGGAACTGATCAACGACATCTCCGAGCAGACCAACATCCTGGCGCTCAACGCGGCGGTGCAGGCCGCCTCGGCCGGCGAGGCCGGGCGCGGCTTCGCGGTGGTGGCCGACGAAGTGCAGCGCCTGGCCGAGCGCACCTCCAACGCCACCCGCCGGATTGAATCGCTGGTGCAGGCGATCCAGGTCGACACCAATGAGGCGGTCAGCTCGATGGAGCAGACCACCTCGGAAGTGGTGTCCGGAGCGCGCCTGGCCGAGGACGCCGGCACCGCGCTGGGCGAGATCGAGCGGGTGTCCAGCGACCTCAACGAACTGATCAAGAACATCTCCGAGGCCGCCCGCCAGCAGTCCGGCGCGGCCCTGGACATCACCCAGACCATGGGCGTGATCCGGCGCATCACCTCGCAGACCTCCGAGGGCGCCGGCCAGACCGCCGAATCGATCGGCCACCTGGCGCAGCTGGCGTCGGACCTGCGCCGGTCCGTGGCCGACTTCAAGCTGCCGGAGTGAGCAGGGCAATGGGCCGGACGATCCCACTCGCCGACGCATCCGCGCCCGCTCCGCGGGGGCTGGCATGAGCGCGCTGCGCGAAGCGATGAGCCACGCCGTGCTCGGCTGGGTCAAGCCGGAGCTGGAGGAGACCCTGCGGCTGGCGCGCGGGGAGATCGAATCCTTCGCCGAGGCCCCGGACGGGCTCGAGCACATGCGCCAGTGCGTGGGCTACCTGCACCAGGTGCAGGGCACCTTGCACATGGTCGAGCTGTACGCCCCGGCGATGGTCGCCGAGGAGCTGGAGAAGCTGGCCCAGGCGCTGCAGCAGCGCCAGGTCGCCGACCCGGCCGAGGCCAGCGCCATCCTGATGCGCGGCGTGGTCCTGCTGCCGGACTACCTGGAGCGCCTGCAGAGCGGCCACCGCGACATCCCGATCGTGCTGCTGCCGCTGCTCAACGAGATCCGCGCCGCGCGCGGCGCCGCCGGGCTCAGCGAGAGCGTGCTGTTCGCCCCCGACCTGGACGGCCCGCTGCCGCAGGGCGTGCCGGGGGTGGAGGCGATGGCCGCCGGCCAGCGCGCGACCCGTTTCGCCCAGGCCCACGAGCACCTGGAACGGATCCTGGCCGGCTGGCCGGAGGACGGCGCGCCGGCCGACCCGGCGGCGCTGGCGCAGGCCCTGCAGCCGCTGCAGCGGCTGGTCGAGCACACCGCCGCCCGGCGCATGGTGTGGGTGGCGATCAACGTCGCCGAGGCGATGCGCGACGGCGCCCTGCCGGCCACCCCGGTGCTGCGCCAGGGCTTCGCCGGCGTCGCCCGCGCGGTGCGCCAGCTGCACAAGGGCGTGGTGCCCGGCAGCGTGCCCGGGCAGGAGCCGACCCGCCAGCTGCTCTACCAGGCGGCGCACAGCGACGCGCGCCACCCGGCCCTGGACGACCTGCGCAGGACCTTCGACCTGGCCGCCGCCTCGCCCTCGCCGGCCGAGGTCGAGCACGCCCGCAGCAGCCTCAGCGGCCGCAACCGCGCCCTGCTGGGTACCGTCGGCGGGGTGGTGAAGGAAGAACTGATGCGGGTCAAGGACGCGCTCGACCTGTACCTGCGCACCCACGCCGACGTGGCCGGCCTGCAGCCGCAGGTCGGCCAGCTGGGCAACGTCGCCGACACCCTGGGCATGATGGGCCTGGGGCTGGCGCGCAACGTGGTGCTGCAGCAGCGCGACTGCCTGGCCGAGCTGGTGCGCGGCGCGCGCGCGGCCGACGAGAGCGCGCTGTTGGACATCGCCGGCGCGCTGCTGTACGTGGACGCCTCGCTGGACGACCAGGTGGCCAACCTGGGACTCGGCACCGAGCCCGGCGAGGACGCGCAGGCCGCCGAGGCCCGGCGCACCGTCGAGACCCTGGCCGGCGAGGCGATCCGCAACTTCGCCCAGGCCCGGCAGTGCTTCGTGGCCTTCATCGAGACCGGCTGGGAGCACCAGCACCTGGCGCCGATGCCGCGCCTGATGGGCGAGGTCGCCGGCGCGCTGCGGATCCTGCAGCTGGACGAGGCGGCCGACCTGCTGGTCGCGGTGTGCCGCTACATCGAGGTCGAACTGATCGCGCGCCGGCGGGTGCCCAGTGGCTCGCAGCTGGACACCCTGGCCGACGCCATGGCCAGCCTGGAGTACTACCTGGAGGCGCTGCGCGAGCGCCGTCCCAACCGCGCCGAGATCCTCGGCATCACCCGCGCCAGCCTGGAGCAGCTGCGCTACTGGCCGCTGCCGGCGGTGCAGCCCGAGCCGGCCGCCGCCGCCCCCGGCCTGGCCGGGGTGGTGCCGGCCGGCGAGTTGCTGGACTTCGACGGCTCGCCGGAGGCGCCCGCCGAGCCGGCCGAATTGCCGGCCGCCTTCGCCCAGGCCGCGCCCGCCCCCCTGGCCGAGCCGGAACCGGCGGC
>JASGEB010000215.1:0-5073 GCA_047606785.1 Pseudoxanthomonas sp.
CCGGTGGCCACGTGCACGCCGTTGGCCTGCATCCAGGCGTCGAAGGCATCGGCGCTGGGGCGGTCGCCGGCGCGCATCGCTACCAGTCCAGCGCACGCGCCGGCGACCGCCCCAGCGCCGATGCCTTCGACGCCTGGATGCAGGCCAACGGCGTGCACGTGGCCACCGGCAAGCCGGCCACCCCGGCGTCCTCCGCCCTGCCGCCGGCGGCCGCCGCAGCGGGGGGCACCGACGACAGCCGCCCACTCGTCCAAGCTTCCACGCCCACGCCTTCGCCTTCGTCGGCCGCATCGGTCGCGGCCGCCGCCAGCCAGGTGCAGCTGCAGGTGGCCAGCTTCTCCAGCCGCGACAACGCGCAGAAGGCGCTGGCGCGGCTGCAGGCCGCCGGCATCCGCACCGCCAGCGTCAGCGACATCGTCCAGGGCGGCCGCACCTGGTGGCGCCTGCGCGTGGGTGCCGACAGCACCGCCGCCGACAATCTGTCCGGGCGCATCGCCGCGCTCGGTTTCGGTCAGCCGCAGGTCGTCCGCGAGTGAGCCCGCTGGCGTAACCTTGAGCGCTTCCATCGCGGCGGCCGCGCGCCGCCGTTTCCCGCCTTCCCGTTCCGCAGGTTCCGCACGTCGATGAAGTTCCGTTTCGCCCTGGCCGCCGTGGCCACCTCCGTTGTCGGCCTGGCCCTGGCCCAGACCCCCGCCCCCGTTCCCGCCGCCGCACCCGCCAGCACCGAGGGCGCGGTCGCGATTCCGCCGCCGCCCACGCCGGTGGCCAAGGCCTGGGTGTTGATCGACGCGGCCAGCGGCCAGGTCCTGGCCGGCGAGAATATCCATCAGCACCTGGCCCCGGCCAGCATGACCAAGGTGATGACCTCGTACGTGATCGCCGCCGAACTGAAGAACGGCAAGGTCACTCGCGACGACCAGGTGATGATGAGCGAGAACGCCTGGCGCAAGGGCGGCGCCGGCACCGACGGCAGCTACAGCGGCTTCCCGGTCAACCAGAGCGCGCGCCTGGAGGACATGGAGAAGGGCATGGTGGTGCAATCGGGCAACGACGCGGCCATCGCCCTGGCCGAGCACGTGGCCGGCAGCGAGGACGCCTTCGCCGCGCTGATGAACAACTACGCCCGGCGCATCGGCATGCAGGACTCGCACTTCGCCGACGCCACCGGCCTGAGCGCCGAGGGGCACTATTCCAGCGCCTACGACATGGCCCTGCTGGGCAGCGCGCTGGAGCGCGACTACCCGGACACCTACGCCTACAACCGGATCAAGGAGCTGACGGTCAGCGGCATCACCCAGCCCAACCGCAACCTGCTGCTGTGGCGCGACCCCAGCGTGGACGGCATCAAGACCGGGCATACCTCCGAGGCCGGCTACTGCATCATGAACTCGGCCAAGCGCGGCGACCTGCGGCTGGTGTCGGTGATCATGGGCTCCAGCTCGGAGAAGCAGCGCGCCGACGACAGCCTGGCGCTGCTGAACTGGGGTTTCCGCTTCTTCGAGGCCCACACCCTGTACAAGCCCGGCGACGCGGTCGCCACCCAGAAGGTGTGGAAGGGCGCGCAGCGCCAGGTCCGGCTGAGCGTGGCCCGGCCGCTGGTGGTGCTGGCTCCGCGCGGGCGCTACCAGGCGCTCAAGGCCTCGATGGACGTGCACAAGCAGATCGTCGCGCCACTGGCCAAGGGCCAGGCGCTGGGCACGGTGAAGGTCAGCCTGGACGGCAAGGTGGTCGCGCAGGCGCCGCTGGTGGCGGCCGAAGCGGTGGAGCAGGGCGGCTTCTTCCGCCGCCTGTGGGACGCCTTCTGGATGTGGTGGGAATCGGAGTGATCGCCGCGCTCAGGCGATTTTTTCACTTCCCCTGACCGCGCCAGGGCCGATAATGATTCGCATGCGCCGGCGGCAACGAGCCGGCCGCGCCCCCCACCCACTGATCCGCCAACCGGAAGAGGAACCCCGCCATGGCCTATACCCTGCCGCCGCTGCCCTACGCCTACGACGCCTTGGAGCCGAACATCGACGCCAAGACGATGGAGATCCACTACACCAAGCACCACCAGACCTACGTCAACTCGCTCAATGCCGCGGTCGAGGGCACCGAGTGGGCCGAACTGCCGGTCGAGGAACTGGTGGCGCGCATCGGCGAGCTGCCCGACAAGCTCAAGGGCCCGGTCACCAACCACGGCGGCGGCCACGCCAACCACTCGCTGTTCTGGACGGTACTGTCGCCCGACGGCGGCGGCGAACCCGGCGCCGGGGTGGCGGCGGCGATCGACGCCGAGCTGGGCAGCTTCGAGGCCTTCAAGAAGGCCTTCACCCAGGCCGCGATCAGCCGTTTCGGCAGCGGCTGGGCGTGGCTGTGCGTGGGCAAGGACGGCAAGCTGGTGGTGGAGAGCACTGCCAACCAGGAAAGCCCGCTGATGCAGGGCCTGACCCCGATCCTGGGCCTGGACGTGTGGGAACACGCCTACTACCTGAAGTACCAGAACCGCCGGCCCGAATACATCGAGGCCTTCTACAAGGTGGTCAACTGGCCCGAGGTCGAGCGCCGCTACGCCCAGGCCACCGCCTGAGCCTTGCGCGCGGCGCGCCTGCCCGGGCGCGCCGCGGCTCTTGGGTTTGCCCGCTCGCGTCCCGATAATCGGGGCCATGCAGATCAAGTCCGACAATCCCGAGCACGGCTTCCAGTTCCCCGGCACCTTCGAGCTGAGCGCGATGGGTGCGGCCAACAAGGAACTGGAAGTGGTGCTGCCGCGGCTGCTGGCCGCCGCCGGCGTCAAGGTGCTGGAAGAGCGCGTCAACTGGAAGTACTCCAGCAACGGCAAGTACATCTCCGTGCGCATCGTCTTCCAGGCCGACAGCCGCGAGCAATACGACGCCGCCCACCGCGCCCTGCGCGAACATCCGGAAGTGAAGTGGACGCTGTGAGCGCCGCCTGCGCGGCGCCGGCTGCGGCGAGCGTGGCCGCGCGCCCGGCGCGAGTGCGCGATCTGGGCCGGGCGCCCTACGAGCCGGTGTGGCGCGCCATGCAGCGCTTCACCGACGCGCGCGACGCCGATACGCCCGACGAACTGTGGCTGGTCGAGCACGAGCCGGTGTTCACCCTCGGCCAGGCCGGCAAGCCCGAGCACGTGCTGGCCGCCGGCGACATCCCGGTGGTGCAGGTGGACCGCGGCGGCCAGGTCACCTACCACGGCCCCGGCCAGATCGTGCTGTACCCGCTGCTGGACCTGCCGCGGCTGAAGATCGGCGTGCGCGAGTACGTGTGCCGGATCGAGCAGGCGATGATCGACACCCTGGCCGACTGGAACATCGAGGGCGTGCGCCGCGAGGGCGCGCCCGGCGTGTACGTGGGCCAGGCCAAGATCGGTGCGCTCGGCATCCGCGTGCGCCGCGGCCGCAGCTTCCACGGCCTGGCCTTCAACGTGGCCATGGACCTGGAGCCGTGGCAGCGCATCAACCCCTGCGGCTACCAGGGCCTGCAGGTCACCACCCTGGCCGACCTCGGCGGCAGCGACTCGCTGCAGCGGGTCAAGCCGGTGCTGCTGGAACACCTGGCGCGGCTGTTCGACCTGGAACTGCAGGCGTACCCGGCGCATGCATCGTAGGAGCGCACCGCAGGGGCGCGAATGGCTTTCGCGCGAAAGCCCTATCGCGCCCCTGCGGTGCGCTCCTACCAGATAGGGGCCGGATCCATGGAGCCCGTGCCGAACCGGCCATGCCCGGAGCGCATGCCACACTGCGCGCCCATGGATACGCCGGACCTGCCCCTGGTCGAACGCGGTCTGCAGCGCCTGCGCCAGCTGTCGCCCGGGCACGCGTACCTGCTCGAAGACGCGCGCGCCGCCGCCGCGGTGCGCGCGCTGGCGCTGGCCAGCGACTTCGCCCTGGACGCCCTGTGCCGGCAGCCGGACCTGCTGGCGCGCCTGCTGGACGATGCCGCCACGCCGCTGCCGCCGCCCGCGCTCGAACCCGCCGCCGCCGCGCAGTGGCCGACCTTGCTGCGCCGCTTCCGCCGCGCCGAATCCACCCGCCTGGTCTGGCGCGACGTGGTCGAGGGCGCGCCGGTGGAGGAGATCCTGGCCGGCGCCACCGCCCTGGCCGAGGCTTGCCTGCGGTGCGCGCTGGCGGCGCTGGAGGCCGAATTCGCCGCGCGCCACGGCAGCGTGCGCGCCGGCGACGGCGGCGCGGTGCGGCTGGTGGTGTTCGGCCTGGGCAAGCTCGGCGGCGGCGAGCTGAACTTCTCCTCGGACATCGACCTGGTCTACGCCTACGCGCAGGACGGCGACTCCGACGGCGCCCGCCCGCTGGCCGCCGAGGCGTATTTCGCGCGCCTGGGCCAGCGCCTGGCGCAGTTGCTGGACGAGGCCACCGCCGAAGGCTTCTGCCACCGCGTCGACCTGCGCCTGCGGCCGTTCGGCAGCGCCGGGCGGGTGGCGCTGCCGTTCTCGGCGATGGACGTGTACTTCCAGCGCGAGGGCCGCGACTGGGAGCGCTACGCCTGGCTGAAGGCGCGCGCGGTGGCCGGCGACGTCGCCGCCGGCGAGGCCTGGCTGGGCACGCTGCGGCCGTTCGTGTACCGGCGTTACCTCGATTTCACCGCGCTGGAGGGCCTGCGCGCGATGAAGGCGATGATCGCCGCCGAGGTGGCCAAGCGCGAGCTGGCCGACGACATCAAGCGCGGCCCCGGCGGCATCCGCGAGATCGAGTTCCTGGCCCAGGCCCTGCAGCTGGTGCACGGCGGCCGCGACGCGCGCCTGCGCACGCGCTCGCTGCTGGCCGCGCTGGCCGCGCTGGCCGAGGCCGGCCTGCTGCCGCGCGCGGAAGCCGCGCGCCTGGCCGACGCCTATCGCTACCTGCGCCGGCTGGAGAACCGCCTGCAGATGCTGCGCGACGGCCAGACCCACGCCCTGCCGGCCAGCGCCGAAGACGCAAGCCGCATCGCGCGCGCGCTCGGCCATGCCGATGCCGCCGCGCTGCGCGCCGAACTGGCGCAGTGGCGCGCGGTGGTGGCGGCGGCGTTCGCGCCGCTGATGGCCGCGCCGCAGCCGGCGCCGGACGCCGACCAGCTGGCGCC
>JASGEB010000216.1:0-12089 GCA_047606785.1 Pseudoxanthomonas sp.
ATACGCTGCGGATCACCCTCAAGCAGCCCTATTCGCCGTTCCTGGGCTATTTCTCGAACTCGATCTGCTGGCCGGGCTGGTAGCGCTTGATCACGAACGGCCCGGTACCGGCGATGCCGGGGCCACCGGCCTTCAGGTCGGGGCTGTCGAAGGCCGAGGACGCCAGCAGCGGCAGGCTCGAGAAATAGCCCAGGAACGGCGAATAGGGCTGCTTGAGGGTGATCCGCAGCGTATGCGGATCGGGCGCCTGGATGTCGGCGATCCGGTCGAGGTAGAAGATGTGGATGGCGATCGGGGTGTAGCCCGGTTGGCGCAGCGCCTGGACGTTGCGGATCACCGTGGCCGCGTCCAGCGCGCTGCCGTCGCTGAACTTCACGTCCGGGCGCAGATGGAAGGTGTAGGTCAGGCCGTCGTCGGAGACCTCCCAGGCCGAGGCCAGCCGCGCCACGAAGCCGCCGTCCTCGGTGCGCGCCAGCAGGCTCTCGTAGCTGTTGCGCAGGATCAGGGCGACCTTGTCCTGGCCGTTGATGTGCGGATTGAGCGTCTGCGGCTCGGTCTCCACGCCCCAGGTCAGGCTGCCGCCGGCGCTCGGCCGGGCCGGCGCGACGTCCGCCTGCGCGGAGGCGGACGACGGTGCCCGCGAGCAGGCGGCGAGTGCGGCGGCCAGGAGCAGGAAGGCGAGGATTTTCGGTGGCGAAGGCATGCAGGGGATCGAACGGCCGCACGACGCGGCAGGGACGCCCTATTCAAGGTTTTCCCGGCGACGGCGGCCATCGCCGATCACGCCAGAGGATGGCAACATCCGGCCAGCCATATGAGCGATCGCAATCAGCAAAGAATCCGCGCGGTCGCCGCGGGGTACGGATTGCCGGCCGTGCTTGCCGCGGCCGGCCGCCGCAGGACAGGCCGTGCGGCGGGTCGCCGTAATCCGTTCGACGACCCGCCGCCCTGGCCATGGACGGACGCTGCCGGGAACGCCTGGCACGATCCAGCGGCTTCAGAAGCGGTAGTTGATGCGGCCGTAGGCGTAGCGGCCGAGCGTGCTGACGCGGTCGTATTCGTCGTAGACGTATTGGTAGACCGCGCGCTCGCTGCTGCTCATCGCCGCGTAGGGCACCTTGCGCGCTTTCTGGTCGGTCACGTTGTCGATGCCGAGGTCGACGCTCCAGCCGTGGCCGAAGTCGTAGCTGCCGCCCAGGTTGGTGAGCAGGCGCGAATCGATCTGGTACTTGTAGCTGTTGCGCAGGCGCTTGATCGGGCCGTATTGCTGCAGGTCGAGGTTCAGGCTCCAGCGGCCCTGGCTCCAGGTGAGCCCACCGATCTGGGTGTATGCGGGCGAGCCATAGCGCAGGGTGTACTCGGTGGTCTCGCTCAACAGGCCGATATTGGGCAGGCTCTGCAGGACGCTGGGCGTGGCCGCCACGCGGGTGACCGCGGTCTTGCCGTAGTTCAGCGCATAGTTCCAGCGCAGGTGGCCCCAGCCAGTGTCCTGGGTGGCTTCCAGGGTCAGTTCCACGCCGCGCGTGCGGGTATCGCCGAGATTGCGGAAGTAGCTGGTGTAGTAGGCCTCGCCGTCGCTGATGCTGATCCCGGCCTTGGCCAGCAGCGCATCGATGACGGCTTGCTGCGCGCTGCTCAGCACGGTGCCGCTGTAGTCGGTGATCGCATCCGTGTCGGTGGCGTTGTAGCCGATGTAGTTGGACAGGCCGATCCGGTCGCGCAGCTCGATCTGGTACAGGTCCAGCGCCAGGTGGATGTTCGGATTCGGATCGAAGGTCGCGCCGAAGCTGTAGTTGCGGGATTTCTCCGGCTGCAGCGCGGTGGCGCCCAGGGCCTGGGCGGCGGCCGAGTTCACGCCCAGGGTCGACAGGACCACGCCGGGATAGCTGGCCGTTACCTGGTAATACTGCGCGGCCAGGCTGGGAGCGTGGAAGCCGTTGCTGACGCTGGCGCGCAGGCCGAAGTGGTCGCTGAGGTCGAAGCGGCTGGACAGGCGGCCGGTGGTGACGTTGCCGAAATCAGAGTGGTCCTCGTAGCGGGCGGCGGCATCGAGGAACCAGCGCGAGGTCAGGTTGGTCGAGGCGCTGGCGTAGGCGGCGAGGCTGTCGCGGCTGGCGCTGGCGGCGTTGCTCGGCGAGAAGCCGATGACGGTGGTCGCGCCGTAGCCGTAGTACGACTCCCACTGCCCGGGCGAACGCTGGTAGCGCTCGTGCTGGTATTCCAGGCCGGCGCTGACCTCCAGCGGCGCGGCCAGCCCGCCGAGGTCGAAACCGCGGTGCAGGTCGAGGTTGGCGATCGCCTGCTGGTAATCGACCTTGCCGTCGTAGAAATCGGTCGGGCTGCCGGGGTAGTCCAGCGAGTAGTTGACCGAGCGCAGGGTGTAGGTACGCAGGGTATCGCGGTTCCAGGTGGCGCTGAGGTCGTAGTCCCAGCTGCCCAGAGTGCCCTTGAAGCCGGCGGTGCCGGTGTATTCCTGTTCCTTGGTGGCCACGATCGGGCGGAACCCGGTCGGCCACACCGACAAGGCCTCACTGTTGTAGTAGGCGATGGTGCTGGGCAGGCGGTAGATCTTGATCGCTTCGGCATTGCGGTCGCTGGCGGTCAAGGTGGCGTAGAACTGGCCGTTCTCGCCGACCGAGTGGCCGGCGTTGAGCGCCAGCGCCTTGAGCCGGTAGGAAGGCGTGCTGGCGCTGGCATCGGCGTCCGCGCCGGCGCCGCCGGTATTGATCGAGTCCAGATAGCGCAGCCGGCGCATGGCGTGGTGCTGGGCGGTGTTCTCGGCGGAGAGGTTGACGAAGCCGTCCTGGCCCCAGGGCATGCCGAGATTGAAGCGCTCGCCGGTGCGGCTGCCGTCGCCGGCGCTGCTGGCACCGCTTTCCAGCGAGACGCTGCCGCCTTGCGCCTGCGACTTGAGGATCACATTGACCACGCCGGCGATGGCGTCCGAGCCGTAGATCGCCGAGGCGCCGTCGCGCAGCACCTCGACGTGGTCGATCGCCGAGACCGGGATCAGCGCCAAGTCGGTCCAGGTCTGGCCGGGATAGCTGCCGCCGACGCCGCTGGCATAGGCGCTGACGTTGCGGCGCTTGCCGTTGACCAGCACCAGGGTGTAGCCGGGCGAGAGGCCGCGCAACTGGAAACTGCCGATGACCTGCTCCTCGCCGGTCTGGCCGCCGACCAGCCGGCTCAGCGAAGGCAGGACGTATTGCAGGGCCTCCAGCAGGTTGCCCTTGCCGCTGGCGGCCAGGTCCTGCGACGAGATCACGTCGATCGGAGTGGCGCTGTTCTTGACCGTACGCGTGCTGCTGCGCGAGCCGGTCACCAGCACCGTGTCCAGGGTCGAAGCGTCGCCGTCGGCGGGCGCGCTCTCGGCGGCGCTGGCCAGCGAGCAGGCGGCAGCGAGCGCAAGCGGGGTCACGCGCAGGAAACGAAGGCCACGTGTCTGTGGCGGCGGAAGGTGGCGGCGTGCTTGCATCGGAGGGCGGTTCGCATGTGGGGTGGGAGCCTTATTCAAGATTCCTCCGGAGCGGCCGGCCATCGGCGGACACGACAATCGATGGCCGGATTGCGCCACGCACATGAAGGCTGGGAATTTGCAAACAACCGCGCGCGGACTTCGCCGCGCGCCTAGCGGGCGATCCAGACGTCGTAGGCGTTCTCGGGGATCTGGTAGAAGGCGCGGAAGCCGAGCCCGTGCACCTGGCGCCGGGCCACGATCTGGTCCTCGGGCACGTACAGCGGCAAGGCCAGGTAATCCTGCCGCAGCGCGAATTGCTGGACCTGGCCGTACAGGCGCTTGCGCTCGGCCGGATCGCGGCTGGCCGCCGCCGCCAGCAGCGCCTGCCGCAGCGGCGGGGCCTGCACGCGGTTGAGGTTGAGGAAGCCGCCGACGTCCGGCGGCAGGTAGTGGATCTCGATGGCGCGCCCGTCGACGTCGACCGAGGAGTTGGCGAGGACGCCGTAGTCGCCGCTCAGCACGTGCTGGAAATAGCTGCCGCGGTCCAGTTGCTGGAAATGGATGTCGATGCCCAGCCGCTGGCGGGCCTGGGCCTGGATCGCCAGCAGCAGCACGTCGCGCTGGTCGCGCAGCAGCACCGTGCTGTCGAGCAGTTCGATCGACAGGCGATTGCCGTCGCGCACGCGCAGGCCCTGGGCGTCGCGCGCGCTCCAGCCGGCCTGGTCGAGCAGGGCGTTGGCCTGTTCGGGATGATTGCCGTAGCCGTGTTCGATGCCGGCGTCGTAGAGCGGGTCGACCGGCGAGGTGATGCCCCAGGCGCGGGTGCGCTGGCCGCGGTAGATCGACTGCACCAGGGTGTCGATGTCCAGGCCTTCCACCAGCGCCTGGCGCACCCGCGCATCGTCGGTGGGCGCGCGTTCGACGTTGAAGTACAGCGTATATGGGGTGCCGGTGTTGAGCGCGCGCTGGTAGCCGAAGTCGGGATTGGCCTGCAGCGCGGCGGCGTCCTGGCCGGGCACGCCCTCGATCACGTCGACCTGGCCGGACAGCAGCGCGCCGATGCGCACCGAGGATTCGGGCAGGAAGCGGTAGACCACCCGGTCGAGGTAGGCCGGCCCCTGGTGGCCGGCGTTGGCCGGCGCCCAGCGGTAGTCCGGGTTGCGCTCGAATTCGACCTGCTGGCCGGGCTGGTAGCGCTTGAGCACGAACGGCCCGGTGCCGGCGATGTCCGGCCCGCCGGCCTTGAGGTCGGGTTTGTCGAAGGCCGAGGCGGCCAGCAGCGGCAGATTGGCGGCGAAGCCGAGGAACGAGGCGTAGGGATGCGCGATGGTGAGCCGCAGCGTATGCGGATCGGGCGTTTCGATTCGCTCGATCAGCCTGGCGAATACCGGGTACGGCGTGCCGGCGGTGTAGGCCGGATCCTCGAGCGCCTGGAAATTGCGCGCCACGGTGGCCGCGTCCAGTGCGCTGCCGTCGCTGAACTTCACGTCCGGGCGCAGATGGAAGGTGTAGTCCAGGCCGTCGTCGGAGACCTCCCAGGCCGAAGCCAGCCAGGGCACGAAGCCGCCGTCGGCGCTGCGCGCGAGCAGGCCTTCGTAGGTATTGCGCAGCAGCAGGTAGACCTTGGCCTGGGTGTTGAGCTGCGGATTGAGCGTGGCCGGTTCGCTCTCCACGCCCCAGCTCAGGCTGCCGCCGGCGACCGGTTTTGCGCTCGCCGGGTCCTGCGGGGCGGAGGCGGTGCGCGAGCAGCCGCAGGCCAGCGCCAGCCATGCCAGGGTTGCGGCGGCGGCCCGCCAGGAAGCCTTTCGGGTGTTCGCGATGGTATCCATTCTGAGGCTCCGCTCAGGCGATCCGGCGCAGGCGCGCCGGGCGGGCGCCGCCGAGCACGCCGGCGGCGCGTTCGGCGGCCAGGGCGATGCGCTCGCGCAGTTGCGAGCCGGCCACTTGGCCGTTGCCGTCGAAGTCCGCCGGCGTCGCATACACGCCGATCGGCAGGGTCAGCGCCTGCAGGAAACTGAACAACGGGCGCAGCTGGTGGTCGAGCACCAGCGCGTGGCGTTCGCTGCCGCCGGTGGCGGCCAGCAGTACCGGGGTATCGACCAGCGCCTCGACCTCGACCAGATCGAACAGATGCTTGAACAGGCCCGGATACGAGCCTCGGAACACCGGCACGGCCGCCAGCACCAAGTCGGCCGATTCGATCCGGCGCAGCTGTGCCTCGGCCGCGGCCGGCAACTCGCTGCGCGCGAGCGTGCCGCCGAGCTCGTGCGCGATTGCGCCCAGTTCGACCACGTGCACGTTCAACGGCAGGTGCAAGGTCAGTTCGGCCAGGATCTCGCGGGCCAGCGACAGGGTACGGGAGACGGTCGAGGTGCTGCCAACGACGGCGACGGCGTTCAGGACGGTGGACATGGCGGTTCGGGCGCTCTGTGCAAGGCGGGACGGATTGGTCACGTTGTCGATGCCGAGCTGGACAGGCCGCCCCGGTTCTTGACGTCGATCTGGTACAGGACCACCGCCGCGATACGCAGGGCAGGAGTACCCAAGGGCGGGCGGACGAAGACAGGATGAAGGTGCCGTGCTGCGGGCATCGAGAGAGGGCTCTTGGCCGGGGAGAAGTACCCTCCATTCAAGCTTTTTCCACCCGCTGCGGAACATCGCAGGAGGCGACAGTGGCCGGTCAACTCTGGCCATGCATATAGCGTTTGGTAATTTTCAAACAGCCGTGAGGTTCGCTTTTCCCCGGGCTGCGACATAGAACGAGCAAGTTGCGCGGTCTAACATTCCGGCATGAGCATGCCAGCCGATTTGGTTTCCCCCGCGCCGCTGGTGGCGATCCTGGCCTACGATCAGATAGGGTTGTTCGAATTCGGCTGCGCGGTCGGGATGTTCGCGCCGGTGCGTCCGGAACTGGAGGTGGACTGGTACCGCAGCGGCGTTTGCGCCTGCGAACCGGGCCCCTTGCGTGCGCTCGGCGGCATCAGCATCGAAGCTCCGCACGGGCTGGAACTGGTCGACGAAGCCGACATCGTGGTGATCCCGGGCTGGCGCAATCCGGAGGAATGCCCGCCGCAGGCGCTGCTGGATACGTTGCGCGCGGCGCATGCGCGTGGCGCGCGCCTGGCCTCGATCTGCTCGGGCGCCTTCGCGCTGGCCTGGGCCGGCTTGCTCGATGGCTGCAGCGCCACCACCCATTGGCGCCTCACCGACCTGCTCGCCCACCGTTTCCCGCGGGTCGAAGTGCAGGCCGACGTGCTCTACGTCGATACCGGCCAGATCATCACCTCGGCCGGTTCGGCCACCGGCATGGACATGATGCTGCACATGGTCCACAAGGACTACGGCGCGCGGGTCGCCAACCTGGTGGCACAGCGGCTGGTGCTGGCGCCATGGCGCGACGCCGACCGCAGCCAGATCGTCACCCGCACGATTCCCAGCGGCGAGCCGAGCCGACTGGCGCGGCTGATGGAGTGGGTGCGTGACAACCTCAACCAGGAGCACACCCTGAAGAGCCTGGCCGAGCGCGCCTTGCTCAGCCAGCGCACCCTGCAGCGGCAGTTCCTGGAGGCGACCGGGCTGTCGCCGATCGACTGGGTCATCCGCGAGCGGGTCGCCTATGCCAAGCAATTGCTGGAGACCACCGATCGGCCGCTGCAATGGATCGCCGAACAGGCCGGGTTCGGCTCGCAGGAATCGTTCCGGCGGCATTTCCGCACCCTGGCCGCCGCCAGCCCGGCCGCCTACCGGGCTGGGGTGCGGGTCGGCTGAGTGGCGCTCGAGCCGCCCGCACGGGGTGGGGTGGCGCTGTTCGACATCGAGCGCGGCGCAGCTTACGCCAATGCCGCCAACGCTACGTGCAGGACGGAATCGTGCGCTATCGCGGCGTGGACGCCTTTTCGCGCTGGAATTTCGCCGGGCGCAAGGGTTTCGGGTACAGGTCAGGTGTCCTCTATTCAAGTTTCCCGAGTAGGCTGCCGAACATCGCCGAACGCGACAGTGGCCGGTCAACTTCGGTCATGCATATGACTTCGGGTAATTTAGGAACGGTTACGAGGCGCCGCGTGCCCGGGCGCGCTCCTGTCCGGTTATTTGATGATGAGGGCGCGATATTTAGGCGAGATCGAGCGAGCGGCTACATTGCCGGCATGGCTTTCTGAGGAATCATCGGAACCTCCATGGGCAACGTCGTCGACAATGCGTGCCCGGTGTTCGCTCTCCCGGATGGCGAAGGCCGAGTTTCCGCAGTACGGGCCAAGGCCTTGGTGTTCGCCGATCCGCGCTCGCATGCGCTGCAGACCTACCTGGAGCGCGTCGCCCCCAGCGGCTTGCCGGTCCTGGTCCGCGGCGAAACCGGTACCGGCAAGGAACTGGTCGCCCGCCACCTGCATCGCTTGAGCGGACGCAAGGGCGAGTTCGTCGCGGTCAACTGCGGGGCGATCAGCGAAGGGGTGGCCGAGAGCGAGCTGTTCGGGCACGAGGCCGGCGCCTTTTCCGGCGCCGCCGGGCGACGCATCGGTTGGCTGGAGGCGGCCGACGGCGGCACGCTGTTTCTCGACGAGATCGGCGACCTGCCGTTGCCGCAGCAGGTCAAGCTGTTGCGCGCGTTGCAGGAACAGGAGATCGTGCGGGTAGGGGGACGCCGGCCGATACGAATCGATTTGCGCCTGGTGACGGCCACCAATGTCGATCTGGAACAGGCGGTGGCGGCGGGACGTTTCCGCCAGGACCTGTATTACCGGATCAACGTTGCCAAGCTGCAGCTGCCGCCGTTGCGCGAGCGTCCGCTGGACATCATGCCGTTGGCCGAGCACTTCCGTGCCGGGTATTGCCAGAAGCACGGGATGGCGCAGCCGATGTTCTCCGAGGCTGCGGTCGAGGCGCTGCAGGAATACGCCTGGCCCGGCAACATCCGCGAACTGGAGAACGTGGTGCAGCTGGCGTTGCTGGTGGCGAACGGCCCGGTGATCCAGGCCGGGGACCTGCACTTTCCTGGTGGCGGCGATGTGGCCGTCGCCGCCGCGGCGACGGCCGCCCCGGCGCTGCCGCAGGATGCGATACGCGAACAGTTGCATCGCTTGTTCGAGTTGCCGGGGGAGTCGTTGTTCAAGGACATCGAGGCGTTGCTGGTCCGCGAGGCCTACGCCTGGAGCGGCTACAACCAGGTGCGCAGTGCGGCGATGCTCGGGATCACCCGCAACACCATGCGCACGCTGCTGGCGAACCACGGCCTGCTCGGGGGAATGGGACGTCCGGACAAGCTGCCGGCCTGAGATGCCGCCGGTTGCGGTGGCGGAGCGGGGCCGATCCGGCGACGCGTTGCGCGGATGGGGACGATCTGCGGTAGGACCGGCTTCAGCCGCGAGAGGCCTTGCCGGTGGCGCCCATCGCGACTGAAGTCGCTGCTACAGGAGTGGCCATTCTCGGGGCACGGTGGATCCCGAATCGGGGATGGCGGCATCGTGTCGACCCTGCAGGCCGGATTGCCGCAGCCGCGGCAGCAGGTGCTCGCCGAGGTGGATGGCTTGCTCCAGGTGCGGGTAGCCCGACAGGACGAAGTGATCCACGCCCATCTCGCGGTACTCGCCGATGCGCTGGGCGACCTGGTCGTAGCTGCCGACCAGCGCGGTGCCGGCGCCGCCGCGTACCAGGCCCACGCCGGCCCACAGGTTGGGCGACACCTCCAGATCGCGCACGCCATCGCCTCGGCCTTGCAGCAACCGGTGCTGGCGACGCTGGCCGACCGAGTCGTAGGCCTCGATCTGACTTTGCGCGCGGTCGATGACGCTCGCCGGGATGTCGGCGACCAGGCGCTGTACGTGCGCCCACGCCTGCTCGGCGGTGGGCGCGGCGAACACGTGCAGGCGCAGGCCGAACCGCAACATCCGGCCGAACCCGTCCGCCAGGCGCTGCATGCGCGCGACGCGCTGCCGGATCAGTTCTGGTGGTTCGCCCCACATGACATGGACCTGCACCTGCGCCGCAGCGATGCGCTCGGCCATCGGCGAGGCGCCGCCGAACCACAGCGGAGGCATCGGCAGGGCCTGCGCCGGCAGGTTGGGGCCGACATCGCGGTAGTAGCGTCCGCAGTGGTCCTGGCCGCGGCCGTGCCAGCGTTCGCCCAGCAACTGCACGAACTCGGCGGTGCGGGCATAGCGCGCATCGTGGTCGAGGTGGTCGCCGAGGGACCTCTGCTCGAACGGACTGGACCCGGAGACGATGTGCAGCAGCAGCCGTCCGGGGGCCAGCGATTGCAGCGTGGCGCACTTGCGCACGATGCGATCCGGTAGCTCGATACCAGGTCGGTGGGTCAGCAGGAAACGCAGCCGGGGGACCTCGGTGGCGAGGGCGGCGGCGACCAGCCAGGGATCCTCCAGGCCCGAGGCGACCGGCAGCATGATTGCATCGAAGCCGGCCTGTTCGGTCGCGCGTACGACCAGGCGCAGGTAGTCGAGGCTGGGACTGCGCTCGCCGGGACCGGCGGCATCCGGGCGCGGCAGGCCGCTGCTGGTCAGGCGATGGCCATCGCCGTTGGTGGGCAGGAACCAGTGGATGCCCGGCTCGCGGGGTTCAGGACATGTCACGGCGCTCTCCCTTCGCCTCCTCGTTGGCGATCTCCGGCAACACTAGTTCGCTGAAGCGCAACAACTGCGGCAACTGTGGATACAGGTCCAGCACGACGTGCTCCACCCCGAGGGCGTACAGTTCGCGCAGGCGGCCAGCGACCTGGCGCGGGCTGCCGACCAGCGTGGCCGGGCCGGTGGGGTCGGGCCGGCAGAGGTTGGGGTAGATCTCGAAGCGCCGCGGCGACCTGCCGCTGTCGCGATGCAGTCTGGCAACTCCGGGTGGAGTGTCCGGCGGCGGTGCCGATGGGATTTGTGCCTCCCACTGCCGTTCGGCGCAGATCCATGCCTGCTGCTCGTCAGGACCGACGATCGCGCCGAGGGTGCAGGCGAAGGCGATCGAGCGGCCGGCGCGGGCGGCTTGCCGGCGCAGGTGCTCGATCGCCGGTCCGATCCGTTGCGGGTGCGGATCGTCGAGCAGGCACAGGTCGGCGTGCGCGGCGATCCGGAACGGATCGGTGGCGCCGTCCAGCGATAGCGGCGGCCTGGGCAGCGCACGCTTGCCCAGGCCGGCCCGTTCGAGCCGGAAATAGCGGCCGTCGAAATCCAGCGGTGCGCTGTCGGGGCGCAGCAGATGATCCAGTATCCGTAGATATTCGCCGCTCCACTCGCGCCGCTGGTCGCGATTGAGGCGCAAGCTGGATGGCGCGCACGGTGCCGTCCCGGCGCGCGGATCCAGGTGCAGCCGCAGTCGGCCACCGCTGAGCGCCTGCAGGCTCTGGGCGCTGGCGGCCAACGCCGTCGGCAGCAGCAAGCCGGGATCGACGGCGACCCAGAGCCCGAGCCGGCGGGTCGGGGCGATCAGCGACGCGGCGATCGCCATCGCGTCCAGCAGCCGTGCGCCGGTAGCGATGAAAAGCCCGTCGATTCCCGCGTATTCGGCCGCTTGCGCGCACTGGACCCAGGCCGTTGGCGCGGATGGGGCGGTAGGGTCGGCGCGGCTGGGGAACAGGGCGAGGCTGAAGGACGGTCCCATCGGATCGCGATGCTCGGCAACGCGGCTAGGCCGCTGGTGGGATCGGTTGCCGGCGCGGGCCGCCGGGACGCCAGCCGATGGCTGGTGCCAGTTCCAGTGCGACATGGCGCAGCCGTGCGGTTGCTTCGCTGTGCAGGGTACCGCTGGTCTGTACCTGCACGATCAGTTCGTCGATCTGTTCCAGCGCGGGATGCTGGCGCAGTTGCGCGGCGATGCGCTCGACGTTGCCATGGAGGATGCCCAGGCGTTGCAGCTCGAAGCCGAAGTCCGGCGAGGCAGCGGGCGGATAGACGCCGATGCGTTGCTGGCGCTCGACGTAGCGGCGGATGTCCAGGTGCAGGGTCGAGGCCGGGTCGCCGGCGTCGGCTTGCGGGAATACGGCCAGCACCAGCGCGACGCGCGGCGCGCGCGCGACCGCGGCCGGCCAGGCCTGGCGGTAGCGCCGGATCGCTTCGGCGCTGGCCAGGGCCGGTAGGCCGGGATTGGGAGCGAGGATCAGCCCGTTGCCGCGCGTGGCGACCCGTTCCACTCGCGAGGTGGCTTCCCAGAGCCGCGCGCCGAGCGTGGGCGCCGGCGGGGAGAGCGCCAGCCCGGGATGGTGCGGTAGTGGCGCACCGGCAAGCAGCGCCTCGAGCTCGACGATCCGCTGTTCGTAGTCGTCATGGCGCCGCTGCACGTCCTGCCCGAAGGCCTGGAACGTTTCGGGGTCGAAGCCCGCGCCCAGGCCCAGTTCGAGCCGGCCGCCGCTGAGCAGGTCCAGCACCGCGGCATCCTCGGCCAGTCGCAGCGACTGTTCGTGCGGCAGCACCACCACGCCGGTGCCGAGGCGGATCCGCGCGGTGCGTTGGGCCGCGGCGGCGAGCAGCAGCAGCGGCGAAGGCAGCCGCCCGCTCTCGCAGCCGAAGTGGTGCTGGGCGACCCAGCCGCTGTCGAAGCCCAGTTGCTCGGCCAGTTCGAACAGTTCCAGCGCGTCGCGGTAGGCCTGCGGGTCGAACTGCGGGCGGTAGACCCGGTTGAGGAAGCCCAGCGAGAACGA
>JASGEB010000217.1:0-8934 GCA_047606785.1 Pseudoxanthomonas sp.
CGTCGCGCGCCGACAGCGCCAGCCGCAGCGGCAGCGGCTGGCCGGCCGCGACCGGTTCGGCCGCGACCGCGTCCACCCGCAGCCCCGACAACTGCAGGTGCGCGGCGATCAGGCTGGCCAGGCCGGTACAGGCCAGCAGCAGCGCCAGCAGCAGCGCCGGGTTGTTGTTGTAGTTGAGCGCGCCGGCCAGCATCGCCAGCACCAGCGCGGCGTAGAACAGGCCGAAGCCGGTCGGCAGCACGTACACGCGGCGGCGGTCGAAGTCGACCGGCAGCGCTTCGGGCGCACGCGGGCGGGCCAGCTTCGCGATCGCGGCCTGCATGCGTCGGCGCAGCGGGAGCTTCAATCCACCGGCACCGCGTGCAGGATCGCTTTGGCCAGGGCCGCGGCCGTCACGCCCTCGGCCTCGGCCACCAGCCGGTGCGTGGCCACGTGCGGGAACAGCGCCTGCACGTCCTCCGGCAGCACGTGGCCGCGGCCGAGCAGCAGCGCATGCGCGCGCGCGCCGCGCAGCAGGGCCAGGCCGGCGCGCGGCGACAGGCCCACGCGTACGCCCGGGTGGCTGCGGCTGCGCGCCAGCAGCGCCTGCACGTAGTCCACCAGCGCCGCGCTGGCGTGTACCTGCAGCACCGCCGCGCGCAGCGCCTGCACGTCGGCCAGGGCCAGCGCCGCGCGGGTCTCGGCGATCAGCACGCGGCGGTCGCTGCCGGCCAGCAGGGCGCGCTCGTGGGCGGGGTCGGGGTAGCCCAGCTGCATGCGCAGCAGGAAGCGGTCCAGCTGCGAGTCCGGCAACGGGTAGGTGCCCGCCAGATCCACCGGGTTCTGGGTGGCGATGACGAAGAACGGCTCCGGCAGCGCGCGGGTGCTGCCGTCGAGGGTGACCTGGCGCTCGGCCATCGCTTCCAGCAGCGCGCTCTGGGTGCGTGGCGGGGCGCGGTTGATCTCGTCGGCCAGCAGCACATGGGTGAACACCGGCCCGGGATGGAAGCGGAAGCCGCCGTCGCCGGTGTCGTACACCGACACCCCCAGCACGTCGCCGGGCAGCAGGTCGGAAGTGAACTGGATGCGCTGGAAATCCAGCCCCACTGTCGCCGCCAGCGCGTGCGCCAGGGTGGTCTTGCCCAGGCCGGGCAGGTCCTCGATCAGCAGGTGGCCGTCGGCGAGCAGGGCGACGAACGCCAGCCGCACCTGGAAGGCCTTGCCCAGCACCAGTCCGTTCACCTGCTGCTGGGCCAGGCGCAGGGCCTCGCTCAGCGCATCCGGTAGCATCGCCGCCCTGTCACGGGCGCCGGGCGTGGTGTCGGCTGGGAAGTGCATGGTCGCGAGTGTAGCCGCTGCAATCGACGAGTCGGGGACGGAACAGGTGCAGCGCTGCCGCCGCAGTTTCCTGCTGCTGTGGACGCTGGTGGGCCTGGCCAAGCTGGCGATCGCGGCCCGGCTGCCGCTGTTCGTCGACGAGGCCTTCTACTGGCAGGAGGGCCGGCACCTGGCGGCGGCCTATTCGGACCTGCCCGGCCTGACCGCCTGGCTGGCCCGGCTGGGCACCGCGCTCGGCGGCCAGCACGTGCTGGCCCTGCGCGCGCCGTTCCTGCTGCTCGGCGCCGGCCTGCCCTGGTTCATCGCCGGCATCGCCCGGCGCTGGTTCGGCACGGCGGCCGGCTGGCGCGCTGGCAGCCTGACCGTGCTGATGCCGCTGGCCGGCAGCCTGGGCATCCTGGCGCTGCCGGACGTTCCGTTGGCCTTGGCCACCGTGGTCTGCCTGCACGCCGGCGCGCGCCTGCTCGAGCGGGTCGACGCCGGCGGTGCGCTGGAGCTGGCCGCCGGCCTGGCGCTGGGCGCGCTGAGCCACTACCGCTTCCTCGGCGTGATCGCGGTGGGCGGCATCGCCCTGCTGCTGTTGCCGCGCGGCCGCGCCCTGCTGCGCGATCCGCGCGCGTGGGTGGCGCTGGGCGCGGGCGCAGCGGCGTGGGCGCCGCTACTGGCCTGGAACGGCGCCAATGCCGATGCCGGCCTGCGCTTCCAGCTGATCGACCGCCATCCGTGGACGTTCCATGCCGACGGCATCGGCTTCCTGCTGGTGCAGGCGCTGCTGGTCACCCCGCTGCTGTTCGCGGCGCTGGCGCAGGTGTTCTGGCGCAGCCTGCGCGGGCCGGGCGGGATGCCGGTGCAGTGGCGCTACTTCGGCCTGCTGGGCGGGGCGTCGACGCTGGGCTACTTCGTGCTGGGCTTCTTCGCCGACACCGAGCGGGTCAGCTTCCACTGGCCGCTGCCGGGCTACCTGCCGCTGCTGGTGGCGGTGCCGGCGCTGCTGCGCGGCTGGTCGGCGCCGGCGCGGCGCGCGCTGTGGTGGCTGGCCGGGCTGGGGCTGGCGGCGGTGCTGGGCTACTACCTGGCGGTGTCGCTGCCGGCGCTGCGCACGGCGCAGGCCGACAGCAAGTTCTATCCGTACAACTTCGCCGGCTGGGACGAGCTGGCGCGGGCGGTGGACGAGGAAACCACGCAGATGCCGGCGGGCACCCGCCTGCTGGCCGACAACTTCAAGGTCGGCGCCGAACTGGGCTTCGCCCTGGACGACGCCGGCATCGCCGTGCTCGACCATCCGCTCAACCACAAGCACGGCCGTGCGCCGCAGCTGCGCCTGTGGGGCCTGGACAGCGACGGCCGCCACGACGCCCCGACGCTGCTGGTGGCCAGCGCCACCGACGTGAAGTTCCGCGACCTGCTGGACCACTACCAGAGCCTGTGCGCGCGGGTCGGCGCGCTGCCGCCGCCGCGCGTGGTCAACGCCGACCGCGGCGCGCAGCGCTTCCTGCTGTTCCGGCTGCCGGCCGGGCGCGTGCAGGGGGCGTGCGTGCCGCCGTCGCTGGCGCACGTCGACTTGCCGCGGCCGGAGCAGCGGGTGCCGGCGAAGTTCGAGGTCGCCGGCTGGGCGATCAAGGACCGCGTCGGGGTCGCCGGCGTCACCGTCACCCTGGACGGCAGGCCGGTGGCCGACGCCGCCTACGGCGAGCGCAACGACTTCGTCGCGCGCTTCTACCGGGGCCGCGCGCTCGATCCGAACGGTGCGCAGGTTGGCTTCCGCGCGTGGGTCGACGCGTCCGGCCTCGGCCGCGGCCGGCACTGGCTGGGCATCGTCGTGCACGGCGCCGACGGCAGCCGCGAGGCCTGGGGCGAGCACCCCGTGCGCATCGAGGCGCCGTGAGCGAGATGCAGGGGCCGTCGCCGCACCGGCGGTTTGACACTGGCAGGCTCGGTCCTTAACATTCCGCGGCTTATGCCCGCCCAAGTGCCCGAATCGGTTGATGCCTGGCGCATGGTGTCGGCGCGGCGCGGCTTCCAGGGCCGTGCGCCGCTGGCGTCGCTGCAGCGGCTCAAGGGCCTGCTGTTCGATGCCGAAGGCGAAGTGGCGTTCGCGCTGGAGTTCGACCGCGACAGCCTGCAGGTGGCGTACGTGGAACTGCGCATCAACGCGCGGCTGCCGCTGCAGTGCCAGCGCAGCCTGACGCGGTTCGAGCTGCCGGTGGCGATCGTCCAGCGCCTCGGCCTGATCCGCGACGAGGCCGACGAAGCGGCCATGCCGCCGGGCTACGAGGCCCTGCTGGTGCCCGCGGACGGCTACCTGCGGCCGCTGGACCTGGTCGAGGACGAGCTGGTCCTGGCCGTGCCGGCGGTACCGATGGACCCGGATACGCCGGCGGTGGAGCTGGAGCTCCCGCCCCGGCAGGAAGACCTGGCGCAGGCCGGCCCGTTCGCGGCGCTGGCGGCGCTGAAGAAGAACTGACCGCACCCGCGGTCGCACGCAACCGTTTTTGTTTGGAGCAAGACCATGGCTGTCCAGAAGTCCCGCGTCACCCCGTCCCGTCGCGGCCAGCGCCGCTCGCACGACGCCCTCACCGCCAAGCAGCTGGCCACCGACCCGACCAGCGGCGAGACCCACCTGCGCCACCACGTGACCGCCGACGGCTACTACCGCGGCAAGAAGGTCATCGCCACCAAGTCGGCCATCGTCGACGAAGAGTGAGTGAGCGCGCGGCGCGCCCACGGCGGCGTGCCCGCCCACGTGTCCATGCGGCCGCCCGCGGCCGCCCTAGCGGGAATGTGAAATGAGCCAGCCGGTGTCGAACGGACGTACTTTTGCGCGCATCGCCGGGACCGGCGCCTACCTGCCCGAGAAGGTGCTGACCAACGACGACCTGGCGCGGATGGTCGACACCAGCGACGAGTGGATCCGTTCGCGCACCGGCATCGGCGAGCGCCACATCGCCGCGCCCGGCCAGACCAGCGGCGACCTCGGCTACCAGGCCGCGCTGCGCGCGCTGGAGGCCGCCGGCGTCGCTGCCGACGAGCTGGACATGATCGTGGTCGGCACCACCACCCCCGACCTGGTGTTCCCGTCCACCGCCTGCCTGATCCAGGGCCGGCTGGGCGCCGGCGGCTGCATCGCGCTGGACGTCAACGCGGCCTGCTCGGGCTTCGTCTATGCGCTGTCGGTGGCCGACAAGTTCATCCGCTGCGGCGATGCCCGTACCGTGCTGGTGGTCGGCGCCGAGACCCTGACCCGGATCACCGACTGGTCCGACCGCACCACCTGCGTGCTGTTCGGCGACGGCGCCGGCGCGGTGGTGCTCAAGGCCGACGCCGAGACCGGCGTGCTCAGCACCCACCTGCACGCCGACGGCAGCAAGAAGGAGCTGCTGTGGAATCCGGTCGGGGTCTCCAGCGGCTTCGACCCGGGCCAGCCCAACTGCGGCTCGCGGATCCTGATGAAGGGCAACGACGTGTTCAAGTACGCCGTCAAGGCGCTGGACTCGGTGGTGGACGAGGCGCTGGAGGCCAACGGCCTGGACAAGCACGACCTGGACTGGCTGATCCCGCACCAGGCCAACCTGCGCATCATCGAGGCCACCGCCAAGCGCCTGGACATGTCGATGGAGCAGGTGGTGGTGACCGTGGACAAGCACGGCAACACCTCCTCGGCTTCGGTGCCGATGGCGCTGGACGCGGCGGTCCGTTCCGGGCGCGTGCAGCGCGGCCAGCTGCTGCTGCTGGAGGCCTTCGGCGGCGGTTTCACCTGGGGCGCGGCGCTGCTGCGCTATTGACCCGCCGCCGCGGCCGGCGGCATACGCCGCGGTACAGACGCCGGCGGGCGATCGCACGTATCATCGCCGCTCTTTTTCGCTCGCCGCCGCAGCCACGTGACCGATTCCGCGCTTGCCTTCGTGTTCCCGGGCCAGGGTTCCCAGTCGCTGGGCATGCTGGCCGAACTGGCCGAACTGCACCCGCAGGTGAAGCTGGCCTTCGAGGAAGCCTCCGACGGCGCCGGCGTGGACCTGTGGGCGCTCGCGCAGAGCGGCCCGGAGGAGATGCTGGGCCGCACCGAATACACCCAGCCGGCGCTGCTGGCCGCCGGCATCGGCGTGTGGCGCGCCTGGCAGGCGCAGGGCGGCGCGCGGCCGGCGCGGTTGGCCGGCCACAGCCTCGGCGAATACACCGCACTGGTCGCCGCCGGCGCGCTGTCGCTGCGCGACGGCGCCCACTTGGTGCGCCTGCGCGGCCAGTTCATGCAGGCCGCCGCGCCCGAGGGCAGCGGCGCGATGGCGGCGGTGCTCGGCGCCGACGACGCCCTGGTCGAACAGGTCTGCAAGCAGGTTTCCGGCGCGCAGGTGGCGGTACCGGCCAACTACAACTCGCCCGGGCAGATCGTGATCGGCGGCGACGCCGGTGCGGTCGACGCCGCCATCGCCGCGCTCAACGCGCAGGGCGTGCGCAAGACGGTCAAGCTGGCCGTCAGCGTGCCCTCGCACACGCCGTTGATGCGCGAGGCCGCCAACCAGCTGGGCGAGGCGATCGCCGGCCTGGACTGGTCGCTGCCGCAGTTGCCGGTGGTGCAGAACGTCGATGCGCAGGTGCACGCCGGCCTGGACGCCATCGCCGACGCGCTGGTGCGCCAGCTGTACCTGCCGGTGCGCTGGACCCAGTGCGTGCAGGCGCTGGCCGCGCAGGGCGCCGCCCGCGTGTGCGAATGCGGCCCGGGCAAGGTGCTGGCCGGCCTGGTCAAGCGCATCGACAAGTCGCTGGACGCGCGTGCGCTGGGCACGCCGGCCGAATTCGCCGCCGCACTGGAGCAGAAAAGATGAGCGCCACGCTTCCCCTGCAGGGCGAGATCGCCCTGGTCACCGGCGCCAGCCGCGGCATCGGCGCGGCCATCGCCGACGAGCTGGCCGCGCAGGGCGCGACCGTGGTCGGCACCGCCACCTCCGACGCCGGCAGCGCCGCGATCGGCGCGCGCCTGGCCGACAAGGGCGGCCACGGCCGCACCCTGGACGTCACCGACGGCGCCGCGGTGGACGCGCTGGTGGAGGCGATCGCCAAGCAGTTCGGCCCGGTCTCGATCCTGGTCAACAACGCCGGCATCACCCGCGACAATCTGCTGCTGCGGATGAAGGACGAGGACTGGCAGGCGATCCTCGACACCAACCTGACCAGCGTCTACCGCGCCAGCAAGGCGGCGATGCGCGGGATGATGAAGGCGCGCAAGGGCCGCATCGTCAACATCGCCTCGGTGATCGGCCTGACCGGCAACCCGGGCCAGGCCAACTACGCGGCGGCCAAGGCCGGCATCATCGCCTTCTCCAAGTCGCTGGCGCGCGAGATCGGCTCGCGTGGGGTCACCGTCAACGTGGTCGCGCCCGGTTTCATCGATACCGACATGACCCGCGCGCTGCCGGAGGAAGCCAGGAACGCCATGCTCGGCCAGATCGCGCTGGGCCGCTTCGGCGAGCCGGCCGACATCGCCCGCGCGGTGGCTTTCCTGGCCGGCCCGAGTGCGGCCTACATCACAGGCGAGACCCTGCACGTCAACGGCGGCATGTACATGCCGTGAGCCAGAAAAGCCGTGCAAGCGGCTGATTTTGCTTGAAATTCCCAGGAGTGCGCGGGTCGCGCGCTTTCCTCTAAACTATCGCCGTTTAACCCACACATCGCCTGGAGCGAAATCCATGAGCAGCATCGAAGAGCGCGTCAAGAAGATCGTCGTAGAACAGCTTGGCGTGAAGGAGGAGGAAGTCACCAACAACGCCTCGTTCGTTGACGATCTGGGCGCCGACTCGCTGGATACCGTCGAACTGGTCATGGCGCTCGAGGAAGAGTTCGAGTGCGAGATTCCGGACGAGGAAGCCGAGAAGATCACCTCGGTCCAGCAGGCCATCGACTACGTCAAGGCGCACGTCAAGGAAGCCTGACGGCCGCATCGGATCGGACCGCGCCGGGGCCGCGAATGCGGCCCCGCGCGCGTACGGGGCCCGCGCGGCAGCGCGCGCGGCCACAGCAGTGCAAGCAATGATCGTGAGGAGCAGTAGCATGAGCCAGCGTCGTCGTGTCGTGGTCACCGGCATGGGCATCGTCTCGCCGCTGGGCAACGACCTGGCCAGCAGTTGGGACGGCATCGTCAACGGCCGCTCGGGCATCGGCCCGATCACCAGCCTGGACGTGTCCGCCTTCGCCACCCGCATCTGCGGCGAGGTGCGCGACTTCGACGTCACCCGCTGGGTCAGCCCGAAGGATGCCAAGAAGATGGACGTGTTCGTCCACTACGGCATCGCCGCTGCGCTGATGGCGCTGGAGGATTCGGGCCTGGAGATCGGCGAGGCCAACGCCGAGCGGATCGGCGCGATCATCGGCTCGGGCATCGGTGGCATCTACGGCATCGAGGAGCAGACCGCGCGCTATCTGGAAGGCGGCCCGCGCAAGGTCTCGCCGTTCTACATCCCCAGCACCATCATCAACATGCTGCCGGGCCACCTGAGCATCATGAAGGGGCTCAAGGGGCCGGGCTATTCGGCGGTGTCGGCCTGCGCCACCGCCAACCATTCGATCGGCATGGCCATGCGCACCATCCAGTACGGCGACGCCGACGTGATGGTCGCCGGCGGCGCCGAGCGCGGCTCCTCGCCGACCTCGCTGGCCGGGTTCTGCTCGATGAAGGCCATGTCCACCCGCAACCACGAGCCGGCCCAGGCCTCGCGCCCGTGGGACAAGGACCGCGACGGCTTCGTCATGGGCGACGGCGCCGGCATCCTGGTGATCGAGGAATACGAGCACGCCAGGGCGCGCGGCGCGCGCATCTACTGCGAGCTGGCCGGCTTCGGCGCCAGCCAGGACGCCTTCCACATGACCGCGCCGAGCGAGAACGGCGAGGGCCCGGCGCGCTGCATGGTCGCGGCGATGAAGGACGCCGGGGTGGCGCCGGAGCAGGTGCAGTACCTCAACGCGCACGGCACCTCCACCCCGCTCGGCGACCTCGCCGAGACGCTGGCGGTCAAGCGCGCCTTCGGCGAGCACGCCTACAAGCTGATGGTCAGCTCGACCAAGTCGATGACCGGCCACCTGCTGGGCGCGGCCGGCGGCGTGGAGGCGATCTTCTCGATCATGGGCCTGCACGAGGGCGTGGTGCCGCCGACCATCAACCTGGACGCGCCCGGCGAGGGCTGCGACCTGGACTACGTGCCCAACGTGGCGCGCCGGCACGCGCTGGACGTGGTGATGTCCAACGGCTTCGGCTTCGGCGGCACCAACGGCACGCTGGTGTTCAAGCGCCTGTGAGGCTTCAAGCCCCTCTCCCCCGGGGGAGAGGCTTGGAAACCCCGGAGACGGGCTCGAAACCAGATGGTCGCCACGCGCGCTCTCCCCGCCGACCTCGACCTGCTGGCCGTGCACCGGCTGGCGCCGCAGCGCTATCCGGCGCTGTTCGAGTCCACCGCCGCGGGCACCGCGCAGGGGCGCTGGGATCTGCTGCTGATGGGCGACGGCCGCGGCCTGCGGCTGGATGCCGACGGCCGGGTGCGCGACCTGCGCGGCGCGGTGGTCGCCGGCGACTTCTTCGATGCGCTCGACGCCGCCTGGCGGGCCGAGCGCGCCGGGCCGGCGCCGGCGCCC
>JASGEB010000218.1:0-12857 GCA_047606785.1 Pseudoxanthomonas sp.
GGCGGGCGCGGCGACGGCCGGGGCCGCCTGGCTGGCGGCCGGGGCGGACACCGGCTGCACCTGCTCGCCGGGCTTGCAGGCGGCCAGCGGCAGCAGCGCGGCCAGGGCCAGGGCGTGGCGGATCTTCATGGCGGGCATGTCTCGGGGACGAAGGAAGAAGGGCGCGTATTGTCGCCGCCGGCGCGGCCGCCGGCACTGAACGTCACTTGCCGGCGCCGGCGTGCTCGCGCTGGACCAGCCAGTCGGTGATGCGCAGGGCGTGCTGGAAGTCGCGCCCGTGCACGCGCCAGCGGCCGTTGACGATCAGGGTCGGGGTGCCGTCCACGCCGGCGGCCATGGCGAAGTCGCGCGCGCGCAACAGTTTGGCGGTCACCTGCGGCGATTCCATCGCCGCGGCGAACTTGTCCGGGTCCGGGCCGAACTGCGCGTACCAGCCGGCGATCTCGGCGTCGCTGGCGTTCTGGATCGGCAGGCTGTGCTCATCGTGCAGGGCGCGGAACATCGCCGCGTGGCTGGCCGCGGCCACCCCCAGCTGCTCGGCGGCGTAGTAAGCCTTGGCGTACGGGATCCAGTAGCCGCCGAAGGCGGCCGGCACCAGGGTCAGCTCGACCCAGGCCGGCTGCTTCTTCTGCCACTGTTCCAGCACTGGTTCGAAGTGTGCGCAATGGATGCACACGTAGCCGAACACCTCCACCACCTCGACCTTGCCCTTGACCGGCGCGAACGGCTTGCCGCCGGGGATCTCGGTGTAGTCGGTGCCGGCCACCGGCGCGGCGGCCTGGCCGGGTTGCGCGCAGACGGCCAGCGGCAGGACCGCCGCCAGCAGGGCGAACAGAACGGAACGGAGCTTCATCGTGGGGTGTCGTGCGAGGGGGGAGGGGAGCGCCGCCCATGGTCGGGCCGCGCGGGTGAACGGCGGCCGGCGGGCCGCGGCCCGGCGCGGCTCACGAACCGGACGGCGCCGGCGCCGCGTCCTTGCCGGCGACGTCGTCGCCGGCGTCGTGCAGGCCCTGCAGGTAGCTGGCCAGCGCGTGCACTTCCTGGTCGGTCAGCGGCTTGGCCACCTGCGCCATGATCTGGAACAGCGTCGGATCCTTGGCCGCGGTGCTGCCGGCCTGGTAGTACTGCAGGCGCTGTACCACATAGTCCTGCGGCTGGCCGCCCACGTGCGGATAGGCCGGGCCCGGGTTGCCGGCGCCGGTCGGGCCGTGGCAGCCCATGCACGCCGGGATGCCGCGGCCGGCGTCGCCGCCGCGGTAGAGCTGCTCGCCTATCTGGTAGAACTTCAGGCCCTTGTAGGGACCGTCGGCGACCACCGCGTCGTCGGCGATGCCGGCGGCGGGTTTCTGCGCGGCGAAGTAGGCGCCGACGTCGCGCATGTCCTGGGCGCTGAGCGCCTGCGCGTACGGCGCCATGATCGCCGCCTGCGCGTCGGTGCGCTGGCCGGTGGCCAGCTGCGCCAGCTGCTGGGCGATGTAGCGCTCGGACTGCCCGGCCAGGCGCGGGTACACCGGCGAGGACACGGTCGGGTTGCCGTCCACGCCGTGGCAGGCGGCGCAGGCGGTGGCCTTGCTCTGCCCGGCCTTGGCATCGCCCCAGTGGGTCTTGGTCAGATCGATCTCCAGCGGCACCGCCTGCGCCGGCGGGGTCTCCGGCAGGGGCGTCACCGTGGTCTGCGCCCAGGCCACGGCGGCGCAGGCGCCGGCAACGGCGATGGCAAGACCGGCTAGGCGCGCGTGACCCATGCAAGGCTCCGTCTGTGAAGGCGTGGCAGGCGCTGGGCGCGCCGGATCGCCGGGATTATCGGCACGCCGGTTCGCGGCGGTCAATTCGCGGCGCACGAAGCCTGCGCGGGCGCCGCCGGCGGGCATGCGATCCTATGGCCCATGTCCGCCGCCAATCCGCTCAATGTTGCCCGCTACCTGGGCGCGGCGCACGAACCGCGCCAGCTGCCGCCCGACGGCGGCCGCGAGGTCGCCTTCGCCGGCCGCTCCAACGCCGGCAAGTCCAGCGCCCTCAACGCTCTGGTCGGGCACAACGCGCTGGCGCGGGTGTCCAAGACCCCCGGACGCACCCAGCAGCTGGTGTTCTTCGAGGTCAGGCCGCAGCGCTGCCTGGTGGACCTGCCCGGCTACGGTTACGCCAAGGTGCCGCAGGACCTGCAGGCGCACTGGCAGGCCTTCCTCGACCGCTACTTCGCCACCCGCCAGGCGCTGGCCGGGCTGGTGGTGGTGATGGACATCCGCCACCCGCTCAAGGACTACGACCGGCAGATGCTCGGCTACGCGGTGCGGCGCGGCCTGCCCGCGCACGCGCTGCTGACCAAGGCCGACAAGCTCGGCCGCGGCCAGCAGGCCAACACCCTGCGCGCGGTGAAGAACGAACTGTTCTCGGTGTTCGGCGACAGCGTCGGCGTGCAGGCCTTCTCGGCCGAGTCGAAGCAGGGCGTGGAGCAGGCGCGCGAGGTCATCGCGCGCTGGCTGGAACTGGAGGCCGCGCCGGCCGGTTGAGCCTGGCCGGCCGCTGCGGTCAGCGCGACAGCGATGGCACGGCGGGCTCGGGTTGCCGCGCCGTAACGGCGAGCGTGGCCGCGTGGGCCTGCTGCAGGTCGTGCTGGTGAGCGCGCCGGCGGGCTGTCAAAGCGCGCGCCGATGTGGCCTGGGATCCCCCGGCGTCTAATGCGCTGGCGGCGGCAGTGGCGAGAATTCGGCGGGCACCCAGGCGAAGGCGTCGCCCTCGCGGCGCACGTGGCCCAGGCCGGGAAAGGGCAGGTGCGCGCCGCCCAGCCACCAGCGCCCGTCGGCCGCCTGCGCCATCAGGCGGCGGCGCGCGGCGATGGCGGCGGCGCGGTCGGCATCGGCCTCGAAGGAGGCTTCGGGATGGGCGAACTGCACGGCGTGGTAGTGGACGATGTCGCCCCACACCAGCAGGCGTTGCCCATCGCCGGCGTCGAACAGGTAGGAGGTGTGGCCGGGGGTGTGGCCGTGCGTATCCAGCGCGCGCAGGCCCGCGGGCATGGCGTCGCCGCGCTTGAACAGACGCAGGTGGCCGCTGGCGCGATAGGGGGCCACCGCGGTGCGGGCCATCTTGAACAGCGGCACGAATTCCTTGCGGGTCCCGGCGCGGGTCTCGTTGCGCGGGTCCAGCCAGTAGTCGGCATCGGCCTGGGCCAGCCAGACCGTGGCGCGGGGATAGACGGCGTGGCCCTGCGGGTCGAGCAGGCCGCACAGGTGGTCCGGGTGGGCGTGGGTGATCAGCACGGTGTCCACCTGTTCGGGCCGGTAGCCGGAGGCGCGCAGGTTGGCCGGCACCCGGCCCAGGCCCGGCCCGAAGCAGTGCGCGGTGCCGGTATCGACCAGGGTCAGGTGGCGGCCGTCGTCGACCAGGTAGGCGTTGACCGCCGTCTGCAGGCCGTCCTTGCCTTCGGGGACGAAGGCGTGTTCGATCAGCGCGGCTTTGTGGGCCGGGTCGATGCCGGACAGCTCGCCGCGCGCCAGGGGCACCACGCCGTCGAACAGCGCGGTCACCTGCAGCCGGCCGATCACCTGCCGGTAGTAGCCGGGCACCTGGGTGGCCGGCGAGGCCGGATCCGCCGGCGCGGACAGGCTGATGGCGAGCAGCAGGCCGGCCAGCGGCAGGCGCGGCAACGGGAAGGGAATGGACATTGGACGGTCTCCGTGCGGGCGGCGGTGGCCGCGGACGCCGCCAGCATGCCGCCACCGCCACGCGCGCAACGCTCAGATCGATGCGCGCAGCGCTCAGTGGCCGGGCTGGGCGTTGCCGATCTGGCCCGGGTCCATGCCGTAGCGCTCGCCGAAGCGCCGCACGAAGCTGGCCGCCGAGCGGTAGCCGACCCGCGCGGCCACGGTCTTGATCGGCCAGCGGGTGGTGTAGAGCAACTCCATCGCGCAGGCCAGGCGCGCGCCGGCGACGACCTCGCGCAGGGTGGTGCCCTCGGCGGCCAGGCGCCGGCGCAGGGTGGCGCCGCTCAGGCCAAGGGCCCGCTCGAAGTCGCCCGACTGCCAGCCGTGCGCCGGGTCGGCGGCGACCTGCGCGCGCACCCGCGCGGCCACGCTCGGCGGTGGCGGCAGCAGCAGGCCGGTGAAGCCGGCCCGGCACAGGTCCACCACCAGCATCGCCAGGGCCGCGCGCGCCTGCGGGTAGTCGCCGCCGCGCAGGGCGTGCAGCCACTGTCGCAGCGGGCGCTCCAGCGCGGCCAGTTCGAGCCGCGCGAACTCATCGTCCGCCGCCGTCACCGGCGCGTCCCACAGCAGGCGCGCGGCGTCCAGCACCTGCTCGCACAGCGGGATGGTCAGGGTCAGGTACAGGCCGCCGTGCGGGTCGGGCAGGTTGACCACGTCCAGCCGGCAGCGGCGCAGCATCGCGAACACCTGGCCGGCCGCGAACTCCATCCGCTGCGCGGTGCCCTGCACGCGCTTGCGCCCCTGCAGGACGATGGCCAACGCCGGCTGCTCCACGTCCACCGCCTTGGCCCCGTGCTCGTGGCGGGCGGTGATGCAGGCGTAGCCGTCGGCGCGCGGGCAGGCCGCCAGGGCGGCCAGTTCGGTCATCAGCGCCGGCGCGGGCGGGGCGGGCAGGTTCATCGCGAGGATGCTACATCGCGCGCCGCCGGCTCACAGCCGCTGCAGGATGGTGGCCGACAGCGGCGGCAGGGCCAGGGTGCCGCCCAGCGTGGTCGGGCCGGCGTCGAAGGGCGAGCGCCAGCGGCTGCCGGCCGGCACGAACGGGGCGAAGCGATCCAGCGCCAGCGTGGCCGGGGCGTCGCGGGTGTTGAGCGCGACCATCACCGTGTGCGTGCCGTCGTGGCGGAAGTACACGTACACCCCATTCTCCGGCGCGAAGTGGGTCAGTGCGCCGGCGTGCACGACCGCGGTGGCGCGGCGCCACTGCAGCAGCGTGCGCAGCCACTGCTGGGCGGCGCGCTGCTCCTCGCTCAGGCCGCGGCCGCCGAAGGCATCCACGGCGTCGCCGCGCCAGCCGCCGGGCATGTCCATGCGCGACAGCCCGTCGTCGCGCTGCTTCGGTCCGCGCAGCAGCACCTCCGAGCCGTAGTAGAACTGCGGCGTGCCGCGTACGGTGGCGAGGTAGGCCATGGCCAGCCTCCAGCGCGCCGCGTCGCCGTCGAGCTGCGCCAGCAGGCGCGAGGTGTCGTGGTTCTCGGAGAACACCACCAGCCGGTCCGGGTCGGGATACAGGAAGTCGTCGGCCAGGGTCTCGTACAGGCCGGTCAGCGCCTCGTCGTCGCCCGGCGCGGCCAGCACCTTGCCCAGCGCGATCATCAGCGGGAAGTCCATCATGCTCGGCATCGACGGCACGAAGCCGTCCGGGTTGACCTTGCCGCGCTGCCAGTGGGCGACGATCGCCGGGTTGGCGCTCCATTCCTCGCCGACCATCGAGAAATTCGGGTACTCCTCCAGCACCGCCCGCCCCCATGCGCCGAGGAAGGCGGTGTCGGCGTAGGAATAGGTGTCCTCGCGGATGCCCGACAGGCCGGCGTACTCGATCCACCACAGGGTGTTCTGGATCAGGTAGGTGGCCAGGTGCGGGTTGCGCTGGTTGAGGTCGGGCATGGTGCGCACGAACCAGCCGTCCTTGAAGCGCGCCGCGTCGGCCGGCGCGGCGTGCGGGTCCTGCACGGTGGTGCGGCGGTGATTGGTCTCGACGTAGCGGCCGGGGCTGTTGAACCAGTCCGGCGCCGGCGGATCGGCCATCCACCAGTGGCTCGAGCCGACGTGGTTGAGCACCACGTCCATGATCACCCCCAGCCCGCGCGCCCTGGCCTCGCGCACCAGCGCGCGGTAGTCGGCGTTGCTGCCGAAACGCGGGTCGATCCGGTACAGGTCGGTGATGGCGTAGCCGTGGTAGGACTCGCCGGGCTGGGCGTTCTCCAGCAGCGGGGTGGACCACAGCTGGGTGAAGCCCATGCCGGCGAGGTAGTCCAGGTGCGCACGCAGGCCGGCGATGTCGCCGCCATGGCGGCCGGAGGGCTGGCCGCGGTCGGCGCGGTCGGCGTAGCCGGGCACGCTGTCGTTGCCCGCATCGCCGTCGGCGAAGCGGTCGGGCATCACCAGGTAGATCGCGTCGGCGGCGTCGAAGCCGCGCCGCTGCGCCGAGCCGGGCGCGCGCGCGTCCAGCCGCCAAGGGTGGCGTGCGGCCACCCGCGCGCCGTCGAGCAGTTCCAGGTCGAATTCGCCGGGCTTGGCGCGCTCGTCGATGTCGACGGTGACGAACAGGTAGTTCGGGTTGCCGGTCCCCTGCACCTCGACGATGCGCACGCCCGCGTGCGTCATTCGCGGCGTCAGCCCGGCGATCGCCTGGCCGTGCACCATCAGCTCGACCCGATGGTGGCGCATGCCGACCCACCAGTTCGCCGGCTCCACCCGCTCGATGTCGGCGGCGCGGGCCGAGGGGACGGCCAGCAGCAGCCAGCAGAAGAAGGCGAACGCCAGGCGCATGGGAGAACCTCGAAGCGGATGTCGAAGGCGGCGAGGCTACAAACGCATCGCCGCGGCGACAACGCGCGGCGCGCTGAATTCGTATGCGCGGCGGCGCAGCAGAAGCGTGCGCGGCTTCAGGCCTGGGTGCCGAACAGCCGCCCGATCAGGTGCGCGGCGGCCATCGCCAGCGCGCCCCAGAAGCCCACCCGCCAGGCGCCGCGCAGGATCGGCGCGCCGCCGGCGATCGCGGCCAGGGCGCCGGACACGAACAGGCTGGCGACGGTGGCGGCGACGGTGACCGCGCCGACGTGCTGCGCCGGCGCCAGCACGATCGCCGCCAACGGCACCAGCGCGCCGCTGCTGAAGGCTGCGGCCGAGGTCAGCGCGGCCTGCAGCGGGCGTGCGCGCAGGGTCGCGGTGATGCCCAGTTCGTCGCGCGCGTGGGCGGCCAGTGCGTCGTGGGCGGTGAGCTGCTCGGCCACCTGCCGCGCCAGCGCCGGCTGCAGGCCGCGGCGCTCGTAGATGCCGGCCAGTTCGCGCAGTTCGTCGTACGGTTCCTCGGCCAGTTCGCGCCGCTCGACCTCCAGGTCGGCCCGTTCGGTGTCGGCCTGCGACTGCACCGAGACGTACTCGCCGGCGGCCATCGACAGCGCGCCGGCCACCAGCCCGGCCACGCCGGAGGTGAGGATGGCGCGGCCGTCGGCGCCGGAGGCGGCCACGCCCACCACCAGCCCAGCCACCGAGACGATGCCGTCGTTGGCGCCCAGCACCGCCGCGCGCAGCCAGCCGCTGCGCTGGCTGCGGTGGCTTTCGCGATGGCGGCTGTCCATCGTTGCGACTTCCTGGGTGGCGTCCGAAGGGTGGCTGCCTGGGTAGCGGCGTGCGCAGCCTAGAGGTTCGGCGCATGCGGCCACGGAGCGCGAATCACTCGCAGCCGGGGCGACGGCTGGAAAACTGCGGCTTGCCCGCCGCCGCAAAGCCGCCGCGGCGCGCACGGTATAGTCGCGCCCTCGCACCGGCCCCGTCCGGCCCGTCCACGCTTGCGGAGAGCCGCCCTTGTCGAGCCCCAGCCACAACGCCGATACGCCGATCAGCGGGCGCGCCCAGCTGGTCGAGGTACTGGCTTCCGGCGAGAAACCCGCGGCGCAGTGGCGGATCGGCACCGAGCACGAGAAGTTCGGTTTCGACCGCGCCGGGCTGCGGGCGCCGGCGTTCGACGGCGAGCGCGGCATCGAGGCGCTGCTGCTCGGCCTGGTCCGCTTCGGCTGGCAGCCGGTGCAGGAAAACGGCCGCACCATCGCCCTGTTGCGCGACGGCGCCTCGGTGACCCTGGAGCCGGCCGGGCAGTTGGAGCTGTCCGGCGCGGCGCTGGAAGACGTCCACCAGACTGACGCCGAGACCCGCCAGCACCTGCGCGAGGTGGTGGAGGTCGCCGACGGCCTGGGGCTGGGCTTCTTCGGCATGGGCTTCCAGCCCAAGTGGGCACGCGCGGACATGCCGTGGATGCCCAAGGGCCGCTACCGGATCATGCGCGATTACATGCCCAAGGTCGGCACGCTCGGCCTGGACATGATGTCCCGCACCTGCACGGTGCAGGTCAACCTGGACTACGCCAGCGAAGCGGACATGGTCAAGAAGTTCCGGGTGTCGCTGGCGCTGCAGCCGGTGGCCACCGCGCTGTTCGCCGATTCGCCGTTCACCGAAGGCCGGCCCAACGGCTACCAGAGCTGGCGCTCGCACATCTGGACCGACACCGACGGCGACCGCACCGGCATGCTCGACTTCGTGTTCGAGGACGGCTTCGGCTACGAGCGCTACGTCGACTACCTGCTCGACGTGCCGATGTACTTCAGCTACCGCGACGGCGTGTACGTGGACGCCGCCGGGCAGAGCTTCCGCGACTTCATGGCCGGCCGGCTGCCGGCGCTGCCCGGCGCGCTGCCGACCCTGCGCGACTGGTCCGACCACATGACCACCGCCTTCCCCGAGGTGCGGCTGAAGAAGTACCTGGAGATGCGCGGCGCCGACGCCGGCGACGCCGGGCGGCTGGTGGCGCTGCCGGCGTTCTGGGTCGGCCTGCTGTACGACGATGCGGCGCTGGACGCGGCCTGGGATCTAGTCAAGGATTTTTCGCTCGCCGAGCGCCACGCCCTGCGCGATGGCGTGCCCGAGCACGGCCTGCGCCTGCCGTTCCGCGGCGCCGACGTGTGCACGCTGGCGCTGCGCGCGCTGGAGATTGCCCGCGCCGGCCTGGCTCGGCGCGGGCGCCTGCAGGCAGGCCGCGACGAGACCGGCTACCTCGACCCGCTGCAGGCCATCGCCGAATCGGGGGTGAGCGCGGCCGACGCCAAGCTGGCGCTGTTCGGCGGGCGCTGGAGCGGCAGCGTCGATCCGCTGTTCGGGGAATTCGCTTACCGCTGAGGGGGTGCCTGATTCGTCATCCCCGCGAAGGCGCACTACTCGGACTTCGCCGTACCCTCACCCCAACCCCTCTCCCGGCGGGAGAGGGGCTCAAAGCTGCGTCCGCCGCTCACCTCACAACGGCGAGCCGCCGAACTTGTAGGTGAAGTCCAGGTACACGCTGCGGCCCACCGAGTCGAACCAGGAGATGTCGTAGTACGGGTAGGCGGTGTAGGTGCTGTCCTCGGGCGGCATCTTGTCGAACAGGTTGACCACCGACAGCGCCAGCTTGGCGTGGTCGCCGAACTGCTTGGACACCGACAGGTTGTAGCGCCAGGTCGCCGGGATCCACGGGCTCACGCCCGAATCCCATTCGTACTCCTCCTCGTAGGAGGCGTAGCTGGGCAGCTTGCCCAGGCGCTGGCCGTACACGGTGGCCGACCAGCCGGCGTTGGACCAGCCCAGGCTGATGCTGGTCTTGGTGCGCGGGATGTCGTAGCCGCTGTTGACCGCGAACGCGTCCACCGTCTCGTCGCCGGCGTAGACCTGGATCAGGTGCTTGTGCACCCAGGTGTGCTCGACGCTGAGGGTGAACTGGCCGATGCCGGTGTCGAGCCGGTAGTGGGCGGCGAAGTCGATGCCGGAGGTGCGCTCGCGGGCGATGTTGATCGGGTTGACGTACACGCTGTACAGGGTGCCGTCGGCCAGCCGGGTCACCCGCGACAGCGCGTCCACGCAGGTGGCCGAGGTGATGCTGAGGATGCCCAGGCGGCAGTCGCGCTCGTTGCGCAGGACCACGTCCACGCGCAGATCCTCGACCTGGTTGCGCAGGTCGATGTCGAACCAGTCCAGCGACATGTCGAAGCTCGGGCTCGGCGAGAACACCGCCCCGGCCGTCCACGAGGTGCTGGTCTCCGGCTTGAGTGAGGTGCTGCCGCTGCGCGAGCGGATGATGTCCTCGTCGCCGTAGCTGCAGTCGTCGTAGGCCTCGTCGGGCTCCTCGGTGTCGCAGCGGTAGTAGTCCACCGCCGAGGTCTCGTCGTTGCCCAGGCCGGCGAACAGGTAGTGCAGGTCCGGCGCGCGGAAGGCGGTGCCGTAGGAGCCGCGCAGCAGCAGCGACTGCACCGGCCGCCATTCGATGCCGGCGCTCCAGGTCGGCCGCTGCACGTGGGTGCCGGCGTAGCGGTACTGGTCGAAGCGGCCGGCCAGGCTCAGGTTGAGGCTGTCCAGCACCGGCATGCGCAGCTCGCTGGCCAGCGCCCAGCGGTTGCGGCTGCCGTGGCCGTTGGAGTCCTTCCAGCTCAGGTAGTAGTACTCCAGCGCCAACGGGTCCGGATTGAGGTCGTAGGACTGGTTGCCGAATTCGGCGGTGGCCGAGAAGCCGGCGTCGCCGCCGGCCAGGGGGAACAGCGAGGCGCTGGTCAGGGTGTAGGCCAGGGTGTCGTTGCGCGACTCGGGGTGGTAGACGCTGCGCGCGGTGATCGAGTCGTACTCGGCCACGGTCAATGGCGTGTACAGGCGGGTCGGGTCGGCGTCGAAGATCGGGTAGTCCCAGTCGTCGTCGTAGCCGACCTGTTCGCCCAGGAACAGCGCGTTGGCCTTGGCCGCGACGATCTGCGGCCAGCTGACGGTCAGCGAATACTGCGAATGCGCCAGCGAGGCTTCCCAGTCCCAGTTCTCGCCGTAGCGGCCGGCGAAGCCGGTGGTGAAGCTGAAGGTCTTCTGCCGGCTGCGGATCATGCCGCGCGACAGGCCGCCCATTTCCTCCGGGGTGAACTGGCGCTGCCAGTACTCCACCTGGTCGGTGGCCTGGTTGTAGAAATAGCCCTCCTCGTTGCCGTCGGCCTGCTGGTAGTACCAGGTCAGCACGTCGCTGAACAGGTCGACCTTGTGGTAGCCCAGCTGCACGTCGGCGAACCAGCGCAGGCCGTCGCCGAAGTCGTAGTTGAAGCTGCCGTAGGCGTTCACGCCCTTGCGCTGGCTGATGATGGTGCCGTAGCCGATCGCGGTGTCGCTGCCGCAGTAGTAGCCGGGGCCGTAGTCGTCCAGGGCGTCGTCCCAGTCGCCGTAGCGCGGCCGCGAGGCGTAGTGGGTCGAGTTGCCGTTGAGGCTGGACAGGCTGGCGCAGGTGTCCGCGCCGGGATCGAGGTAGGTGTCCCACCAGTCGGTGCGCAGGAAGGTGCGGCGGGCGATGCGGCTGCTGGCGGTGGGCGCGTCGTCGGTCGAGTCCTGGATGCTGCGCTGGTAGGCCCACAGCGGGTTCTGCGAGATGTACTCCAAGCCGTACACCGCGCTGAAGTTGCCGCGGTCGAAGCCGCTGGACAGGGTCAGGTCGAACGAGTCGGCGCCGCCGCGGGTGGTGGTGCCGAAACGATAGTCCACGGTGGTGCCGTCGGCGTGTTTCTTGAGGATGAAGTTGATCACCCCGGAGATCGCGTCCGAGCCGTACACCGCCGAGGCGCTGCCGGTCAGGACCTCGATGCGCTCGATCATGCCCAGCGGGATGCCGGAGATGTCGGTGAAGTTGCTGCGGCCGTTGAACGGCAGCGGGAAGTCGGCGATGCGGCGGCCGTTGACCAGCACCAGGGTGTGGTTGGGGCCGAGTCCGCGCAGGTCCACCTGCTGCGCGCCGGGCGAGAAATCGGCGGCGCTGGCCGACTGCTGGCTCTGGGTCTCGCCGCCGTTCTGGGTGATCGCGCGCAGCACGTCGGGCACGGTGGTGAAGCCGTTGGCCTTGATGTCCTCGGCGGTGATCACGGTGATCGGCGCCGGGCCCTCGATCTGCGCGCGCGGGATGCGCGAGCCGGTGACCTGGATGGTCTCGGTCTCGGTGACCGGCGGTGCGGGCGGCGGGGTCTGCGGCGCCGGCGTCGCGGCCGGCGCGGCGCTCACCGCCGGGGTGGTGGCCTGGGCGATCAGCAGGGCACCGGAGGCGTCGCGGCTGGCCACCAGGCCGCTGCCGGCGAGCAATTTGTCCAGCGCCTGGCCGGCGCTGAGCTGGCCGTGCGCGCCGGCGGTGTGCCGGTGGCGCACCTGGTCGGGGCGGTAGATCAGTTCGGCCCCGGACTGGCGCGCGAGCGCGTCCAGGGCCGTACTCAGGTCGCCGGCGGGAATGTCCAGCGTGGCGGTGGCCGCCTGGGCGCGGGCGGCCAGGGCGGAGGTACAAGCCAGGCACAGCAACAGCACGCGCATCGAAGCTCGGTTCTGCATGATCGTTTTCCCCGTGGTCGGCGCGGTGGGGCGCGCCCTGCTTGCGATGACGAACGAATGCGTTCGGCCCCTACCGGCTGCGCAGCACGATCCGGTCCGGGCGGCGCTCGGCGCGCACCGGGAAGCCGCGCTCCAGCAGGCGCACGAAGCCCTCGCTGTTGGCCCACTGGAAGCTGCCGCCCACCCGCAGCGCACCGGCGGCGTCGTCGCCGATCACCAGCGGGCGGGCGCTGTAGCGGTTGAACTCGGCCACCGCTTCGGCCAGCGGCACGTCGTCGAAGCGCAGCAGCCCGCGCTGCCAGTCCAGCGTCTGCTGCGCCTGCGCCAGCGGTACGCTGCGCACCAGCACGCCGTGCGGCCCGGCCAGGGCGATGCTGCCGGCCGGCAGCAGGGTGCTCGGGCCGGCGCCGTCCGGGTCGGCGTCCAGCCGCACCAGGCCCTCGGTCACCACCACCCGCAGGTCCTGGCCGTCGCGGCGCACGGCGAACACCGTGCCCACCGCGGTGACCCGGCGCGCGCCGGCGCTGACCACGAACGGCCGGTCCGGATCCTTGGCGGCATGGAACACCGCTTCGCCGGCGTCCAGGGCGATGTCGCGGCGGCCGCGGCGCAGGGCCACCTCGATGCGGCTGCCGCTGGACAGGGTGGCCTGCGAGCCGTCGGCCAGGCTGACCTGGCGCAGCTGGCCGACCGCGCTGGCGAAGTCGGCGCGCTCGACCCTGCTGTTGGCGCGCCAGCCCAGGCCGGCGGCCACGCCCGCCGCCAGGCACAGGCCGGCGGCGGCCAGCC
>JASGEB010000219.1:0-5886 GCA_047606785.1 Pseudoxanthomonas sp.
CCTCGCGCGGCGGCGGTTCCCAGTGCTGCCACAGCAGCGCGCGCGCCGCGGCCGGCGCCGACATCGGCGGGCTGGCCTTGTCCGGCGGCCGCGGCTGGCGCGCGGCCAGGTGCGCGGCGATGCCCTGCTGCAGGTCGCGGTCCAGCCGTCCGTCCTTCTCCGGCCGCGCCCGCAGCCACAGGCCCCAGCCGTGCGGCATGCGCGTGCGTCGTTCCAGCACCGGCGCCGGCTTGCGCCGGGCAAGGTAATCGATGATGTCGGCGGCGTTCGTCACGTCGCGGGTCGGGTTCAGGCCGCCGGGTCGCGCGGCATGTACGGCGCCTGGCCGCTGTCGTGGTCGGTGGCGTCGCGCACCGCGGTCACCCCGGCCACGCGCGTCTTCAGGGTGGTCTCGATGCCCTGCTTGAGGGTCACGTCGGCCATCCCGCAGCCGTGGCAGCCGCCGCCGAAGCGCAGCCACACCGTGCCGTCGGCATCCACCGACTCCACCGCCGCGCGGCCGCCATGGCGGCCCAGCTGCGGGTTGACCTCGTTGTCCATCACCCAGCGCACGCGCTCGACCAGCGAGGCCTCCTCGCCCGGCGCGCGACCCTTGATGCCCGGCGCCTTGATGGTCAGTTGCGCGCCGGTGCCCTGGGTCACGTAGTCGATCTCGGCGTTGTCCAGCCACGGCACGCTGGCGGCATCGACGTAGAGGGTGAAGCCCTGCAGGTCCACCGCCCACTCGTCGCCGGCCAGTTCGGCGGCCTCGGCGAACTCCAACCGCGCGTCGGCGCGCGGCGTGCCCGGCTCGACCGCGCTCAGGCGCACGCCCAGCCCGGGCGCGGCCTCGCGTTCGAGCAGGCGGCGGAAATGGGCCTGGGCGGTGTCGGACACGTGGATCATGGCCGTATTCTAGCCGTCCCCCCGCGTCGTGGCGGCCGACGGCCGCGCAACGCTGCGGGTGCTACGTTCAGTCCACCGCACAGCCACACAGGTACACGCGATGTCCGATCTGGTCCCCCTGGTGCAGGCGCACTGCGTGCACCGCAGCGGCAGCGAGCACCGCCTCAGCCAGGCGCGCATCGCCGAACTGCTGCCGCAGGTGCCGAGCTGGGAACTGGCCGAGGAAGGCAAGGCGCTGCAGCGCAGCTTCCGCTTCCCCGACTATTACCGCACCCTGGCCTTCGTCAACGCGCTGGCCTTCATCGCCCACCGCGAGGACCACCATCCCGACCTGTCGGTCCACTACGACCGGGTGGTGGTGCGTTTCTCCACCCACGACGCCGGCGGCCTGAGCGAGAACGACTTCATCTGCGCGGCCAAGGCCGACAGCCTGGTGGCCTGAGGAGATCGACAAGACCATGAAGCGCCTGCTCGCCGTGCTCGCCTGTTCGCTGCTCCCCGGCGCCCTGCAGGCGCAGTCCGCGACCTCCGCGCAGGCCGAAGCCGCCTACCAGGCCAAGGACTACGCCGCCTGCGCCAAGCTCTACGACCAGTTGAGCGCCGCCGAGGCCGAGCACGACGCAGGCTACAACTCGGCCTGCTGCTACGCCCTGCAGGGCGACAAGATGGCCGCCTTCGCCCGTCTCGGCAAGGCCGTGGACAAGGACTCGGTCTCGCCGCGCATGCTCGAAGGCGACGCCGACCTGGCCTCGCTGCGGACCGACAAGCGATGGCCCGGACTGATCGCGCGCGCCCAGGCGGCCGAGGACCGCCGCCTGGCCGGCGTCGACCGCCCGCTGCGCGAACAGCTGCTGCAGCGCGCGCAGAAGGATCAAGCCGCCCGCCAGGCGATGATCGACAGCAAGTACAGCGACCAGACCAGGCAAGAGACCGCAGCGATCGATCGCGACAACACCGCCTGGCTCAAGCAGGTGGTCGCGGAAAAAGGCTGGCCGGGCGTCTCGATGGCCGGCAAGGACGGCGCCGAGGCGGCCTGGCTGCTGGTCCAGCACGCCGATGCCGACGCCGCCTTCCAGGCGCAGGTGCTGACGCTGATGGAAGCCGCCGTGGCCAGGCACGATGCCTCACCCGACCAGTTCGCCCTGCTCACCGACCGGGTGCTGCTCGCCCAGGGCAAGCCGCAGCGCTACGGCACCCAGTTCCACACCGGTGACGACGGCAGCGTGACGATGCAGCCCACCGAGGACCTCGACGGCCTCGACGCCCGCCGCAGCGCCGTCGGCCTGCCGCCGATCGCCGAATACAAGCGCATGCTGGAACAGATCTATCATCGGCCGGTGCAATGATGAGCCGCGGCGGCACACCGCCCAGCGACCCGATGCCGCGCATCGCTCCCATCGTCGAGAACCAACGCCCATGCCCATCCGCCCGTCTTCCCGCTTCGCCGTCCCCGCCGGCCTCGCCGCGGCTCTGCTGCTCGCCGCCTGCGGCCAGCAGCCTCCTGCCGACACCGCCCCGGCGGTACCGCCGACGCAGTTGACCGCGGTGCATACCCCGCCGCCGCAATACCCGATCGAGGCGCAGTGCCACGGCAACGGCGGTACCACGACCCTGCGGGTCACCATCAGCGCCGACGGCGCGCCGTCCAGCGTCGAGCTGGCCCAGTCCAGCGGCAACGACGCGCTCGACAAGGCCGCCAGCGAGGCGGTGGGCAAGTGGGAATTCAAGGCCGCCACCCGCGGCGGCCAGCCGGTGGCGACCACCATCAACGTGCCGGTCACCTTCCCGCCGCCGCAGGTCAAGCCGGACATCTGCTTCTCGCTGGATTCGCAGCAGAAGCCGGGCGGCTGAGCACCGCACCGCCGGGCCGATGCAACCACGCCGGATCGACGCGTCGAAAGCGCAGGCCCTTTGCCGGCGCGCAGATTCCCGGCGCGCAAGACGACTCACTTCAAGGCATCCAGCACCGCCGCCAGTTCCGGCGCCAGCGGCGCGTTGAGCAGGTAGGGCGCGCGGCCGCCGTCGAGGGCGAACTCCAGCGAGGCGGCATGCAGGAACAGCCGCTTCAGCCCGGCCTGCTCGCGCAGGCGGCGGTTGACCTCCGGGTCGCCGTACTTGTCGTCGCCGGCCACCGGATGGCCGAGATGGCGGGCGTGCACGCGGATCTGGTGGGTGCGGCCGGTGGCGATCTCCACTTCGCAATACGAGTGCCCGCCGCGCCGCTCCAGCAGGCGAAAGTGGCTCAGCGAGGGCTTGCCGGCCGGAGCGACCTGCACGTGCCGCTCGCCGCCCTGGCGCAGGCCCACGTGCAGCGGCGCGTCCACGTCCATCGTCCCGGCCGGCATGCGCCCGGCCAGCAGGGTCAGGTAGCGCTTGCGGATGCCGCCGCCGGCGTGGTCCTCGCGCAGCAGGGCCTGCAGTTCGGACAGGGCCGAGCGCTTCTTGGCCAGCACCAGCAGGCCGGAGGTGTCGCGGTCCAGGCGATGGACCAGTTCCAGGGCCTGCCCAGGGCGCAGCGCGCGCAAGGTCTCGATGGCGCCGAAGCCGATCCCGCTGCCGCCGTGGCTGGCCACCCCGCAAGGCTTGTCGAGCACCAGCAGGCGGGCGTCCTCGAACACGATGGCCCGCTGCATCCGCGCCAGCAGGCCGGCCGGCGGCGCGGCCTTCTCCGCCGGCGCCTCCAGGACCACCGGCGGCACCCGCACCTGGTCGCCGGCGACCAGCTTGCGCTCGGCCTTGGCGCGGCCGCCGTTGACCCGCACCTGGCCGCTGCGCACCAGCTTGTAGACCAGGCTGCGCGGGGCGCCCTTGAGCTGGCCGAGCAGGAAGTTGTCTAGGCGCTGGCCGTCGCGGTCGGCCGGCACCACCACGGTGCGCACGCCGCCGGCGGCACCGGGCAGGGGCGTTTCGGAGGGAGGAGTCATTCCGTAGGGTTCTTCTGTTACACTCGGCCTGCGGGATAAAGGTTTGATTTCGCAGGGAGTTGTGGCAAGGGCCAGAAGCCCGGGCTCCCGGCGATCCCCGGCAAGCGCGCGACCTCCACCCCCGGGGTGGGCCATGTTAGCGGCTGACCGGCAGGCCTGGACAACGCCGGAGGCCACCGCCTCCGTAGAGCTGAACACGCCCCGCGCGGCGCCGCCGGCCTTTGAGGCCATGCGAGTGCCGCCGGCCCCGCAACACCGAAACCGAAAACAAGCGCTCCCGCGGCCTGCCGTGGTGTCGAAGCGCTGGAAACTCCCCACCGCCCCACCCGCGCCATGCGCGAGGGGCGGACGAACGTTCCAGAGGCGAAACGCCATGGCGTTCCGCGCGGTAGCTGCGCGAGGAACGCAACAATGAAGCGAATGCTGATCAATGCCACGCAGGCGGAAGAACTGCGCGTGGCGATCGTCGATGGCCAGAACCTGTACGACATCGACATCGAACAACCGTCCAAGGAACAGCGCAAGTCCAACATCTACAAGGGCCGCATCACCCGGCTCGAGCCGTCCCTGGAGGCGGCCTTCGTCGACTACGGCGCCGAGCGCCACGGCTTCCTGCCGCTGAAGGAAATCTCCCGCGACTACTTCCAGAGCGGCGTGGACCACCACAAGGCCGGCATCCGCGAACTGCTGCGCGAAGGCCAGGAGATCGTGGTCCAGGTCGACAAGGATGAGCGCGGCAGCAAGGGCGCGGCCCTGACCACCTTCATCTCGCTGGCCGGCCGCTACATGGTGCTGATGCCGAACTCGCCGTCGGCCGGCGGCGTTTCGCGCCGGATCGAGGGCGAGGACCGCACCGAGCTGAAGCGGGCGCTGGACGCGCTCAACATCCCCGACGACATGGGCGTGATCATCCGCACCGCCGGCGTCGGCCGCGACGCCGAGGAACTGCAGTGGGACCTGGACTACCTGCTCAGCGTCTGGCGCGCCATCGCCGAAGCGGCGCTGTCCAAGCCGGCGCCGTTCCTGATCTACCAGGAGTCGCGCCTGATCGTGCGCGCCCTGCGCGACTACCTGCGCAACGACGTCGGCGAGATCCTGGTCGACACCCAGGAGCTGTACGACACCGCACGCGAGTTCATGCAGCAGGTGATGCCGCACAACCTGCGCAAGCTCAAGCACTACACCGACGACATCCCGCTGTTCAACCGCTTCCAGATCGAGTCGCAGATCGAAGGCGCCTATGAGCGCAACGTGCGCCTGCCCTCCGGCGGCTCGATCGTGGTCGACCAGACCGAGGCGCTGACCGCCATCGACGTCAACTCCTCGCGCGCCACCAAGGGCGGCGACATCGAGGAGACCGCGTTCCACACCAACCTGGAGGCGGCCGAGGAAGTGGCCCGGCAGATGCGCCTGCGCGACCTGGGCGGGCTGATCGTCATCGACTTCATCGACATGTCCTCCTCCAAGCACCAGCGCGAGGTCGAGAACCGCCTGCAGAACGCGCTCAAGTACGACCGCGCGCGCGTGCAGATCGGCCGCATCAGCCGCTTCGGCCTGCTGGAGATGAGCCGCCAGCGCCTGCGTCCCTCGCTCGGCGAGTCCAGCCAGATCGTGTGCCCGCGCTGCGAAGGCCAGGGCCGCATGCGCAGCGTCGAGTCGTTGTCGCTGTCGATCATCCGCGTGGCCGAGGAGCACGCGATGAAGGACAACACCGGCCAGGTGCTGGTGCAGGCGCCGGTGGAGATCGCCAACTTCCTGCTCAACGAAAAGCGCGGCGCGCTGCGCGAGATCGAGCAGCGCCACGACGCGCCGATCGTGATCGTCGCCGACGAGCAGTTGCACACCCCGCATTACGAGGTCACCCGCATCCGCGAGAACGAGCTGGGCGAGGAAACCGCCAAGCCCAGCTACCAGCGCGGCACTCCGCGCAAGCTGCCGGTGCATGCGCTGACCAAGGCCCAGCTCAACATCCCGCCGGCGCCGGCGGTGACCACGGTCAAGCACGCCCAGCCCGCGCGGGTGCGCGCCGAGCGCGAGGAAGCGCCGGCGCCGGTGCCGCCGGCGCAGGTCCCCGCGC
>JASGEB010000220.1:0-3389 GCA_047606785.1 Pseudoxanthomonas sp.
CTGCAGGCCGCGGTTGGTGTACTTCTTGGCGATCGAGATCACCAGGCGCAGGTTGGCCTCGACCATCTCCTTCTTGGCCTTGCGCGCCTTGGCCTCGCCGTAGGCCATCTGCCGGCTGATCTCCTTGAGGTCGGCCAGGGTCATGTACATGGCGTGCTCGACGGCGATGGTGGCCTGCTGCTCGGCGACGATCTGCTCCTTGACCTCGCGCAGGCCCGAGGACCACTTCTGCTTGCGCTTGAGCACCTCGTCCACCCATTCCAGGTTGGTCTGGTTGCCTTCCCAGGCGCGGATGAAGTCCTTGCGCGGCATCTTGGCCACCACCGTGGACAGGTGCAGCACGCGGCGCTCCTGTTCCTTGACCCGCTGCAGGGTCTCGCGCACGTTGCGCACCAGTACGTCGGTCAGGTTGAGCGGCAACTTGAGGGTGACGAAGGTCTCGCTCATCTCGCCGCGCAGGCGCGCGGCGGCCTTGTTGTCCGCGCCGCTCTTGGCGTGGCTCTTCTTGAACTTGGCCAGGGCCGCGGCCAGCACGTCCATGCGCCGCTCGACCTCCGCCGGATCGGGACCGGTCGGGCCGGCCTCCTCCTCACCGTCGGCGCCCTCATCCTCGTCCTCGTCGCCGTCGGCATCCTCGTCCTGGTCCGTGACGGCGGCCTCGACCGCCGGCTCGGGCACCTCCTCGACCAGATCGTTGAAGCCGACCACGACCTCGGCCAGGCGCTTCTTGCCGGCCTTGTGCAGGGCGTACTCCTCCAGCAGCGCTTCGATGATCGACGGCAGGTTGCCCAGCGCCGCCTGCACCTGGCCCAGGCCTTCCTCGATGCGCTTGGCGATGGCGATCTCGCCCTCGCGGGTCAGCAGCTCGACCGTGCCCATCTCGCGCATGTACATGCGCACCGGGTCGGTGGTGCGGCCGCCCTCGGTATCCAGCGAGGTCAGCGCGGCGGCGGCTTCCTCGGCGGCGGTCTCGTCGACCTCGCGGTTGCCGCTGGCCTCGCCGCTGAGCAGCAGGGTCTCGGCGTCGGGCGCGACCTCATGCACGTCGATGCCCATGCCGTTGATCATGCCGATGATGTCTTCGATCTGCTCCGGATCGACCATGTCGTCGGGCAGGTGGTCGTTGACTTCGGCGTAGGTCAGGTAGCCTTGCTCGAGGCCCTTGCTGATCAACAGCTTGATGTCGGATTGCTGGGCAGGACGTTCGTTGGCCATGAGTGCTTGCGCCGCCGTAGCGGAGGTCTTGGGGAACTGCGTATTATACCACCCCTCGCCACTCTCCGCCTTGTTCGGACCGGTCGGTCAAGGGGGCTTCAGGCCCGCAGCAGGAAGGTCACCGGGCCGTCGTTGACCAGGCTGACTTCCATGTTGGCGCCGAAGCGGCCGGTTTCCACCCCCGCCGGATGGCGCTGGCGACAGACGGTGACCAGCCGGTTGAACAGGGGTTCAGCGAGTTCGGGGCGTTCGGCGGTACTGAAGCCCGGCCGCATCCCCGAGGAAGTATCGGCGGCCAGGGTGAACTGGCTGACCAGCAGCAGGCCGCCGCCGAAATCGAGCAAAGATCGGTTCATCCTGCCGGCATCGTCGGCGAAAACGCGGTAACCGAGCAGGCGCTCGGCCATCCGCTGCACCTGCGCCTCGGCATCGCCCGGCTCCACCCCGACCAGCGCCAGCAGCCCCGGGCCGATCGCGCCGACGGTTTCACCCGCGACGCTGACGCGGGCCTGGGTGACGCGCTGGATCAGGGCGAGCATGGGAGCCGGTCGTTCGGGAATGGGGCGTTCGGGACCCGGGACCCGGGACCCGGGACCCGCAAGAGCGTAATCCATCGACTCGTCATCCCAACGGAAGTCTGACCCCTGCTCACCCGAGTCCCGAGTCCCGAGTCCCCGGTTCCGCGCTCCCCGCTAAACTTCCCCCAATGAAATCTTCCACCTCCGCCGCCGTGCTGTACCGCGCGGCGGCGCTGCTGGCCACTCTGCCCTGGCCGGTCCTGCGCGCCCTGGGCAACGGCCTGGCCTGGTTGTGGCAGGCGTTCGACGTGCGCGAGAGCCGGGTCGCGCGCCGCAACCTGCAACTGGCCTATCCGGACCTGCTGCCCGGCGAAGTGGCCGACCTGCAGCGGCGGATCCTGCGCGCCACCGCCCAGCAGGCGCTGCAAACGCTGTACTTCTGGACCCACCGGCCGGCCGACAACCTGCGCCGGCACCTGCGCGAGCGCCATGGTGAGGCGCTGTACGACGCGGCCCTGGCCGCCGGCAAGGGGGTGATCGTGATCGCCCCGCACTTCGGCAACTGGGAACTGCTCAACCAGTGGCTGGGCTCGCGCGGGCCGATCGCGATCGTCTACAAGCCGCCCGGCTCGGCCATCGGCGATGCATTCCTGCTGCGCGTGCGCGGCACGACCGCCAGCATCCGCCAGGTGCGTGCGGAAGGGCCGGCGGTACGCCAGCTGTTCAAGGTGCTCAAGGACGGCGGCGCGGTCGGCATCCTGCCCGACCAGCAGCCCAAGGCCGGCGACGGGGTGTTCGCTCCGTTCTTCGGGGTGCCGGCGCTGACCATGACCCTGGTCAACCGGCTGGCCGAGCGTACCGGCGCGCAGCTGCTGGCCGGCTGGTGCGAGCGCACCGGGCCGGGGCTGGAGTTCGCCCTGCACGTCGAGCCGGTGCCGGCGGCGGTGGCCGACCCGGACCCGCAGACCGCGGCGGCGGCCATGAACGCGGTGATCGAACGGGTGGCGCGGCGCGACCCGGCCCAGTACCAGTGGACCTACAAGCGCTACACCCTGCGCCCGCCCGGCAGCGGCGAGGGCGACCCGTACTGGACGGCCAGGCATCCGCACTGAAGCCGCGCCACGGTTGTGATCCGGCCATGCGTCATCGGACCGGCGGGCACGGCTGCGCCGGCCGGCATGCAGCGTTGCGCGAGGCCCGCAAGGGCTCGCTACCCCACATGGGATAATCGCGATCCATTTCTCCCGCCTGCCGGCGTCCTCCCAGCGATGACCGACCCGTCCCCGACCCCGCCGCCTGCCGCCTTCGGCGATCCCGCCGTGGTGCGTTGCGAGCGTGCGGCTGCCGAGCTGCGCGCCGGCCGGCCGGTGCGCATCGAGGATGCCGAGGCGGCCACGCTGGCGGTGCTGGCCCTGGACGGCAGCACCCCGGCCAGCCGCGCCGGCTTCCTGGCCGCGGCCGGCGCGGGGGTGGAGCTGTACCTGAGCGCGCCGCGCGCCGTCGTGCTCGGCCTGGCCGCACCGCACGGCGCGCTGCTGGCGGTAACCGCCGGCGACGATGCCCTGCTCGAACGGCTGGCCTGGCTGCCCGATCCGCCGCTGCCGGCGCGCTGGCGCCAGGCCGACGCCGGCGCGGCCGACGCCGCCGCGCTGGCGC
>JASGEB010000221.1:0-6200 GCA_047606785.1 Pseudoxanthomonas sp.
CGCGCCGCCGCGCACCAGCGCCTGCGGCGCGTGCGCGCGGCCGTCGCGGGCGATCGCGCGCGCCGAGCCGGCCGCTTCCAGCAGCGCCTGCGCGTTGATGTCGTCGGAATAGGCGAAGCCGGTCTTCTCGCCGGAGATCGCGCGCACGCCCACGCCCTGCTCGATCGAATGCGCGCCGTCCTTGACGATGCCGTCCTCGACCGACCAGCTCTCGCGCCGGCTGTGCTGGAAGTACAGGTCGCCGAAGTCGATGCCCGGCCCCAGCAGCGTGCCGAAGGCGCGCTCCAGGCCGCGTTGGTCCAGGCCCGAGGGGATCAGCAGGCGCGCTTCGGCAATGCTCAGGGAGGTGCTCATCCCGCCTTTGATACGGGCGCCGATGGCCGATTGCAAGTGGGGCAGAGGATTGGCGGCGGCGTGCGGGTCCAGAAGCACCCTCTCCCGGCCTCCCCTGCTCGCTGCGCGAGCAAGGAGAAGGGCAAAGCTGCAACTCCGTGCCAATCAGGAGAATCACGATGAAAGTTATTTTTCCGTTGTAACACGCAGGTAGCAATGCCTGCCGATCATGCCGGGCTTCCCACCATGCGGCACGCTGGCAAATGATCATGACCCCACGGCATGCGCTGTGTTCGGGCATCCGCCAGGCGCTTTCCGCCTCATTGTTCTGTTTCGGCCTGGCGATTCCGCAGGCGCTGCCGGCCGCCGAGGACACCGGCGCGGCGGACGCAACCGAGCCCGCCGCGAAATCCGACGCCTCGGCCACGCTGGACACCGTGCACGTCATCGCAGCGCACGAAGTCATCGAGCAGAAGAAGAATTCGGCGGTGGTCAAGGACTCGGTGATCTACGACGAGATGGACAGCTACAGCGACGAGACGCTGGCCGAGATCCTGACCTCCGCACCGGGCATCAGCGCGATCGAGGACGGCGGCGAGCCGCGCTACCTCGTCATCCGCGGCGTCCAGCCCGAACTCAACTACACCACCATCGACGGCATCTCCCTGGCCAGCGTCGGCGACTACGGCTCCGGCCAGCGCCAGAACAACCTGCAGCTGATCCCCAGCGACATCGGCACCCGCACCGACATCTACAAGACCTTCAGCGCCGAGCAGACGCCCGATGCCATCGGCGGCTGGGTCGACATCATCAGCCGCAGCGCCTTCGACCGCTCCGGCCAGTACATCTTCGCCGACACCTCGGGCATCTATTCGACCGCCGACACTGCCGACGTCGGCAGGAGCGCCGGTGGCAACCACAAGACCCTGGGTCATTGGGGCAAGAGCGCCAAGGTGGTGTACTCCGACCAGTTCGGCGCGGACAAGCAGTTCGGCATCGTCGCGGTGGCCCACTACCAGCAGCGCTCGCGCAACAGCGTCAAGCGCTGGGTGGAGTCGAACTACTTCTACGACGAAGACGGCAACTACCTCACCGACGGCGACACGCCGCCGACCGACTACGCCGACTGGAACGGCCTGCGCGCGCCAGGCAACTACAGCACCGGCACCTATACCAACTACATCACCAACTTCGGCGGGTCGGTGAAGCTGGAATGGAAACCGGCGGACGAGCCGTTCTACGCCTCGCTGTTGATGTACTCGTACCGGTTCTACGAGAACTCGACGATGAACAAGACCGACCTTTACTCCAACGCCAAGTTCGACATCAGCGACCAAACCGACGAGGGCGGCACCGAGCAGATCAACAGCATCTACACCAAGAACCGCCACAACCGCTGGGACCGGCAGAACATGGGCGCGATCGCCAAATTCGACTGGGACCTCGGCGAGCGCTCCAGGCTGACCTTGCGCGCCGGCCATACCGAGGAGACCTTCGACGACACCGAAACTTACTGGGCCGCGCGCACCTACCCCAGCGGCCTGTACGTGGACTACGTCAACGACGACCACGGCTTCCCCAACGCGGTGGGCATTTCCGACTCCAGCCTGCTGATGGGCTCGAGCTACAAGCTCAGCACCGCCTATGTCGAGTTCAGGAAGGCCAAGGAAACCATCGACCACGTACGCCTGGACTACAGCTTCAACATCGACGCGGACGCCAAGGGCTTCGGCTTCGCCAGCGGCGCCGAGTACCGCCGGCTGGACATCTGGAAAGACACCGAATTCACCTATTACAAGCTCGGCTCGGTGGTCAACGACTACCTGTACGCCGGTTCCACCAGCGTCGGCACGCTGACCGGGTTCCCGCTGATCGACAATGCCGCAATCACCACCGAACTGATCCCGACCCTGGCCGAGGACACCAGCCAGACCTACCTCAACGCCGACTACACCGGCGACTATAAGTACGTCGAGAACATCAGCGACGCCTATTTCTCCGCCCATTACGCCTGGGATCGGCTGCTGCTGCTGGCCGGGTTGCGTTACGACCACACCACCTTCGACGCTTTCAGCCCGTACAGCGACGACGGCGGCACCACCTATACCGGCGACTTCTCCAAGACCGCCGGTGGCTACAACTCGCTGCTGCCGTCCTTCAACGCGGTATGGAAACCCAGCGACGACCAGCGCGTGCGCTTCTCGGTCAGCCGCACCCTCGGCCGGCCGCGCCCCAACTACATCGCCCAGGCCAAGAGCACCAGTTGCGGCGAGGACGACGACGGCAGCGCGTACTGCACGATCAGCCAGGGCAATCCCGCCCTGAAGCCGCGCAAGTCGACCAACTTCGACCTGGGCTGGGACCTGTACTTCAACGGCAACAACGGCCTGGTGGCGGTGGCGCTGTTCGACAAGGAGATCAAGGACGACATCTACACCCTGACCACCTACAGCACCATCGACGACGTCATCTACAAGGTGACCGAGCCGCTCAACGCCGACAAGTCCAGCCTGCGCGGCATCGAGTTCGCCATCGCCAACCGCAATCTGCGCTGGGGCCGCCAGCACTTCGACCTGTTGTTCAACGCCACCCGCCTGTACGGCGAAACCAATTACCGGATCAGCGACGGCAGTACGCGCCATCTCGATCGCCTGTTGTACCAACCGGACTGGACGATTAACGGCTCGGCCATCTGGCGCATGCCGTGGAAGCACGCCCAGTTGCGCCTGTCCGGCACCTATCGCGGCAGGATGCTGTCCAGCTTCGGCGACAATGCCTGGCTCGACGAGTTCTACGACCCGTACATGACCTGGAACCTGGCCTTCAGCCACCAGGTCTCCAAGCATTTCTCCTTCAAGTACGAAGCCAAGAACATCTTCAACAGACAACCGACCTATAGCATGGGCCCGAACGGCAAGTACCGCACCGAGATCGACGACTACGGCCGCTTCTACTATTTCGACATCGTCTACAACTACTGAGGCACGCCGTGACAAAGATCGATCGCAGGCGGTTTCTGGAACTGGCCGGCCTGTCCGGCCTCGGCGCATGGATGGGCACGGCCACGACGCTGGCGGCCGACGCCGAAGCGCTCAACCCGCGCAATCTGCTCAAGTCCCCGAAGTTCGACAACAATCCCTTTGCACTCGGCGTGGCCTCGGGCGATCCCTCGCCCGACGGCTTGGTGCTGTGGACGCGGCTGGCGCCCGAACCGTTGGAGTTCGGCGGCGGGATGCCGGCCAGCCCGGTGGTGGTGAACTGGGAACTGGCCGACGACGACGGCTTCCGCAAGGTGATCCGCCGTGGCAGCGCGCTGGCGCACCCCGAACTGGGCCATTCGGTGCACGTCGAACTGGAGGGCCTGGCGCCGGCGCGGCCGTACTGGTACCGCTTCGACGTGGCCGGCCACACCAGCGAGGCCGCGCGTACCTGCACCTTGCCGGCGGCGGGCGCGAAGGTCGATCGCGTCCGCTTCGCGGTGGCCGGCTGCCAGCATTACGAGGAAGGCCACTACACCGCCTGGCGCCGGATCGCCGGAGAGCCACTGGACTTCGTCTTCCACTACGGCGACTACATCTACGAAGGCGCAGCCAACCGTTCGCCGAGCCGCAAGGTGAACGGGCGTCCGTTCGTCAACCTGCGCGACCACGTCGGACCGGAGCTGTATTCGCTCGACGACTACCGGCGCCGCTACGCGCAATACAAGACCGATCCCGACCTGCAGGCCGCGCACGCCGCGATGCCGTGGTTCGTCACCTTCGACGACCACGAGGTGGACAACAACTGGGCCGGCCAGGACGACCAGGACGGTACGCCCAGCGAGGTGTTCCTGCTGCGCCGCACCGCCGCATTCCAGGCCTATTACGAGAACATGCCGCTGCGGCGCAGCGCGCTCCCGCACGACGGCCATCTGCAGCTCTACCGACGCGCGCGCTTCGGCGACCTGATGGACCTGCACCTGCTGGACACCCGCCAGTACCGCAGCAAGCAGGTCGACATGGACAACCTCGCGGAGGTGGAATCGCCCGAACGCAGCATCATGGGCCCCGCGCAGGAGCAGTGGCTGTTCGACGGCCTGGCCGACCCCGCGCCGCGCTGGCAAATGATCGCCCACCAGGTCGCGCTGGGCGATTACGCGTGGGAAAAGCACGGGCGCATCGTCAGGTCCAACGACCAGTGGTCGGGCTACCTGTCCAGCCGCCGCCGTCTGCTCGACCACATCCAGCGGAGCGGATTCAAGAACGTGGTGACGGTATGCGGCGATGCGCATCGCCACTACGCCAGCGACCTGGTGCAGGACAACGCCGATTCCGGGGTGATTTCCAGCGAGATCCTGGCCACCTCGATCAGCTCCGGCGCGGACGGACTGGGCGTGGATGCAAACGCCGAGATCGCGCTTCGGCACAGCCCGTACCTCAAGGCGACCACCGACAAGCGCGGCTACGTCGTCTGCGAGGTCGATCGCGAGGCTTGCATCGGCGACATGAAAACGCTCGACCGGGTCATGGTCCCGGACGGCAAGCTGGAGACCTTCGCCCGCTTCGCCACCGAGCACGGCAACCCGGGCCTGCAGAAGGCTTGACGAGGGCGTTGCAGCCCCTCGAACGCTAGGCGCCCTGCCATCCGCCCCGCATTGCGCCGTCACACCAGCGGGGAACAGGCGACGTTGCCCATCCCAGGCAGCGCTATTGCGACTGCACCTGCGGCGTCGGCGCCTCCTGCGCTGGCACCGGTTTGTCCTCGTGCTCGACCACGTCCACCTTCGGCTCCTTCCACGGGCCGGTGACGTGGTAGGTCTTGGCGCCGATCTGGCCCAGCGGCTTGGACAGCACGGCGTTGGCGGCCGCGCCCACCGCCGCGCCGACCGGTCCGCCGGCGACCGCGCCGACCACGGTCAGCAGGTTGCCCGCGCGCGGCTCGACGTGGATGGTCTGGTCGTACTGCTGGGCGCGCAGGTCGGCGCTGCCGCTGATGCGGATCTGCGCGGCCGGGCCGTCGATGAGCAGGTCGTCGGTGTGCGCCTGGCCGGCTTCGAAGCGCACCTGCCCGGTCACCTTGTTGAAGCTGAAGCCCTTGGAGAAGAAATCGCGGAAATCGAACATCAGCCGCCGCGGCAGCTGGGCGATGCTGAGCAGGCCGAGCACGCGGCCGGCGCCGGGTTCGACCTCCAGCAGCGCGCCGTTGCGGGAATCGACCTTCAGCCCGCCCTGCAGCCGCGCCAGGGCGAAGCTGGCCGGCCCGCCGGGCCACTGCACGTCCAGGTCCAGCGTGCCTTCGCCGCCGCGCAGCTGGTGGCCGAACCCCAGCCCGTCGAGCAGGGCGCCGCCGTCCTTGCTGTCCAGGTGCAGCCGGATCGCCGTGCGCGCCCTGGCCGCGTCGCCGAGCCAGTCGCCGCTGACGTCGATGCGCTGCTTGGGCGCGCGGATCTGCAGTTGTTCGATCTTCAGGCCGCCGGCCACCCGGCGGGTCTTCAGCTGAGCCTGGCCGAGTCCGGCCTGGCCCAGCCGCAGGTCATCGATCTGCAGCGACAGCGGCGGCATGGCGGAAGGATCCACGCCGTCGCCCTGGATGTCCGCCACCGGCGGCGGCGCGGCCTGCGGGTCGGGCGGCGCCGCCGCCGGCGTCCAGTACAGCCGGGCGAAGCGGCCCGCCACCGGCGCGCCGTCGGCATCGGGCACGCTCAGGCTGCCGGCCAGGTCGGCACCGTCAACGCGCACCTGCAGCCCGCCCGCCACCGCGGCCACCTGCAGGCGGGTGTCGGCGAAGGCGCCGCCGGCCAGCAGCAGGCGGTGGGCAGTGAGATCGATGCCGGCCAGCGTCAGCGGCGCGGCGGTGGCGGGCGGCGGCGCGGCGGCGGCCTGGGCGAG
>JASGEB010000222.1:0-7988 GCA_047606785.1 Pseudoxanthomonas sp.
AGGTGCAGCGCGCGCCGTTTCCTGCCTGCGTGCCGCGCGGGCCGGACTTCCTGCCGCAGCCGCAGGCCGGTGCGGCCGGCGGCCAGCAGCCCGGCCGCGACCCGTCGTTCGCTCCACCGCGCTGCTGGCTGGTATCGCTGCGGCTGAGCGACGGCACGCCCATGCGCCTGGTCCTGGAATCGCCGGCGGTCACCCGCGATAGCCTGTCGCCGATCGATCCGTTGTTCCTGTCGCTGCTGGCGGTGGCGATCGCGGCGCTGGCCTACCTGGTCTCGCGCATGGCCAGCGCGCCGCTCAAGCGCCTGGGCGAGGCGGCCACCGCGCTCGGCCGCGACCTGCAGCGCGCGCCGATGGCGGTGGCCGGGCCGACCGAGGTGCGCAGCGCCGCCCTGGCCTTCAACGCCATGCAGGGGCGCCTGCAGCGCCATCTCGGCGAGCGCACCCAGATGCTGGCGGCGATCACCCACGACCTGCAGACGCCGCTGACCCGCCTGCGCCTGCGCCTGGAGAACGTGTCCGACGAGGCCCTGCGCGAGCGCCTGATCGCCGACCTGGCGGCGATGCAGGCGCTGATCCGCGAGGGGCTGGAACTGGCACGCAGCGCCGAGTCGGCCGAACAGCCGCTGGCGCTGGACCTGGACTCGCTGCTGGAGAGCCTGGCCGAGGACGCGGCCGAGTCGGGCGCGGACGTGGTGTTCGAGCAGGGCTGCGGCGCGGTGCTGCAGCTGCGCCCGCTGGCGATGCGGCGGCTGTTCTCCAACCTGATCGACAACGGCCTCAAGTACGGCCACGCGGTGCGGCTGGCGGCCGAGCGCAGCGGCCGGCAGGTGATCGTGCACGTGCGCGACGACGGCCCGGGGCTGCCCGAGGACGCGCTGGAAGCGGTGTTCGATCCGTTCGTGCGGCTGGAGACCTCGCGCTCGCGCCAGACCGGCGGCGCCGGCCTGGGCCTGACCATCGCCCGCACCCTGGCCGAGAAGGATGGCGCCCTGCTGACCCTGCACAACCGCCCCGGCGGCGGCCTGGAAGCGCGGGTGTGCTTTTGAGCCCCTCTCCTCCGGGAGGGCTCGAAGCCGCGGCTGGCGACTGAGGGGGCGAGGGTAGGCGACAGACGCGATGGTTCGGTGGTCGCCATCCTCGTCGCACTCGGCCGCTTGAGGCGGCTTGGATATCGGCGCTTCGCGCCAGCCCCGAGTCGCGCATTGCCGTGGGCGTTCAGCCGGTCCAGCAATAGAGCGGATTGGCGGAGAATCCGCGCGCCTGCAGGTGGCCCGGGTCGGCGCCCCAGACGCTGACGAACAGCCGTGTGGCCGGGTGGTAGACCAGCCAGTGTTCGGCCAGGTGCGCCACGCAGGTGCCGGAGATGACCTCGCCGGGATGCAAGCCGGGGAAGCCTTCCTCCAGCAGGCGGGCGCTGACTTCGAACGGGGCGCAGCCGTGGCGCAGGAGGTCGTTGGCCATGCTGCACAGGTAGTTGCAGGTGTCGAAGCCCAGGCCCATGTACATGGCCGGGATGTCGCACAGGGTGGCTTCGATCTGCCGGGTCAGCCAGTCGGTCTGCATGCGGCCTCCATTGCGGCGCCGGCGGGCCGTCCTGCGCGCTCGCGCAGCGGTCCTGGCGGGGCGGCGCCACGATCGTCGGTATGGCCATCATAGAGCGATGCCATGCATCGCGGTACGCGCCCGGCGACGGGCGGTGGGGTATCCGGGTTGGCGATGCATCGCATCGCACAATTCCGTGCGTCCGCCGGGCCGGCATCGGGTCCAGTCGCGCCGCGATGACGATACCCTGCGGGCGGGAGACGTAGATGCGAACTCAGGTTGCGATCATCGGCGCCGGTCCTTCGGGCCTGTTCCTCGGACAGCTGCTGCACCAGGCCGGCATCGACAACGTCATCGTCGAGCGGCAGAGCGGCGAGCACGTGCTCGGCCGCATCCGCGCGGGCATCCTCGAACAGGTCACCGTCGACCTGATGGAAGAGCTCGGCGTCTCGGCGCGGATGCACGCGGAAGGGCTGGTGCACGGCGGCATCGAACTGCTGTTCGACGGCCGGCGCCATCGGGTCGACCTGAAGAAGTACAGCGGCGGCAAGCAGGTCATGGTCTACGGCCAGACCGAGGTGACCCGCGACCTGATGCAGGCGCGTGCCGACAGCGGCCAGGCCACCGTCTATTCCGCCCGCGACGTGCAGGTCCACGACTTCGACACCTCGCGTCCGCGGGTCGGCTTCGTCAGCGACGGCGTGCGCCGTGAGCTGGCCTGCGACTTCATCGCCGGCTGCGACGGCTTCCACGGCGTGTGCCGCGCCAGCGCGCCGCGCCCGGCGCTGCGCGAGTACGAGAAGGTCTATCCGTTCGGCTGGCTGGGCCTGCTGGCCGACACCCCGCCGGTGTCGGACGAACTGATCTACGCCAACAGCCCGCGCGGCTTCGCGCTGTGCTCGCAGCGCAGCCGCACCCGCAGCCGCTACTACCTGCAGGTGCCGCTGAGCGACCAGGTCGAGCGCTGGAGCGATGCCGCGTTCTGGGACGAGTTGCGCCTGCGCCTGGACGCGGAGACCGCCTCCAGGCTGGTCACCGGGCCGTCGATCGAGAAGAGCATCGCGCCGCTGCGCAGCTTCGTGACCGAGCCGCTGCGCTTCGGCCGCATGTTCCTGGCCGGCGACGCCGGCCACATCGTGCCGCCGACCGGCGCCAAGGGGCTCAACCTGGCGGCCACCGACGTCAAGTACCTGGCGCTGGCGCTGCAGGAGTTCTACACCGAGCGCAGCCAGGCCGGCATCGACGACTACTCGCGCAAGTGTCTGCGGCGGATCTGGAAGGCCGAGCGCTTCTCGTGGTGGTTCACCCAGTTGATGCACGCCTTTCCGGCCGAAGGCGAGATCGCCGGCAAGCTGCAGAGCGCGGAACTGGATTACCTGATGGGCAGCGAGGCCGGGCTGCGCACCATCGCCGAGAACTATGTTGGCCTGCCGCTGGCGGCGTGAGCGGCCGGCCCGTTCATCCGCAATGACGGCGGCCGGCGGCGGGCATGGGCGGTGGGGCTACCCCGACAGCGTCGATGGGTCCTGCGGCGGTGCGCCGCCGACCACTTCGCGCAGCAGCTGCAGCGCCGCCTGCTGGGTGCGGGTGGCCGGCCGCTGCGCACTGGTGGCCAGCCAGGCCTGCACGGTGAGCGGCGGCTGGCCGATCGCGCGCACGCTGTAGGCCGAGGGCCGCACCGAACTGGTCACCGCGTGGCGGGTCAGCACCGCGTTGCCGAAGCCGTCGGCGACCAGTTCCAGGATGGTGCGCACGCCTTCGATCTCCAGCGCCACCTGCGGGTGCAGGCCGAGCACGGCCAGTTCGGACTCGACCTGCATGCGGATCGCATTGGGCCGGCTGGGGATGAGCAGCGGCAGCTCGGCCAGCGCCGCCAGCGGCAGCGGCCCGGGTGGCGGATCCTCGGCCAGGCCGGGCGGACGCGCCTGCACCAGCGCCAGTTCCTCCTCCATCAGCGGCTGGATCTCCAGCCCGGCGGCGGGGCGGGCGTTGTAGAGCACGGCGATGTCCAGGCGGCCGCTGGTCAGCGCCTCCTGCATGGCGATGGTCAGGCCCTCGACGAGGGTGAGCTGGGCCTGCGGCAGGCGCTGGCGGAAGGCGCGGGTCAGCGGCACCGCGAAGGCGCGCGCCACGCTCGGGGTCAGGCCCAGGGCCACCCGTCCGGCCAGCGCGCCGCGAGCGCCGGCCAGTTCCTCCTGCGCGCGCGCGACCTGGTGGAGGATGCCGTGGCCGTGCTGCAGCAGCAGCGCCCCGGCCTCGGTCAGGGTGACGCCGCGGCCGTTGCGCAGCAGCAGGGTCTGCTGCAGTTCCAGTTCCAGCAGCCGCACCTGCCGGCTCAGCGCCGGCTGGGCCACGTCCAGCATGATCGCGGCGCGGGTGAAGCTGCCCAGCTCGGCCACGCGCACGAAGTATTCGAGCTGCTTGAGGTCCACGGGGCGGCGGGAGCTATCACGGAAAAGATAACCATATCATTCGATATGCCGGTTTGTTCTAGCTGCTAGCGGTGGCGGCGGCTTCCATGGTGGGGGCAGGCTGCGCAGAATCCGGCCCGGACCTGCCGCCTTCGCTGTCGAACCGCCGGCCGGGATCCACCCTGCATCGATGGTGTGACATTCGCCTGGGAGCGCGATTGCATGATCCTGAAAGGCCCGCCCTTGAAAGGAATCTCGTCGATGGCCACGCGCCAGGTGCTGGCCGAACTGGCGGCCGCCTGGCAGGCGCGCGGCGGCGAGCCGGTGGCGATCGAGTCGGTCGGCGGGGTCGACGCCGCCAAGCGCGTGCAGGCCGGCGAAGAAGCCTTCGACCTGGTGTTCCTGGCTTCCGACGCCATCGACAGACTGCTCGCCGCTGGCCGGGTCGTGGTCGGCAGCAAGGCCGATCTGATGCTGTCGAGCACGGCGGTCGCAGTGCCGAAGGGCGCGCCGCATCCGGACATCGGCTCGGAAGACGCCGTGCGCGCGGCGGTGCTGGCGGCGCCGAGCCTGGGCTATTCCACCGGTCCCAGCGGCGTGGCGCTGCAAGCACTGTTCGCGCGCTGGGGCATCGCCGAGCAAATCGCGCCGCGCATCGTGCAGGCGCGGCCCGGCGTGCCGGTCGGTTCGCTGATCGCCGGCGGCGAGGTCGCGCTCGGCTTCCAGCAGTTGTCCGAACTGATCCACGTCGAAGGCGTCGACATCGTCGGCGCGCTGCCGCCGGCGATCGCCATCGACACCGTGTTCTCGGCCGGCGTCGTCGCCGGTTCGCCGAACGCCGAGGCCGCCGGGCGGCTGCTGGCGTTCATGGCCTCGCCCGAGGCCGAACCGGCCAAGCGCCGCCAGGGCATGCAGCCGGTCTGAATCCCCTTTGCGTACGGAGCTTCCATGATCATCGACATCCACGGCCACTACACCACCGCGCCCAAGGCGCTGGAAGACTGGCGCAACGCGCAGATCGCCGGCATCAAGGATCCGTCCGCCAAGCCCAAGGTCGCCGACCTGAAGATCGGCGACGACGAGCTGCGCGAATCGATCGAGAACAACCAGCTGCGCTTCATGCGCGAGCGTGGCTCGGACCTGACCATCTTCTCGCCGCGCGCCAGCTTCATGGCCCACCACATCGGCGATTTCGAGGTGTCCAGCACCTGGGCGGCGATCTGCAACGAACTTTGCTACCGCGTGTCGCAGTTGTTCCCGGACCACTTCATCGGCGCGGCGATGCTGCCGCAGTCGCCGGGCGTGGACCCGAAGACCTGCCTGCCGGAAATCGACCGCTGCGTGAAGGACTACGGCTTCGTCGGCATCAACCTCAATCCCGATCCGAGCGGCGGCCACTGGACCTCGCCGCCGCTGACCGACCGCCACTGGTACCCGATCTACGAGAAGATGGTCGAGCACGACATCCCGGCGATGATCCACGTCTCGACCAGCTGCAACCGCTGCTTCCACACCACCGGCGCGCACTACATCAACGCCGACACCACCGCGGTGATGCAGTTGATCGAGGGCGACCTGTTCAAGGATTTCCCGACCCTGAGGTTCGTGATCCCGCACGGCGGCGGCGCCGCGCCCTACCACTGGGGCCGTTACCGCGGCCTGGCGCAGGCGCTGAAGAAGCCGCTGCTGCAGGAGCACCTGCTGAAGAACGTGTTCTTCGACACCTGCGTCTACCACCAGCCGGGCATCGACCTGCTGGGCACGGTGATCCCGGTGGACAACATCCTGTTCGCCTCGGAGATGATCGGCGCGGTGCGCGGCATCGACCCGGAAACCGGGCACAACTTCGACGACACCAAGCGCTACGTCGAGGCTTCGTCGCGCTTCACCGACGAAGACCGCCACAAGATCTACGAGGGCAATGCGCGGCGGGTGTATCCGCGCCTGGACGCGGCGCTGAAGGCGCGCGGGAAGTAGGGCTTCATAGCCCCACCCACTGGCCTGCGGCCAAAGGGTGGGGGCGAAAGCGCCGGCAAAGCACACATACCGAGGAACCGAACATGTACGAACTGGGCGTCGTCTACCGCAACATCGAGCGCACCGACCGCGAGACCGCCGACGCGCTGGCCGCGCTCGGCTCGGCCACCGTGCACGAGGCGATGGGCCGGGTCGGCCTGCTCAAGCCGTACATGCGGCCCATCTATCCCGGCGCGCAGGTCAGCGGCACCGCCGTCACCGTGCTGCTGCACCCGGGCGACAACTGGATGATGCACGTGGCGGCCGAGCAGATCCGGCCCGGCGACATCGTGGTCGCGGCGATCACCGCCGAATGCAGCGACGGCTATTTCGGCGACCTGCTCGCCACCAGCTTCCAGGCCCGCGGCGCGCGCGCACTGGTGATCGACGCCGGCGTGCGCGACGTGAAGACCCTGCAGGAGATGGGCTTCCCGGTGTGGAGCAAGTGCATCAGCGCCAAGGGCACGATCAAGGCGACCATCGGCTCGGTCAACATCTCGGTGGTGTGCGCCGGCGCCTACGTCACCCCGGGCGACGTGATCGTGGCCGACGACGACGGCGTGGTGTGCGTGCCGCGCGCGCTGGCCGCCAAGGCCCTGGAGGCGGCGCGCAAGCGCGAGGCCAACGAGGGCGAGAAGCGCGCCAGGCTGGCTTCCGGCGTGCTCGGCCTGGACATGTACAAGATGCGCGAGCCGCTGGAGAAGGCCGGCCTGCGCTACATCGACTGAACGACCCCGCAGGAGCGCACCGCAGGGGCGCGATCCCCTCGTTGCGCCTCTCGGCAATCCCCACCGGAAAGCATCGCGCCCCTGCGGTGCGCTCCTGCGGGCAATGAGGAAACCGACACCATGAGTGCTTTCGAGAAGACCCCCGGCTGGCTGGATTGGTACGCCAATCCCAGCAAGCCGCAATTCAAGCTTCCGCCCGGCAGCGTCGACGCGCACTGCCACGTATTCGGCCCGGGCGCGCAGTTCCCGTATGCGCCCGAGCGCAAGTACACGCCCTGCGACGCGTCCAAGCAGCAGCTGTTCGCACTGCGCGACCACCTGGGCTTCGCCCGCAACGTGATCGTGCAGGCCACCTGCCACGGCGCCGACAACCGCGCCCTGGTCGATGCGCTGCAATCCTCCGACGGCAAGGCGCGCGGCGTCGCCACGGTCAGGCGCAGCGTCACCGACGCCGAACTGCAGGCGCTGCACGACGCCGGCGTGCGCGGGGTGCGCTTCAACTTCGTCAAGCGGCTGGTGGATTTCACCCCCAAGGACGAACTGCTGGAAATCGCCGGCCGCATCGCCAGGCTCGGCTGGCACGTGGTGATCTACTTCGAGGCGGTCGACCTGCCGGAACTGTGGGATTTCTTCACCGCGCTGCCGACCACCGTGGTGGTCGACCACATGGGCCGTCCGGACGTGAACAAGGGCGTGGACAGCGAGGAATTTGCGCTGTTCCTCAAGTTCATGCGCGAGCACGGCAACGTCTGGAGCAAGGTCAGCTGCCCCGAGCGCCTGTCCGTTTCCGGCCCGCCCGCCCTGGACGGCGAGCGCAATGCCTACCGCGACGTGGTGCCGTTCGCCCGCCGCGTGGTCGAGCAGTTCCCCGACCGCGTGCTGTGGGGCACCGACTGGCCGCACCCGAACCTGAAGGACCACATGCCCGACGACGGCCTGCTGGTCGATTTCATCCCGCATATCGCGCCGACCGCCGAATTGCAGCGCAAACTGCTGGTGGCCAACCCGATGCGCCTGTACTGGCCCGAGGAGCACTGACATGTCGCTCGACAAACCGTATCTGGACGTGCCCGGCACGATCATCTTCGACGCCGACCAGAGCCGCGAGGGCTACTGGCTCAACCAGTTCTGCATGAGCCTGATGAAGGCCGAGAACCGCGCCCGCTTCAAGGCCGACGAGCGCGCCTACCTGGACGAGTGGCCGATGACCGAGGAGCAGAAGCAGGCCGTGCTGGCGCGCGACCTCAACTGGTGCATGCGCACCGGCGGCAACATCTACTTCCTGGCCAAG
>JASGEB010000223.1:0-5905 GCA_047606785.1 Pseudoxanthomonas sp.
CCGCCCGCCAGGCGGCCGCGGCCGGCGCGCCCGCTCACCCCAGTAGCGCGCCGGCCAACTCATGCCGAAGGCCGCCGCAGCGCAGCGGGCACGGACGAGGCCTGCATGGACCGCCCCGGCTTCACCAGCTGAAGGTGGCCGTGGCCGTCACCGCGCGGCCGCTGCCGTAGTAGCACGAGGTGGCGCTGTTGCAGGTGGACACGTAGCGCTTGTTGGCCAGGTTGCTGGCATTGAGGGCCAGCTTCACCCCGGTCGCGCCGAACCTGCCGGCGTCGTAGCGCAGGGCCGCGTCGTACAGGGTGTGGGACGGGATCAGGTAGAGGTTGGCCACGTCGCCGTAGGTCTCGCCTACGTAGCGGGTGCCGGCGGCGATGCTCAACCCGGCCAGGGCGCCCTCCTGGAAGGTGTAGTCCAGCCACAGCGAGCCCATCCAGTCCGGCACGTAGATCATCCGGTTGCCGGCGTTCTCGGTGTCCTTGAGGATGTCCGACTGCATCCGGCTCACCGCGCCGATCACGCTGAAGCCCGGCAGCGGGGTCACCCGGCCTTCCAGCTCCAGCCCGCGCACGCGCACTTGGCCGGTCTGCACGACGTAGGCCTCGCTGCCGGTGTTGCTGGGATCGTCGCTGACCACGTTGGACTGGCGCAGGTCGTAGGCCGACAGCGTCACCATGCCGTCCACCCGGGTCGGCTGGTACTTCAGGCCGGCTTCCCACTGCTTGCCCTCGGTCGCCTTGAGCGTATCGCCATTGCGCGTGGACGAGGTGCTGGAGGTGGGCTCGAAGGACTCCGAATAGCTCAGGTACGGCGCCAGGCCGCTGTCGAACAGGTACAGCGCGCCGAACCGCTTGGTCAGGGCCGAATCGTCGGTGTCGAAGTGCTTCTTGTAGCTCACGCTCTCGTAGGCGCGCACCTTGGCGTCGTCGTAGCGGGCGCCGAGGGTGAAGCGCCAGTTGCCCAGGCTGAGCTGGTCCTGCAGGTAGCCGCCGGTCTGCTGGTTGTGGCCGCGGTAGTGCAGCTGCGGCGTCAGCACCGAGGCGAAGTCGTAGTAGGTGTAGACCGGATCGAACACGTCGATGGCGATCGCGCTGGTGCTGACGCTGGCGTAGTCGCGGTTGTGGTACCAGTCGGTTTCCTGCCAGTCCACGCCGATCAGCACGTCGTGCCGGAGCGCGCCGGTGGCGAACTTGCCCTCCAGGCGCGTGTCCGCGGTCTTGCCGTTGGCCGCACCGACGCCCTGCACCGCCCGGCGCCCCAGCAGGCGACCGTCGGTCAGGGTGGTGGTGCCGGCGACGACGGTGCGGAACAGCGTATCGACATGGCTGGCGCGCGCGCTCTGGCTGAGCTTCCAGTGTTCGTTGAAGTCATGCTCGAACAGCCAGCCGGCGGTCCAGGTCTGGCGGTCGTAGACGTTCCAGTTCGGCTCGCCCAGGAAGGTGCTGTTCTTGATGTAGCCGTACTTGGTGGGCACCACCGTGCCCTGGTAGGGCAGGAACTGGAAGGTGCTGCCGCCGTCGTCCTTCTGGTAGATGCCGAGCAGGGTCAGGCGGGTGTCGTCGCTGAAGCGCCAGGTCGCGCTGGGGGCCAGGAACCAGTGCTTGCGGTCGCTGTGCTTGATCTGGGTGGGGCCGTCGCTGTACAGCCCGACCAGGCGGTACAGCAGGCGGTCGTCCTTGCCCTTGCCGCCCAGGTCGAAGGCGCTCTGGTAGGCGCCGTAGCCATCGACGCCGACTCGCAGCTGCTGGGCCTGGTCCGGGTCGGGGGTCTTGCTGATCTGGTTGATCAGGCCGCCCGGAGCGAGCTGGCCGTACAGCACCGCCGAGGGGCCCTTCAGCACCTCGACCCTTTCCAGGTCCCAGCTGTCGATCTGCACCGTGGTCCACTGCCCGCCGCGAGGCAGGCGCATGCCGTCCAGGGTGGAGTAGTTGCTCCAGCCGCCGACGTTGAAGCCGCGGATGTAGATGGTGTCGACGCGGTTGTCGATGCCCTCGGCCTCGCCCAGCACGCCGGCTTCGTAGCGCACCGCCTCGTTGAGGTTCTTCACCCCGCGCGCGTCCAGTTCGTCGCGGGTGATCACCGACACCGACTGCGGCGTCTCCAGCACCGGGGTGTCGGTCTTGGTCGCGCCGGAAGCGTGGGTGGCGGTGCGGTAGGCGTTGACGTGCACCGCCTTCAGGTCGACGGCGGCATCCTCGGCGGCGGCAGAGGACGAGTCGGACGCACTCTGCGCCAACCCCGGCAGGGGGGACAATAGGATGGCGAACAGCGCCGCGGGCAGGGCGCGCGGTCGCGGGAAAGATGGATGGGACATGGTCAGCCTTGGCGAGGGAAAGAAACAGGCGTGGCTGACCGCTCCGGAACGGCTGGCTCTGCAACGCCGCCATTTTTCCACAAGTGAGAAAGATTCTCAAATAGCCGGGCGCGCGCCGGCCGCGGCCGCTCCGGCTCGGCGATGGCGACCTTCTCAATATTTGGTGTTGACGCCCCGGGACGACCCCACTATCTTGGGGGCGTCGGTTCCGTCGGCCGCAAGCCGACGGATCAAAAGGGAAGCCGGTGAAGCCGTGCGCCGCAAGGCACGCGGCCATTCCGGCACTGCCCCGCAGCGGTAACCGGGAACGACCCCGCCACCCAGCACTGAGGCCTCCGGCCTCGGGAAGCGGCGGATAGGAGAAGGCACCACGCCTTCGCGCCCGCAAGTCCGAAGACCTGCCGACAGCCGCGCGCCGCACACCGCGCGGTGCCGGCCGTGCGAGTCTCCGGAGGGAGATGGCTGGTGGAGCAGGCCCTGCCGGACAGCCTTGGCGTCCGCGCGATCTCGGCCCTTGCGACGCCGCCTTTCCATCCTCCGGGCGAACCGGCCACGCAGCCCGCGGAGGACGGGCCGCCGCGTGCGCCATGCCTGAAGAGGACCGCCATGACCCCGAACGATTCCATCGCCGCCGCGCCGGCCACGCCCGCAGGCCAGGCCGCACCCGCCCCGGCCGCTCTTGCGCCGTCCCCGTCGCAGGCCGCCGCCGACCCCGGCGACGACGCCGTCCCGCTGCCCAGAACCACCGACATGCCCACCGCCACCGCCATCGAAGCCGACGTTTTCACCTGGATCACCAAGGAAGCCGGCAACCGCCGTATCTCGTTCGACCGCGCGCGCCTGGAGCGCAGCATCGACGCGGTGCACGCCGAGTTCCCGCAGCTGGAGATCGGCGACTACAAGCGCAGCGTGTTCGGCTTCGTCGAGCGCAAGGAAGCGGTCAACGCCGACGACCTGGTCGACCACCTGATCCGCGAGGCCGAGGCGCGCGTGGACCTGACCGCGCCGGAGTGGGAGTTCTTCGCCGCGCGCCTGTACCTGCGCCGGCTGTACAAGCGCGCCAGCCGCAACCGCTTCTATGCGGCCGAGGAGAAATACGGCTCCTACGTCGGCCTGCAGGAATCGCTGGCCGACCGCAACGTGTATTCCAACGACATCCTGCGCGCGTACTCGAAGGAGGAACTGCTCGAAGCCGGCCGCATGATCGACGCCGAGCGCGACAAGCTGTTCGCCTACAACGGCCTGTACCTGCTGGCCACCCGCTACCTGGCCACCGACACCTCGCGCGCGGTCTACGAACTGCCGCAGGAGCGCTGGCTGACCATCGCGCTGTACCTGATGCAGAACGAGTTCGGCCCCGGCAAGGGCAGCCGCGAGCGGCGCATGCAGCTGGTCGGCGAGGCCTACTGGGCGCTGTCGAACCTGTACATGACCGTGGCCACGCCGACCCTGCAGAACGCCGGCAAGGTCGGCGGCCAACTGTCCTCCTGCTTCATCGACACCGTCGAGGATTCGCTGCAGGGCATCTACGATTCCAACACCGACATCGCCCGCGTCTCCAAGGGCGGCGGCGGCGTCGGCGCCTACCTGGGCTACGTGCGCTCGTCCGGCTCGGCGATCCGCGGCGTGCCCAACTCCTCCGGCGGCGTGGTGCCGTGGATCAAGCAGCTCAACAACACCGCCGTGTCGGTGGACCAGCTCGGCCAGCGCAAGGGCGCGGTCGCGGTCTACCTGGACGTGTGGCACCGCGACATCGAGGCGTTCCTGGACCTGCGCCTGAACAACGGCGACCAGCGCCTGCGCGCGCACGACGTGTTCACCTCGGTGTGCATCCCGGACATCTTCATGGAGGCGGTCGAGCGCCGCGGCGACTGGTACCTGTTCGATCCGCACGAAGTGAAGCGGGTGAAGGGCTGGTACCTGCAGGACTTCTTCGACGAGAACAAGGGCGACCCGAACGGCAGCTTCCGCAGGAAGTACGAGGAAGTGGTGGCCGACGAGCGGATCGGCCGCAAGACGGTCAAGGCGATCGACATCTTCAAGCGGATCATGGTCAGCCAATTGGAGACCGGCAACCCGTTCATGTTCTACCGCGACGAAGTGAACCGGAAGAACCCGAACAAGCACGCCGGCATGGTGTACTCGTCGAACCTGTGCACCGAGATCCTGCAGAACATGAGCCCGACCCGGCTGATGCAGGAGATCATCAGCGGCAACCAGATCGTCACCACCAAGCAGGCCGGCGACTTCGTGGTCTGCAACCTGTCCTCGATCAACCTCGGCCGCGCGGTGCTGCCGCAGCAAGGCCAGGGCGACCTGATCACCGACGTGCTCGAGCGCCTGATCCCGATCCAGGTGCGCATGCTCGACAACGTCATCGACCTCAACGACCTGCCGGTGCCGCAGGCGACGATCACCAACCGCAAGTACCGCGCGATCGGCCTGGGCACCTTCGGCTGGCACCACCTGCTGGCGCAGAAGGGCATCCACTGGAACTCGGCCGAAGCCGAGGACTACAGCGACGCGCTGTACGAGCGGATCAACTACCTGACCGTGCAGGCGAGCATGGAACTGGCCAGGGAAAAGGGCGCCTATCCGAGTTTCGCCGGCAGCGACTGGCACACCGGCGCCTACTTCCGCGACCGCGACTACAACGGCCCGCAGTGGCTGGACCTGGCCGCGCAGGTGGCGGTGAACGGCGTGCGCAACGGCTGGCTGGTGGCGGTGGCGCCGAACATGTCGACCGCGCAGATCGCCGGCAGCACCGCCTCGATCGACCCGATCTACTCGGCCTTCTACTACGAGGAGAAGAAGGACTTCCGCCGTCCGGTCGCCGCACCCGGCCTGTCGCTGGAGACCTGGCCGTACTACGAGAAGGGCGCCTACAAGCTCGACCAGTTCGCCAGCGTGCGCCAGAACGCGCGCCGCCAGCGCCACGTCGACCAGTCGATCAGCTTCAACTTCTACGTGCCCAGCACCATCCGCGCCAGCACCCTGCTGGAGCTACACATGACGGCGTGGAAGGAAGGCCTGAAGACCACCTACTACGTGCGCTCCAACGACATCGACATCGCCGAATGCGAGTGGTGCTCGAGCTGAGGAAGACAGTTCGTCATTCCCGCGAAGGCGGGAATGACGAGCAAAGGAACACCAACCGTCGCGGGCATAGCCCCGACCTGCAAACTCAAATCATCCGAACAACATCATGTCCGCCACCGCCCCGCTCACCGCCACTCCGCTCGACCGCATCAAGATCCTGGAGCCGCGCCATCCCAACCGCTCCACCGGGATCATCAACGGCAAGACCTCCGGCATTCTCAACTGGAACGACATCCCGTATCCGTCGTTCTACCGCGCCTACAAGGAGCTGTCGACCAACTTCTGGATCCCGGACGAGGTCGACATGAAGATCGACGCGCGCCAGTACGGCGAGCTGTCGGCACGCGAGAAGAACGCCTACGACTCGATCATCGGCCTGCTGGCCACGCTGGACTCGCCGCAGACCCGCTTCATCTACAACGTCGCCGAGTACATCACCTCCTGCTGGCCGATGATCGCGGCGTTGGCGTGCGCGGCCGGGTCGGTGATGTACTC
>JASGEB010000224.1:0-13510 GCA_047606785.1 Pseudoxanthomonas sp.
GTCCTGCGGGTGGCGCACCACGAAGCCGCGCACGCCCATCGCCTCCAGGTTGCGCAGGGTGTCCAGCGCGGTCTCGCCCTTGCGGGCGGACGAGGTGGAAGCGTCGAAGTTGACCACGTCCGCGCCCAGCCGCTGGGCGGCGATCTGGAACGAACTGCGGGTGCGCGTGGACGGCTCGAAGAACAACGTGCACACCGTGCGCCCGACCAAGGTGTCGCGCTTGCCGGTGCGGCCCAGCGCGGTGTCGCGGATCTGGCCGGCGCGGTCGAGGATGCGGTACAGGATCGGTTTCGGCAGGCCGTCCAGGGTGAGCAGGTGCAGCAGGCGGCCGTCGGAATCCAGCTGGGTCATGGCGAGCTCGTGCGGAAAGAAGCGTGAGAAAAAGGGAAAGACGTCATTCGACCGCCCGCGCGTCCTGTGGCGCGGCCAGCCAGCGCTCGACGATGACCGCCGCGGCCACCGCGTCCAGGGCAGCGGCGTCGCGGCGGCGCTTGCGGCCCTGGGCGCGCTCGGCGGCGAAGCGCTGCGCGGCCTCGACCGAGCTGGAGCGCTCGTCCACCAGCACCACCGGCAGCCGATAGCGCGCGTGCAGTTCACGGGCGAAGGCGTGGGCGCGCTTGCGGATCGGCTGGTCGCCGCCGTCCAGGGTCATCGGGTCGCCGACCACCAGGCCCTGCGGCCGCCATTCGGCGCGCAGGCGGTCGATCGCCGGCCAGTCCGGGCCGGCCGCGTGCACGTCCACCACCGCCAGCGCGCGCGCGCCGCTGCCGAACGGACTGCCCACCGCCACCCCGATCCGACGCGCGCCGACATCGAAGCCGAGCACCGGCCCGTCGGCGTTCATGCGCATGCGGCCCAGGCCCGCGATGCGGGAGAGAGCCAGCACCGCCGTCGCGCCGGCGCGACGCGCAACGCCTGACTGCCAGCACGACCCATCAGGCGCGCCCGCTGTAGCCGGCCAGCAGGCTCATGTCCACGCCGATGCGGCCGCCGGCGGCCTGCCAGCGCTGCTCCAGCGGCAGCTCGAACAGCAGTTCGGCATCGGCCGGCGCCACCAGCCAGCTGTTCTCGCCGATCTCGAATTCCAGCTGCCCCGCGCCCCAACCGGCGCAGCCCAGCGCGACCAGCGCCCGCCCCGGCCCTTCGCCGGCGGCCATGGCTTCGAGGATGTCGCGCGAAGTGGTCAGGTACAGGTCCTGGCCGATCTGCAGGGTGGCGTCCCAGGTCTGTGGGCCGTCGTGCAGGACGAAGCCGCGTTCGGGATGGACCGGGCCACCGGCCAGCACCACCCGGCTGCGCAGCGTCTCGTCGGCCGTTTCCAGCTCCATCTGCCGCATCACCTCGCCCAGGGTGTAGTCCGACAGCCGGTTGACCATCACCCCCATGGCGCCGTCGCCGTCGTGCTGGCACACCAGGGTCACGCTGCGGGCGAAGTTGGGGTCGTGCAGCGCCGGCACCGCGACCAGCAGTCGATTGGCCAGAGGGTCGGCGGGCGAGGACATGCAAGGCATTCTAGGGCAGGCCCCCTCCCTTTCGCGCGCAGCACGAAGGGAAGAGATGTGCCTTTCCCTTCTCCCTTCGGGGGAAGGTGGCGCGAAGCGCCGGATATCGAAGCCGCCTCAAGCGGCTGAGGTACGACGAAGATGGCGACATCAGAACCATCGCGCACGTCCCGAACCCTCACCCCCTCCGGCGCTAGCCGCGTCGTCGAGCTCTCCCGATGGGAAAGGGGCTTAAAGCACCCTCCCCGTGGGGCATCGGCAGTCCCCACTTTGATAGCCTGCCGCTATCGAATCGTTCGGATCATTCGAATTCCCAGTGTCATCGACACTGCTTACCGTATCTCCTCTTTCCCGGAGTGCCAGCCATGAACAGCCAAGCCCAATGCCCCGTCCACCACCGTGCCGAAGGCGCCACCAGCAACCGGGACTGGTGGCCCAATCAGCTGCGCGTGGAGCTGCTGAACCAGCATTCGGAACGGTCCAACCCGCTGGGCAAGCAGTTCGACTACCGCGAGGAATTCAAGAAGCTCGACTACACCGCGCTGAAGGCCGACCTGAAGGCGCTGATGACCGACTCGCAGGACTGGTGGCCGGCCGACTGGGGCCACTACGGCGGCCTGATGATCCGCATGGCCTGGCATGCCGCCGGCACCTACCGCATCGGCGACGGCCGCGGCGGCGCCGGCCGCGGCCAGCAGCGCTTCGCCCCGCTCAACTCGTGGCCGGACAACGTCAGCCTGGACAAGGCGCGCCGGCTGCTGTGGCCGGTCAAGCAGAAGTACGGCCAGATGATCTCCTGGGGCGACCTGATGATCCTGGCCGGCAACGTCGCGCTGGAATCGATGGGCTTCCGCACCTTCGGCTTCGGCGCCGGCCGCGAGGACACCTGGGAGCCGGACAACGACGTCAACTGGGGCATCGAGAAGACCTGGCTGGCCCATCGCAGCCCGGAGACGCTGGCGAACAACTCACTGGCCGCCACCGAGATGGGCCTGATCTACGTCAATCCGGAAGGTCCCAACGCCAGCGGCGACCCACTCTCGGCCGCGCCGGCGATCCGCGCGACCTTCGGCAACATGGCGATGAACGACGAGGAGATCGTCGCCCTGATCGCCGGCGGCCACACCCTCGGCAAGACCCACGGCGCGGGCACCACCGACAACGTCGGCCCCGACCCGGAGGCCGCGCCGATCGAGGCGATGGGCCTGGGCTGGACCAGCCGCCACGGCAGCGGCGGCGGCGCCGACGCGATCACCTCCGGCCTGGAGGTGGTGTGGTCGCAGACCCCGACCCAGTGGAGCAACCACTTCTTCGAGAACCTGTTCAAGCACGAATGGGTGCAGGAGCGCTCGCCGGCCGGGGCGATCCAGTGGGTCGCCCAGGACGCCGAGGCGGTGATCCCCGATCCCTTCGATCCGGCCAGGAAGCGCAAGCCGACCATGCTGACCACCGACCTGACCCTGCGCTTCGACCCGGAGTTCGAGAAGATCTCGCGCCGCTTCCTCGACGACCCGCAGGCCTTCGCCGAGGCCTTCGCCCGCGCCTGGTTCAAGCTGACCCACCGCGACATGGGCCCGAAAGCGCGCTACCTCGGCCCGGAAGTGCCCAAGGAGGACCTGATCTGGCAAGACCCGCTGCCGGCCGCGACCCACGCGCCCTCGCCCGCCGACATCGCCGATCTCAAGGCGCAGATCGCCGATTCGGGCCTGGGCGTGGGCGATCTGGTGTCGGTGGCCTGGGCCTCGGCGGCGACCTTCCGCAGCGGCGACAAGCGCGGCGGCGCCAACGGCGCGCGCCTGGCCCTGGCCCCGCAGAAGGACTGGGAGGCCAACCGGCGCGCGCTGGCGGTGCTGCCGAAGCTGCAGCAGATCCAGCAGGCCTCCGGCAAGGCCTCGCTGGCCGACGTGATCGTGCTGGCCGGAGTGGTCGGCGTCGAGCAGGCCGCCCGCGCCGCCGGCGTGGTGGTGGAGGTGCCGTTCGCGCCGGGCCGCGTCGATGCCCTGCAGGAACAGACCGACGCCGCGTCCTTCGCCGCGCTGGAAGGCTCGGCCGACGGCTTCCGCAACTGGAAGAAGCCCGGCACGCCGGTGCCGGCCGAGGCCCTGCTGATCGACAAGGCCCAGCAGCTGAGCCTGACCGCGCCGGAACTGACCGCCCTGGTCGGCGGCCTGCGCGTGCTGGGGGCCAACTTCGACGGTTCCAGCCACGGCGTGTTCACCGACCGGGTCGGCGCGCTCAGCACCGACTTCTTCGTCAACCTGCTGGACATGAGCACGGTGTGGGCGCCGCTGGACGAGTCGGCCGAAACCTTCCAGGGCAAGGACCGCAAGACCGGCGCGCCGAAGTGGACCGCCACCCGCGTCGACCTGGTGTTCGGCTCCAACGCCGTGCTGCGCGCCCTGGCCGAGGTCTACGCCGAGTCCGACGGCAAGGAGAAGTTCGTCAAGGACTTCGTCGCCGCTTGGACCAAGGTGATGAACCTGGACCGCTTCGACCTGACTGCCTGAGAGCGTGCCAGGCGCCGAAGCGCCTGGCACGCGCGTCCAAGGTCGCCGCCAGGCGGCCTTGACGCCTGTCCCATGGAGAAGTGCGCCGCTACGAGACGGCCGGCCTTGCCGGTATCCAACCGACATCACACTGCGGACTCCTCGCCGCGAACTTTGCTTCCGCCCGCGCTCCTGACGCGCCACGGCCCGCCGGCCTTCGATTGCCATTTTTAAGGGATTCCCCCGATTGTTGCATCGCAATATCGCTCGCTATGTTGCGAGCGTAACGCGTTCGCGCGCGCTACCGCTTGGCCCGCTGCCCGCCACGTCGAGAGCGAAACCATGCAACTTGCACCGCAACGAGAAGCCCGTGCGTCAGGACTGCTGGCACTGCTGCTGACACTGGTGCTACCAGTTGTGCATGCCGAGGATCTGGACAGTCTGCAGTGGCTGGAAACCCCGCGCGACTCCAAGGTCCTGGCCTGGGCGCAGGAACATACCACCAGTTCGCAGGCGGCTCTGCACGCACTCCCGTCCTACCCGGCGGTGCGCAAGGAATTGGACGGCCTGCTGGCCAGCGGCGGCACCCTGCCGGATGTGGTTCCCATCGGTGCGCGTGCACTGCGCCTGTGGAAGGACGCCACCCATCCCTATGGCCAGTTGCAGGTCGCATCGCGCCAGCAGAACGGCGCGCTGGGTCCGTGGAGCGTGGCGCTGGACATCGCCACGCTGCGCAAGCGCGAAGGGGTTCCCTACATCCTGCAGACTTATACCCTCGGCACTGATTGTCTGGCGCCGGAATACAGACGCTGCCTGCTGCGACTGTCGCCAGAAGGTGGCGACGAGATCGAACTGCGCGAATACGACCTGGACGCCAAGGCATTCATCGCCGGTGGATTCAGCGTACCGCGTGGACGCACTACGGCCACATGGCTGGACCGCGACCATATCTTCGTCGGCTATACCGCCGGCGACGCGCCGCGCACTTCGGCCGGATGGCCGGCGCGCATTTCGCTGTGGACACGCGGACAACCGCTGGCGAGGGCCAAGCCCATCTACCAGGCCGAGCCGAGCGATGCGCTGGTGGACCTGCAAACCATCGGCGACGGCGTAGCACGCAAGGCGCTCATCACCCGCGCGATGGACTACTCGCATTTCCAGATCTTCCTAGCCGACCGCGACGGCGGGCTGGAACAGTCTCCATTCCCGACCGACCTGGCACCGATGGGGGTCCAGGTGGCGACTGACAACCAAGTCGTTGTGAGACTGGCCCGTCCGCTGAAGAGCGATGGCGTGTCCTACCCGGCAGGCGCACTGGTGGCCTGGGCAGTCGACAGCAAGACGAATCCTCGCCTAAGCCTGGTGTATGCACCACGAGAGGGCGAGGCCATCGGCGATGCGATCGCCGGAACCCACCATGCCGTAACGTTCGTCACCAGCCGCCAGCTACGCCAGCAGGTGGTGCAGGTAGTCGATGGAGCCAAAGGCTGGAGCCCACGCGTGCTGGCCTCGCCCGCCCCTGGCGAAGTGGCCGCAGTGACGCCCGCACACGGCCGGGGCGACCAGGTCGTGATCGCGACCACCGGCTTTGCGACGCCACGCCGGCAGGAGCTCTATGACATCGACGGCGCCCCGGTCCTGCTGGCCATCGATCCGACTCTTATACCACCGGACAGCTATACCACCTCGATCGGCACCGCCACCTCGAAGGACGGCACCCAGATCGACTACTACCTGCTCAAACCCGCCCATTCGCCGTGGCCGGGGCCGCAACCGCTGCTGGTGACCGGCTACGCGGCCTTCGGCAACTCCTACGAGCCCAGTTACTTCGGCTACACCGTCGGCGGACTGGCATTCAAGTCGTGGATGGACCGCGGCGGATCGCTGGTAATCCCGGCCGCGCGCGGCGGCGGCGAACGCGGCGAAGCTTGGCATCAGGCCGCCATGCGCGAACACCGACAGAACTCCTACGACGACTTCATCGCGGTGATCCAACACCTTGTGGATATCGGTTACACGCGGCCTGACATGATCGGCGTGTTCGGATCGTCCAACGGTGGACTGCTGGCTGCAACGCTCGGTACCGAGCGCCCTGACCTGTTCGGCGCGGTGGTCAGCGACGTTCCCCTGACCGACATGCTGCGCATGCGCTACATGGGCATGGGCAGCGCCTGGCTCAATGAATACGGCAATCCCGACGATCCGGTGATGCGTAAGGTGCTACTGAGCTATTCACCCCTGCACAACATCCGCCAGGGCATCCATTACCCGCCGTTCCTGGTGACGACCGCCACGTCCGACAATCGTGTCGGTCCGGGCCATGCACGCAAGCTGGCCGCACGGCTGGAACAGGTGGGTGCCAAGGTCTATTTCCTGGAAGACCAGGAAGGTGGCCACGGCGTCAGCGACGGCTTCCGCAATCCAGACCTGATGAGCATGCGCATAACTTTCTTCATTGATGCACTGATGAAGAAATAAGCCACACGGTCCACGCTTCCTCCTTCAATCCACGTCCCCCAGCCCCTCCCCTGCCTGCAGGCCGCAACGAGGTTACGCCCCCAATGAAATCCGTACTCCGCCGACCTCAAGTCGTCGCCCTGCCCGCCACAGGCAGCGGTCCAGTCCTGCAAGCATTGGCACTCGCCACCGCATTGGTCTTGACCTCGCCTTCGCAGGCATCGACCTCAGACGAGGACACCTCCAGCACCTCGGCCGATGACGCCACTTCGAATAAAGAAAAAGTCACCGAATTGGACCGCCTGCAGGTCATCAGCCAACGCGTGAACAAGAACAACAGTGGCGGCACCCTTGGCGACCGCTCGGTGCTGGACACGCCTTTCTCGATCACTACTGTCGACGCCGAAGAAATCCAAATGCGCCAGGCCGACAACATCGGCACCTTGTTTTTGGCCGACGCCAGCGTGGGCTCCAGCGGAAGCGCCTACACCGGCTTCCCTTCGCAGGTGATGCTGCGCGGCTTGCCGGCTGATTTCTACAACAGCCTGCTACTCAATGGCACACCGGCAGGCTTCATATATGGGATCAACCTGCCACTGGAGTTCATGCAGGAAGTGCAATTGCTCAAGGGCGCTACCGGCTTCATGTATGGCTTCGCTTCGCCGGGTGGCATGATCAACTATGTCACCAAGAAGGCCGACGGCGAACAGGTAATGAGCGCCGACGTAGGCTATCGCAGCGACAACATCTTCAGCGAGCACGTGGACTTGGGCGGCAAGCTGTTCGGCAGCGACATATTCAGTTACCGGCTCAACCTATCCAACGAGCACGGCCAGAGCGCCAGCGGCAACAGCATTGATCGTCGCGCCGGTGCGCTTGCCCTGCAGGGCAAGCTCACCCCGAACCTGACCTGGCACGCGGATATCATGGTCCAGCGCCGCGTACTGGATCATCCGAGTCCGTATTTCTACATCTACCCAGGCACCTACACGGGCACCCGTCTGCCCGTGGCGCCCGATGGCAGCTTCAACATGTCGTCGGACACTTCATTGATCTACAACAAGTTCGAGTACTACGCCTCGGGTGTGGATTGGCAGATCTCGGACAACTGGAAATTCAGCTTCAATACCAGCCACATGCACAGCTACCTACTGGCCCTGGAGGACTTCACTTATTTGCTCAACCAGCAGGGAGACCTAATGACCTCCACCTGGAACGGACTGGATATCACTAACACCGAGTTCACCCAGGGCATGTTGCAGGGCACCTTCTATACCGGCCCGCTCAAGCACGACTTGGTAGTCGGCGCGTCCTACCAGAAGCAGGACATGCGCCTTGGCCAGATGAACTTCAGCCAGGCGGAAAGCATCTTGCTTTACCACAACCTGTACGATCCTAAGACCATCGTCTGGAGCGAGGACACCAGCCGCTACGTCTATCCCTACCTGGTCACCCGCCAGACCTCCGGCTTCCTTAACGACACCATCAGCCTGGGTGAGAAGTGGTCGCTGCTGGCCGGCTGGCGCTACATCAAGTACAACCGCTGGGCCTACAGCACGCGCACCCTGGGCAGCGACGGCTACTACGATTTCACCTACCTAGGTTACAACAAGTACGTGAATACGCCGACCTACGCCCTGATGTACAAACCCGTCCAGCAAGCCACCCTTTATGCCAGCTACGTGCAGTCGCTAGAGCCGGGCAGCACCGTCGGCAGCAGCTACAAGAACTATGGCGATGTGCTGGAGCCGATCAAGAGTGAACAGTACGAAGTCGGCGCAAAGTGGCAGGAGGCAGGTTGGGATGCCTCGCTGGCCTTCTACCGCATCAACCGCGGCGCGGCCTATGTCACTGCGGACAACTACTACGTCCAGGACGGCAACATCCGCTACGATGGCGCCGAGTTGGGCGGCAACCTCTGGCTCACCACCGGACTACGCCTGGGCGGTTCGCTGCTGTGGTTGGACTCGTCCTACCAGAAAACCAGCAACGACTGGCTGATCGGCAAGGAGCAAGCAGGCACCCGCAAGCTCACCACTTCGCTGGAGGCGCTGTACAACTTCGAGGCGGTGCCGGGCCTGAGCGTGCACGCCGTGGGCAAATACTTCGGCCGTGGCGTGGCCTACAACAATACCACGCTGGAGACGGTAGTGGATGCCCAGTCGTATACGCTGTTCAACCTCGGCGTCGGTTACACCATGCAGATCAGTGGCCATCCGGTGACCTTCCGCGCCGAAGTGGAGAACCTCTTCAATCGCGCCTACTGGGCGGTCACGCCTTCCTACGTGTATCTGGGCACACCGCGTACCTTTGCAGTAAACATGAAGTTTGACCTGTAACTCGGTACCCGTGCGCGGTGATGCACGCCCCCGCCCGTTGCCCGGCGGGGGCGAAGGAGGCAGTCTAGAAGCCCCCAGACGGACGAAGGCCTTTAACGAAACTGGGCAGCACCCGCTTTACGGTCTGCCACTGACTGCACAAATGCCGGAGACGTCTGCGTCAGTCTGTGCATCAATTGCATGCGGTTTTTCACGTTGAGCTTGCGATAGACCGAGCCGATCTGGCTTTCGATGGTTTTGGGCGAGCGTGACAACTTGCCGGCGATGTCCTCCGTACGCAATCCGTCCAGTATCAGTTCGACCACACGTTTCTCGCGCGGAGACAACCGATCCATCAGCGACGTTTGCCAGACATGCGGCAAAATAGTCAACAAATAGTGTACGCGTCCGAGAGGACTGGACAACGGAGCGCTGATCTGCAGCCGCATCCAACGCTCAGGCACCAGCGGATCGACCACAACTGGTGTCTGCACGGGCAACCGCCCGTGACGCAGGGACGGCATGAGCGGCTGCAAAGCCGCATCGATCACCTGCGGCAGGCGGTTGCCGTCACAGCCCCCCCATGCACCAAATAGTCGGACCGCCTCGACTGACATAACCCTCGGCTTGCCGTGCGGATCAATGATTGCCGCCGCCATAGGTATCTGCCCGAGCAAAACACCCAATGCTCCACTGCGCACCAAATCGGCCTCAAATCGGCGTAAGCGCTGCAAGCCCATATCCATGGCTCGGTATAGATCCATCAAGAAGCCTCGCCCACGATCATCCAGAGATTCCTCGCCAGTCCGCATACGGATGCTCATCACAGCCTCCAAACGAGCACCGTCCCAGAAAGCAAGATGTACGAATTCACGCCATAGCGGCGACGGATTTTGTGCTTGCAGACGCTCATGTGCGCACGCATCGCAGGCTGCAATCTGAGCAAAGGTGTACATGCGCACCAGGGGATGAGAGCTCAAATAGGGCGCCGCTACATCCAGACTGGTCACTGGCTCGTCATTCTCACCGCTTGTATCAGCCAATACATGTTGCCCCTGATAAGGAGCCATGCCCTCTATGTCATAAAACAGGCTGCACGAATGACAGGGCAAGGTCCGGACGACCAATGCTGCTGCCGACCGCCACAACGCCTGGATGTCCAATGCATCGTGTAGCGCTCTGCGCACGGTTCGCAGGCCATCCTCGCCAGACGCCTGGATGGAGATCTGACCATTCGTGGCCATTGCATTCCTCGTGCAAATGCAGACACGTGACGGCCATCCCTGCAGGTTGAATTCCTTGGTGCCAACTGCAAGCTTTATAACCTGCACCGGAATGCCATTGCCAGCCTGACCCCAGCAGCTCTTCGCGTCCTCGATGCATCCGCATAGTCTCGCGCCTGTAGGCCGCGAGGGCGCTCAGAATTGCCCTCGTATCAAGCACTCTGTACCGCTTACGACGCTTCCAGCCCCAGCGGGCAGCTCACGCCGGTGCCGCCCAGGCCGCAGTAGCCGGCGGGGTTCTTGGCCAGGTACTGCTGGTGGTAGTCCTCGGCGTGGAAGAACGGCGGGGCCGGTTCCGCGATCTCGGCGGTGATCTCGCCGTAGCCGGCCGCATGCAGGCGCTGCTGGTAGGCGGCGCGGCTGGCCAGGGCCGCCGCGTACTGCTCCGGCGTATGGCAATAGACGGCCGAGCGGTACTGGGTGCCGACGTCGTTGCCCTGGCGCATGCCCTGGGTCGGGTCGTGGCCCTCCCAGAAGGTCTTGAGCACGGTCTCCAGCCCGACCTGCGCCGGGTCGAACACCACCCGCACCACCTCGGCGTGGCCGGTCAGGCCCGAACAGACTTCCTCGTAGGTCGGGTTGGGGGTCTGCCCGCCCTGGTAGCCCGCCACGGTGACGTACACCCCGGGCAGTTGCCAGAACTTGCGCTCGGCGCCCCAGAAGCAGCCCAGGCCCAGGTCGATGACCTGCATTCCGGCCGGATACGGCCCGCGCAGCGGGTGGCCGTTGACGAAGTGGCGATCACCCAGGGGCAGCGGCGCGGCGCGGCCGGGCAGCGCCTCGTCGGCACGCGGCAGGCGCTGCTTGAAGGCACCGATGCCCAGGCGGGCCAGCAGGGATGCATCGACCATGGCGAATCCTCCGTGGGTGGCGCCTCGCGGGCGCGATGAAGCTTTTCGATGATGCCAAATCGCGCCCCTGCGGTGCGCTCCTGCCCAAGGCCGGCCTTGGCGGTCACCAGGCCGGCAGCGGCCCAGCCACGTCGGCCGATTCGCAGGCCGGATCGTCGCCGCGATCCAGCACGCCGGCGGCCTGCAGGGCGGTGCGCGCCTGCGGCAGCAGCGGGTCCGGCACGCATACCCGCAGCACCCCGAACAGCGGCAGTTCGCCGCCCGCGCCCAGCAGCGACTCGCCGAACACGAAGGCCGGGATACCGGCGTGCTCCAGCGCGTGCCTGGCCAGGTGGGCGTCGAACAGGTTGTCGGCACGGTAGGCGACCTGCATGGGGCCGAGCATACGCCGGCCCGATCAACGCCGCCGGCGCCGGGTAGACTTGCGGTTTGCCCCGCCGCGCCCCCACCCGCACCGCATGTCCGACCCGCACGCCCCCGCCCCGCCCGCTGCCGTCGAAGACGCCGACCCCGGCCGCCGCGACTTCATCCGCCAGATCGTGCGCGAGGACCTGGCCGGCGGCCGGCACCGCGCGGTCCGCACCCGCTTCCCGCCCGAGCCCAACGGCTACCTGCACATCGGCCACGCCAAGGCGATCTGCCTGGACTTCGGCGTGGCCGCCGAGTTCGGCGGGCACTGCAACCTGCGCTTCGACGACACCAATCCGGCCAGGGAAGACCCCGAGTTCGTCGCCGCCATCCAGAACGACGTGCGCTGGCTGGGCTTCGACTGGGCCAGCCTGCGCCACGCCTCGGACTACTTCGGCGTGTACTACCTAGCCGCGCGCAAGCTGATCGCCGACGGCAAGGCCTTCGTGTGCGACCTGTCGGCCGAGCAGGTGCGCGAATACCGCGGCACCCTCACCGAGCCGGGCCGCGACTCGCCCTTCCGCAACCGCAGCGTGGAGGAGAACCTGGACCTGTTCGCGCGCATGCGCGCCGGAGAGTTCGCGGACGGCAGCCGCACCCTGCGCGCCAGGATCGACATGGCCAGCGGCAACATCAACCTGCGCGATCCGGCGCTGTACCGGATCAAGCACGTCGAGCACCAGAACACCGGCAACCAGTGGCCGATCTACCCGATGTACGACTTCGCCCACGCCCTGGGCGACGCCATCGAGGGCATCACCCACTCGCTGTGCACGCTGGAGTTCGAGGACCACCGCCCGCTGTACGACTGGTGCGTGGACAACGTCGACCTGGCCGGCCACCCACAGCTGCTGGAGCCGCTGGCCGCCAAGGGCCTGCCGCGGGAGGCCGGCAAGCCGCGCCAGATCGAGTTCTCGCGCCTCAACATCAACTACACGGTGATGAGCAAGCGCAAGCTGACCCAGCTGGTGGGCGAAGGGCTGGTGGACGGCTGGGACGACCCGCGCATGCCCACCCTGCAGGGCCTGCGCCGGCGCGGCTACACGCCGGCCTCGCTGCGCCTGCTGGTCGAGCGCGTGGGCATCTCCAAGCAGAACTCGGTGATCGACTTCTCGGTGCTGGAAGGCTGCCTGCGCGAGGACCTGGACGCGCACGCGCCGCGTCGGCTGGCGGTGCTGGATCCGCTGAAGCTGGTGCTGACCAACCTGCCGGAGGGCCACGAGGAATCGCTGTCCTTCCCCAACCATCCCAAGGACGAGAGCCAGGGCACGCGCCGGGTGCCGTTCGCGCGCGAACTGTGGATCGAGCGCGAGGACTTCGCCGAGGTGCCGCCCAAGGGCTGGAAGCGGCTGGTGCCCGGCGGCGAGGTGCGCCTGCGCGGCGCCGGCATCGCCCGCGTCGACGAGGTGGTCAAGGACGAGGCCGGCAGCGTGGTCGAACTGCGCGGCTGGCTCGACCCGCAGTCGCGCCCCGGCATGGAGGGCGCCAACCGCAAGGTCAAGGGCACCATCCACTGGGTCAGCGCGCGCCACGCGGTGGCCGCCGAGATCCGCCTGTACGACCGCCTGTTCTCGGTGCCCGACCCGGACGACGAATCGGCCGGCAAGAGCTACCGCGACCATCTGAATCCCGACTCGCGCAAATGCGTGCGCGGCTGGATCGAGCCGGCCGCCGCCGACGCCGCGCCGGAGCAGTCCTTCCAGTTCGAGCGGCTGGGCTATTTCGTCGCCGACCGCCGCGAGCACACCCCTGAAAACCCGGTGTTCAACCGCAGCGTCGGATTACGCGATACCTGGGCCAAGTGATGGCCACGCGCGCTGCTGCGCCGTCTCCGTACCCGATGCGCGAACGACTGCTGGCTGGAATCGGGAGCGGCATCGCCGCCGGCGCGCTGTGGGGGCTGGTGTTCCTGACCCCGCAACTGCTGGGCGACTTCTCGCCGCTGCAGCAGTCGGTGGCGCGCTACCTGGCCTATGGCGCGATCGCCGTCGGCCTGCTGCTGCCGCGCTGGCGGGCGGCCACCGCCCGCCTCGGCGCGGCCGAGTGGCGCGCGCTGGTCAAGTTGAGCCTGCTCGGCAACCTGGTCTATTTCGTGCTGCTGGCCAGTGCGGTGCGCTGGGCCGGCGGCGCGGCCGCCGCACTGATCGTCGGCCTGCTGCCGGTGGCGGTGACCGTGGCCGGCGCGCGCGCCGGCGACGGCCCGAA